>JAIMJQ010000022.1 GCA_020693165.1 Xanthomonas sp. | reverse complement strand
GCACGGGGCACGGGGCACGGAAAATGCCGTATCCCACCGCTTTTGTGGGTCCAGACTTGTCTGGACGCTCTCCCCCCGGATTGCGAAAAGCGTCCAGACAAGTCTGGACCCACAACAGCGGCACGGGCCAGACAAGTCTGGACCCACAAGAGCGGCACGCGCCAGACAAGTCTGGACCCACAAGAGCACGGCTTCGTGCGAACCTTCCCGTGCCCCGTGCCCCGTGCCCCGTGCCCCGTGCCCCGTGCCGCCTGCACCGAGCAAGAAACGTAAACCTGGCACAACGACAACTTTCGAATGATTGCTGTAAACGCCTGTTCACCGGAGAATATACAAGTCTCCTCAAGTTGCAGACCGAACGTGACCGACGCTGAACCGGGCAAGCCCGTCAACCTGCGCCAGCTCTGCGCACCCTTCGCCAAGCCGCTGCTGGGCCGCGCGCTCTGGCAGATCGCCAACACCCTGATTCCGTTCATCGCGCTGTGGCTGCTGATGATCCATGGCGCCAGCAGCGGCTGGTCGTATCTCTGGATCCTGCTGCTTGCGCTGCCGACCGCAGGCCTTTACGTGCGCCTGTTCATCATCCAGCACGATTGCGGCCATGGCTCGTTCTTCGCCAGCGCGCGCGCCAACAATGCGCTCGGCGCCTGCCTCGGCGTCATCACCATGTTCCCTTACAGCTACTGGCGCAAGACGCATTTCGTGCACCACGGCACGTCGGGCAATCTCGACCGCCGCGAGTTCGGCGATGTCGACACGCTGACCGTGCGCGAGTATCTGGAAAAGTCGCGCTTCGGCCGCTTCTGCTACCGTTTTTACCGCGCCACGCCGGTGCTGCTGCTGATCGGGCCGGCCTACCAGTTCATCATCAAGCACCGCTTCCCGTTCGATTTGCCGCGTTCCTGGAAGAAGGAATGGCACAGCGTCTGGTGGAACAACCTGGTGCTGGTGGTCGGCATTGGCGCCGTCGTCTACTGGGTTGGCTGGCAGGTAGTGCTGGCGGTGCACCTGCCGATCCTGCTGATCGCCGGCGCCTTCGGCGTTTGGCTGTTCTACGTCCAGCACACCTTCGAGCACGCCTACTGGGTGCGCCAGAAGGACTGGAGCGCCGAAGAGGCCGCGGTCGCCGGCAGTTCCTACTACGACCTGCCGCGCTGGCTGCACTGGTTCACCGGCAACATCGGCTATCACCACATCCATCACCTGGCCAGTCGCATCCCCAACTACCGACTGCGCGAGGCATTCTTCTCGCACCCGATGCTGCAGAAGGCGCCACGGCTGACGCTGTGGACCAGCCTCAAGAGTGCGCAGCTGAAGTTGTGGGACGAAGAGCTCAATCGCATGGTCGGGTTTCCCCGGCGCGCACGCGGTTAATGGATCGTAGCCCGTTTGACGCGCGCTGCGCGTCGCGTGGGTGCTTGCGCCAAAACCCTGCCGGTGAATCGCTGCGTCGTTAGTATCCGCAACTGCAGCGACCACTGAGGAGCGCCAAATGCGAGTCCATTCCAATTGGCGCTGGCTGGTCCTGCAGTTGGCTATCGCTGGCCTGTGGGGGTGGTTTTCGGCGAGCCCTGCATTCGCCGAGGACGCGGCGGCGTCCCCGACGCCGCTGTTCACGACGGATGAACCGTTGCGCTTGCGCCTGGAGGCGCCGTTCTCCAAGCTGTTTCGCGGCGGCAGCGGCGAGCGCGAATTCCAGGGCGGGCGCGTGGTGTACACCGATGCCAGCGGCAGGGAGGCCGCGATCGATCTCGGCGTCCGCGTGCGCGGCCGGTCGCGGGCAGCGAATTGCAGCTTCAAGCCGCTGCTGCTGAACTTCGCGGCCGATGGCCTCGAAGGCACCGTATTTGCGGGGCAGAACAAGCTGAAGCTGGTGACCCACTGCGACCCGGGCGGCGTCTATGAACAGTACTTGTGGCTCGAGTATTCGGCCTATCGGGTGTTGAACCTGTTGACCGACACCAGCCTGCGCGTGCGCGTCGTCGAGGCAACCTATTACGACTCGGAACGCAAGCGCGAGATCATCACCAAGCCTGGCCTGCTGATCGAGGACGAAAAGCGATTCGCCGCGCGCCAGGGACTGGAGGTCCTCCCCGACCCGCGCATCGATCGGGCGCGTTACGACCAGAGCGCATTGGCCCTCGTCGAAGTCTTCGAGTACTTCATCGGCAACACCGACTGGTCGGCCGTCGCCCCACCCGTCGACGGTGATTGTTGCCACAACATCGTGCCGTTCGCGCGCGCCGACGGCAAACTGGTGCCGGTTCCGTACGATTTCGACCTGTCGGGAATCGTCAACAAGCCCGAAGCCCTGCCCGCGCCGGAACTGCCCATTCGCAAGGTGCGCCAGCGCCTCTATCGTGGCCCCTGTCGCGACCTCGCCGAGCTGCAAGCGAGCTTCGAGCCATTCCTGCGCCAGCGCGAAGACATCACCGAACTGCTTCGCGGCATGCACGGGCTGGACAACAAGCAGGCCGGGAGCGCACGACGCTACATCGACGACTTTTACGCGGTGCTGGCCGATCCGGCGCGGGTCGAGAAAGCGTTCCGGTCGGTATGCCACTGACTCTCGCTGACTAGTTGTCCCGGCGCGGATAGATCGTCAGCCGCGCGGCTCCATCGTCGCCCTCATCGGCGATCAGCAGTGACCCGTCGGCGCCGAAGGCGATCCCCTCGGGCTGCCAATGCAGGCGCCTCGGCAGTTTGGCGACGGCCACGACGATGCCGTTGCGGGTGACCTCCGCCAGGCTCCGCTGGCGCCCGGTCAGGATCAGGTAGTTCCCGGTGGCCGGGTCGACTTCGACGCAGCTCGGCTGGAACTCGTCGTCGTCGAGGTTCGCGGTGAACGCGGCAAAGGGAATCGCGACGCGCGCGCCCCGGTCGAGTTGTTTCGTCTGCGCCGACCAGCGGTCGATGCAAACCCGCCCGGCCGGTTCGCCCGAGCGCGGGTTCTTCGATACCAGAATCAACTGGTGCTCGTCGATGGCGCTGCCCAGACTCTCCAGTTCGTACTCGGCGCCAAGGCCGGTGTCGTATACCTCGCACTGCACATTCTGGCCGTCCGTTCCCGGCGGACACGCATGGATGACGCCATCGCTGGTGGCCAGATAGATGCGGTCATCGAGAACCGCAATGCCTTCGAAGTCGGCGGCGATCGGCGCAGCGTGTTTCACCATGGCAAAGCTGCTGCGCACCGCGCCGGTCGCCGGGTCCAGTTCGCTGACCAGGCCGGTTTCATCGTTGTGCGCCAGCAAGCGATGGTCGCCGGTCACCGCAAGGCCAGAGATTTCCTTGAGGCGCTGCGGCAGCTTGCGCTGCAGGGCGCGGTCCTTGTCCAGGTCGTAAAGCGCCAGGACCCCGGCCGGCGCAGGAAGCTCGGCGACGGTCGCGGCATTCGGCAGCGCTCGTCCCGATGACAGCGGGGGCAGGAAATGCAGGGCCACGCCCAGCAGCAGGACGAGCAGCGTCCACCGGTCGCGGCGACGGATCATCGCGATCCGGCGCTCACGCTGACTGGCGCTTCTTCGAGTCGAGCTTGCTCAATTCCACCCCCGACAGGTGCGAATCGCCGTGCTCGATGGCATCGATGAATGCGTCCCGGTCGATCGACTTCTTGAGCTTGAGGTCGATCTCGATGACTGTCGTGCCATCGTCCAATGGCATGACTTCGGCAATCTGCCAGCGCTTCACGCGCGCTTCGAGGAATGGAATGACGAAATACTGCGCCGGTTCGAGCTGGGCGGCATGCACGCGCAGCCTGAAGTTGAACGGATTGCGGGGCTCGTCGTCGCCGTCGGGCGCTGCGGCGACTTGCGCGGCGCCGGGTGCCTGCAGCCCCGGTTCGGCAACGCGCCAGCCGTTCAGCGTGGCCGGCGTACTGCCGAAATTCATTTTCCAGACGGTGAGCGCGACCGCGTTGAAGATCATCGACGCGATCACCGCCACTGCAAGCATCTGCACGCCCGCTGCAAGGCCCGCACCGATGACGACGAACATTTACACGGCGTCCATGGAATCGTCGAGCGACGTCCGGAAGCGCACCGCGGCGACGATACCCGCCAGGCTGAAGGCCAGCGCCAGACTGCCCTTGGCCAGGAACACCACGAGCGTGATCGCGATCGGCACCACCAGCAAGGTGTGAGCGAATGCCTGGCTGTAGCGTTTGCGCGGCCGGGTCCAGCGGTAAACCCAGACCAGCGGCAGCACCACCAGCAGCGCGCACGCCAGCGACAGCAGGACGGGGACAGTCCGCTCGGGGTTCAGCAACTGCACCGGCGCTTCGAGTCCGGAGACTGCCGGTATTCCGTCGGCAAGATCGGTCAGGTCGAGGCTGGCCCGCGCGCCTTCGCGCAGGCGTTCCCGGGTGATGTACTCTCCGAGAATCGGAAACAAGTGGAAAACGCCGCTGGCGACCACGATGACCGTCAGGTAATAGGTCACGAGGCGAAAAATGATGTTGTTGGACATGCAGACCCCCGCATCGTTGAAGCCACGACCGCAGACGTCGATGAGCGCCGGGCAAGCGGGCCGGGACAGCTGACGGTGCCGAGTACGGCAGCCCGTCGGCTTGCGGCCTGGATGCCATGTATTCGGCCAGACATTGCGCTCCTTCGGGTCGATCGCCGCATGTCCAGGCGATTCCTGGGACGATACATCCGCCCGAAGCTGGCGACACGCCCTCGATCAAGATCGCGCCTGTTCCGCGGCGCTAGCCTCGGCCCATGAGCCAAGCTCAAATCCAGTCCCCCACCCGCGGATTGACCAGTGCCGCTGCCGCGGCAGAGCTCGCGCGCGTCGGCCCCAACGAGTTGCCGCGAGCGGTGCGGCGCGGCATTGGCCGCATCGTCGTCGGCGTACTGTCGGAGCCGATGTTCCTGCTGCTGGTGATTGCGGCGCTGGTCTATCTGGTCATCGGCGATCCGCGCGAGAGCGTGCTGCTGGCGGCGTTTGCGGTGCTCAGTGTCGGACTGGTGGTGGTCCAGGAAGCACGCAGCGAGAACGCGCTGGAAGCCCTGCGGGCGCTCGGCGCGCCAACCGCCATGGTGCTGCGCGATGCCGTTCCGGTGCGCCTGGCCGCCCGCGAAGTCGTGCCCGGCGATGTCCTGCTGGCCGGCGAAGGCGAACGCATCGCCGCCGATGGCTGGGTGCTGCGTGCGGACGATCTCGGCGTCGACGAATCGTTGCTGACCGGCGAGTCGGTGCCGGTGGGCAAGCGCCTGCGCAGCAGCGACGACAGCGCTGCAGCGCCGGCCCCGGGCGGCGACGGCCAGCCGTACGCTTTCGGCGGCACCCTGATCGTGCGCGGCCATGCGCAGATCCTGGTCGACCTGACCGGCGTCGCCACCGCCGCCGGACGTATCGGCGTGTCGCTGGCCTCGATCAGCACCGAGCAGACGCTGCTGCAACGCTCGATCGGCCGTCTGGTGCGCTGGTTCGGACTGATCGCCTTCCTGACCAGCGCCGCGGTGGTGCTCGGCTACGGCCTGGTCCGCGGCGACTGGGTCCAGGGCGTGCTTTCGGGCATCGCTCTGGCGATGGCGATGCTGCCGGAAGAGTTCCCGATGGCGCTGGCGGTTTTCCTGGCACTCGGCGCGTGGCGGATGGCGCAGGTCAAGGTGCTGGTGCGGCGGCCGGCGATGGTCGAGACGCTGGGTGCCGCCACCGTGCTGGCGGTCGACAAGACCGGCACGCTGACCGAGAACCGCATGCGCCTGCGGGCGCTGGTGGCCGCCGACGCGCGCGTCGAACTCGATGGCAGCGAAGCCGAATTGCCCGAGGCGCTGCATCGATTGCTCGAATACGCGCTGCTCGCCAGCAAGCGCCAGGCGCACGATCCGATGGACGCCGCCGTTGGCACGCTGGCGCACGAAGCACTGGCCGACAGCGAGCATCTGCACGCCGAGTGGCCGCTCGGGCGCGAGTACGGTCTCAGCACCGACCTGATGGCGATCTCGCGCGCCTGGACGCGCGACGACGGCAGCTACGAGATCGCCAGCAAGGGCGCGCCCGAGGCGATCGTGACGCTGTGCCAGATGGACGCCGCAAGCAGCAACCGCGTACTCGGGGAAGTCCAGCAACTGGCTGCACGCGGGCTGCGCGTGCTCGCAGTGGCCAGCGGCAGCGCCGGCAAGGACGCGCTTGCGGACGACCCGCGCGCGTTCACGCTGCAGTTCGAAGGCCTTATCGCGTTTGTCGATCCGTTGCGCGCTTCGGCGGCGGCCGCCGTCGCCAAGGCCCGGGCGGCGGGCCTCACGGTAATGATGATCACCGGCGACTACCCCTCCACCGCGCTGGCGATCGCCGCCGAGGCGGGCATCGACACCGCTGGCGGCGTCCTCGCTGGCCCGGACATCGACGCCCTCGACGACGCCGAGCTGGCTGCGCAAATGCGCCGCGTGCGGGTCTACGCGCGCATCCGCCCGGAACAGAAGCTGCGCCTGGTGCAAGCGCTGAAAGCCGACGGCGAAGTGGTCGCCATGACCGGCGACGGCGTCAACGACGCACCGGCGCTGAAGTCGGCCCATATCGGCCTGGCGATGGGCATGCGCGGCACCGACGTGGCGCGCGAGGCCGCCGGGATCGTGCTGCTCGACGACGATTTCGGCCGCATCGTCGACGGTGTGCGCCTCGGCCGGCGCATCTTCGAGAACCTGCGCAAGGTGCTGATCTACATCGCCGCGATCCATGTGCCGGTGGCGCTGCTGGCGCTGGTACCGCTGCTGCTCGGCATGCCGCCGATGATCCTGCCGCTGCACGTGGTGCTGATCGAGATGGTGGTCGACCCGATCTGCTCGGTCGCTTTCGAGAATCAACCGGAGAGTCCGGGCCTGATGCAGCGCGGACCGCGCCCGCGCGACGAGCCGCTGATCGGCTGGCGCCAGCTGGTGCTCGGCGTACTGCTCGGCGTGGGGTTGTTCGTCGGCGCTTTCGCCCTGTACGCATGGGCCATCGCCGACGGTCGCGGCGTCGAGCAGGCGCGCACCCTCGCGTTCGTGGCGCTGACCATCGGCAACCTGATGCTGGTGCGGATGCTCGCCAGTCATGGATGGGCACTGGCGGGCGTGTTCGGCGCCGGTCAGGGGCCCTTCTGGGCAATCACCGCGGTGGTCTCGGTGGTCATCGGTGCCTGCATCGGCACGCCCTGGCTCGCCGCAATCTTCCGCTTCGAGTTTCCGGGCACGCCGGCGCTGGCGGCGACGGTCGCCGGCAGCATCGTCGGCATGCTGCTGCTCGATGGCATCAAGCTCGTCCCGCCGGTTCGGCGCACGCTCGCGGTGGCCGCCAAACCGGTCACTGGCGCCTGATCCAGCGACGGTCGATGACGGTCGCGGCACCGCCACCGGGAATGACCTCGATCTGCAACAGCGAGACCGGCGCGGCGGGCACCGCCAGGTCGCCGCTGAAGCCCACGGCAGGCGCGGCGGCACCGAATATCCCGACCAGCTCGTCGCGTGCCCGCAGCGCGAGCCGCTGGCGACTGCCATCGGCCCACACCGCCTCGATGGCGACGATTCCGCGCGGATCGAGCGCCCAACCGGAGACCTGAAGCGGATCGGATGCCAGCTCGCCCGCCGGGTGCTCGAGCACGCCGAAGGCGAGGCTCTGACCAACCATGAAAGCTCCGCCGCCAACCAGAACTGCGGCGGCGAGCAGCAACGCAGCCAGAGTGCGACCGCGCAGGGTGCCGCCGAACGCAGCGCGAACCAGCGCCAGCAGACCGAGCAGGATTGCCACCAGCGTGGCGTTGGCGGCGAGATGCAGGTGGCGCGCCAGTTCGCTGTAGCCGTCACCGACCAGCGAAGCTCCCCAGCCTAGCGCAATCGCCAGCAGCAGCATCGGCCACAGCCACAATGCTGCGGGACTCCCGCCGGTGACGCCGGTCGACGGCGACAGCGCGGCGCGCTCGCGCGAACGGCGCGGCCGGCCGGCGACGAGCGCCACCGGCAACAGCAACGGTGCCGACCAGAACGCCAGCAGCCAGCCGAATGGCAGGCGCGCGACGACGTCGGCCAGGCTGGCACCGAGTTGCAGGCGCCCCGCCGGCAGGCGTTCGCCGCGAGCGCCGGCGAGTTCGCCGAGATAGCTCGGGCGCCACTGCCCCGACAGGCTGACGCCGCGGCCGACCAGCCGCATCAGCGCCACCGGCTCGGCCGCAAGATGAGCCAGCCAGCGCAGCCGCGACAGTGCGAACGCCTGCGGACACTCGGCGCGCGCGTCGCGCCCACGCTGCAGGTACCAGGTCGTGTGCACCAGCTCGGCACAATCATCCGGCAAGCCCAGATCGCGCACGAATTCGAGCGGATCGCGCGCCGCCGGCAGCGCCGCGCCGAAAAAGCTGTTCCAGCGATTGGCATCGGCGATGCTGCGGTATTCGGTCTGCGCGCCGATCTGCAGCGCCAGCGCCGGAAGCAGCCACAACGCCGCACCCGCCAGCAACGGCAGCAGCGGCCAACGCAGGCGTCGCGCCAGCCACAGCAGCCACAGCAGCAACAGCAACGGAAGCAGCGCGTGCTGGAAGCGCGACAGCGCCAGCGCGGCGAGGATCGCTCCCCACGGCAATGTCTGCAGCAAGGTGGGCGCCTGGCGTCGCAGCAGCCAGGTCAACGGCAGCGCCAGCGCCAGCCAGGTCGTCAGCAGGGCCGCGAACTCGGTGTAGAAACCGGCCAGGTACAGGGTATTGAAGGGATCCGCCAGTACCAGCGCCGCCAGCCACGCATGCACCACACGTGCCCCGGGGTGCGCACGCAGGCGCAGGTCGATCCAGGCGAAGGCGAGCAGCAGCAACAGCGCCTTGGTCACGGCCAGCAGACGCAAAGGCATGCTGGCAGGATCGCCGAGGCCAAGCATGTCGCCGACGGCATCGAGCGCGCGCGCGCTGCCGGCCAGCAGGACTTCGGTGCCGATCAGGCAACTGGGGTCGCGCGGTGCGCCGACGCGATAGCGTTCGATCGGCGCCGCCGGCGTCGCTGCACCTGCTGCGACGTCGGCATCCGGCACCAACCCGAGGCAACCGGTGGTGCGCAACATGTCGAACTGGTTGGCGAATCCGGCCAGCGGCTGGTGCCCGACCACGTAGCCCAGGCGCAGGCACAGGCACGCCACTGCCAGCAGCCACCACCAGCGGTACCGATCCGGTGGTCGACGATCCACGGCTCAGGCCGCGAGCGCGAAACAAGCCAGCAGCGCCAGCGCCGCCATCCAACTGCCGCGATCGTTGAGCGCGTACAGCACCGGGTCGCCCGGCATCTCGCCACGATGCGCCAGCGTCCACATCCGCGCCAGCCAGGTCAGCACGATCGGCCCCAGCGCCCACAGCGCCTGCGGGGTGCGGTACATCAATTGCACGTCCGCCGCGTTGACGTACAGCGACAGGACCACGGTGGCAGCCAGCGCAGACGCCACGCCGAAGGCTGCGACCATGTCGCGGTCGCTGCGGCGATAGCCGCGACCGGGCAACTGCTCGCGCGTGCTGCGCACCAGCTCGGCATAACGTTTCAACGCGGCCAGGCTGGTGAACACGAACAGCGAAAAGCTCACCAGCCACGGACTCGGCGCGATCGCGGCCGCCAGCGCGCCGGCGATCACCCGCGCCGCATACAGGGCCGCCAGCAACACCACATCGAGCCACAGCGTGCGCTTGACCCCGAGGTTGTACAGCAGCGCGCCGCCGGCATAGGCAGCCAGCGCCCATTGCGCCGGCCGCGGCAACGTCCACGCGGCCAGCAACGCCAGAACCAGCAATAGCGGAATCAAGGCAAGTCCGGCGCCCAGCGTGACCCGACCGGATGCCAGCGGGCGTTCGCGCTTGTCCGGATCGAGCCGGTCGCTGTCGACGTCGATCGCGTCGTTGATGATGTAGACGGCACTGGCCAGCAGCGACAGCGCCGCGAACATCAACCCCGAAGCCTGCCACGCGGCGGCGTCACCCCAGCGGTGCGCGGCGAGCAGGCCGACGAAGGCCAGCGCGTTCTTGGTCCATTGGTGCGGCCGCAGCAGTCGGAGCAAAGGTGGCATGGTCGGCGATTATGCCGTGTGCCACTCGACGCCCGCGGCCCCCTGCGGCAACATCTGCGCTGGCTCGCCAAATCGAGAATCCCATGATCGACCTGCATGACCGCGACACCGGTACCCTGATCGCCACCATCAGCGAAGACGAACTTGCGCTGCTGGTGCGCGAGCTCGAGGAAGAGAGCGGCGACGACCAGGACTACTTCATCGACATGGGCACCCTGCACCTGCTGAAAGACGCCGGTGCGCCGAGCGCGCTGCTGCACGTGCTCGGGCGCGCAATCGGCGAGCGCGACGGCATGGACATCGTCTGGAGTCGCCGCGGATGACAGACCGATTGTCGTCGTCGGTCGCGCACGCCGTTGCCGCAATTGCGTTGCTGCTCGCCGCCGGCGCCGGCGCCGGCGCCGGCAATGGCCCGCCCGACCAGTGTTCCGACCTGACTTCAATCGCGCCGTTCACGCAGTTCCGCTACGGCCAGTTCCAGTCGATCTTCGAAGCGACGTGCACCGGCTGCCATCCCGGCAGCGTCGGCGCCGGCAACCTCGGCCTCGGCGATGGCTTCAGCTACGCCAACCTGGTCGGCGTCCCCAGCGACGGGTTCCCGGCTTTGCTGCGCGTCGCGCCGGGCGACCCGCTGGCCAGCATGCTGTTCCTCAAGCTCAACTGCGACGATCCGCCCGGCCTCGGCGTGCGCATGCCGCTCAATGCCAGCCCGCTGTCGCCAACCCAGCAGGCGTTTTTCTTCGACTGGATCCGCCACGGCGCGCCGCTGTCGCGGTTGGGCTTCGAGGATCGATGAGGCGCATCGTCATTGACCGCCCCGGCGGCTACGACCGCCTGCGCCTCGTGGAGGAACCCGACCGCGCACCGCAATCCGGCGAAATCGCCATCGACGTCGAGGCGATCGGCGTCAACTTTGCCGACGGCATCATCCGCGTGGGCCTGTACGAGTCGGCCAAGCGCCTGCATGGCTATCCGATCACGCCGGGGTTCGAGGTCGCCGGGCGGGTGGCGGCGATCGGAACTGCAGTCAGCGATTTCGCCGTCAGCGATGCGGTGATCGGCCTGACGCTGTTCGGCGGCTATGCCAGTCGCGTGGTTTTGGCGCGCGATCGCGTGTTCGCCCGCCCGGCCGGGCTCGCCGCGACCGCCGGCGCGGCGATCCCGACGGTGTTCCTGACCGCCTGGTGGATGGTCCACGAACTGCTGCACCCGCGACCGGGCGATACCTGGCTGGTGCATTCGGCCGCCGGTGGCGTCGGCAGCGCGCTGGCGCAGCTCGGACGGCTGGCCGGCTGCCGCGTGATCGGCGTCGTCGGTGGCGCGCACAAGCGCGACAGCGCGATCGCCGCCGGTTGCGATGCGGTGATCGACAAGTCGCGCGACGAGCTCTGGCTGCACGCACGCACCTTGTCACCGACCGGCTACCAGGCCGTTTTCGACGCAAATGGCGTCAGCACGCTGAGGCAGAGCTACCGTCACCTGGCGCCGACCGGCCGTCTGCTGATCTATGGTTTCGCCTCGATGCTGCCACACGATGGCCGCCTCAACTGGATCAAGCTGGCCTGGGACTGGCTGCGCACGCCGCGCTACAACCCGCTCAGCATGACCCGCGACAACAAGAGCGTGCTCGCGTGCAACCTGAGTTTCCTGTCCGGCGAGGCCGATCGCTTGCGCGAGGGCATGCTGTGGCTGCTGCAACGCTTCGCCGACGGCCGCCTGACACCGCCGCCGATCACCCCTTTCCCGCTCGCGCGCGCCGCCGATGCGCAAAGGGCCATCGAGAGTGGAATGACAGTGGGCAAACTGGTGTTGGTGCCGTAGTAACCGCCTGAGCAGGCTCGTTCCGCGAGCTTCTTACCGTGCGCGGACGACTCTTCGCGACCCGAAGCGGACACTCAACAAGCCTCGGGAGCCCACTTTCGACCCACAGTGCCGATCATGGCACCGGGCAGCTGGCATCATCTAACCGGCTGCGGGTCCGGAAACCGCCACGTGCCGTCGACAACTTCGCTTCGCGGTTGATACATCCGCACGACGTAGCTCCAGCCCGGCGTGATCGGAAGGTAGTTTGCGGCCGTGGGGTCGCCACCGAAATGCACGGTGACGCTGCCATCGGCATTCCTCTTCGCAGTGACGTTGTTGACCGAATAGGCATTGCGCTCGTTCGGCTCCATGTACCCCTTGGCGTTGTAGACGGTAATGGACCAAAAGCCATCGACGGGAACGTCTCGGGCTGTCAAGACGTAGGCGGTCTGACCATCGTTGATCGGCGGCACTCCGTTCTGATAGACCGCGGCTTCCTTCGGATTGCCTCCCCATCCGTAAGCCGTCCCGAGCAAATGATCGATAGGGTCGAGCTTCGCCTTGTCACCAAACATGCCTGAGGCGTCGGTCTTCGTCGCAGCCAGCACGTTGAGCGCGTCACGGACTGTGCGGAGGGATGACTCGTCCCAGTCGGGAATCTCGAGGTTCCCGACGCGGGCCTGCTCCGCCTGGACGCGGTCCTGCAGTGAGTTCGCGGCCTTCATGTCTGCCGGGTTGTTGGGGTCGGCAAAGGTGCGCAACAGAACCATGACATATCGCGTCCCCACCTTCTCGCGGGTCAAGGTGAACCTGCCCGCTCCATGCTCAACGGGGAGCATCGAGTGATCCTGATTGATGACCAGCATCGACTGGAATCGCTTGTCAGGGTCCGGTTTCGTGATTGAGACCGGTGTCGTGAGGTCGAACACACCGGCGGAGTACAGGGTGTCACGGTTCATCCGGATGACGTCCTGCGTATCAACGGGCGTCATGCCGCGGATGTGCAGAAACTTGCCGAATGCTCCCTGCGCGGCGTAGCGCTTCATCGTCGTGTCCGTCTCGGCGCGGACGAAGTTGTCTACGGTCACTTTGTCAGCCGCCCACGCCGCGTTCAACGCAAGGCAAGCCAGCCCGAAAAATGCCATTGCCACGATACGGAGATTCTTCATTTCGCTGCCCTCAAGGCACGTAGTTGCTCATGCCCGGTCCGGCCTTGTCGTAAATATTGAAGAACTCGTCCGGCATGATCGTCGCGACGCCGGTGACCGGCACTTCGATGTAATCCTTGTCCAGTGTCTTGATCCGGAACTTCCAGCCCTGGGGGAGCTGTTTGAAGTTGCTTGCGCCCGCAGCGACAAACTGCTCGTAGGTCTGCTTCGGTTTGAGGCCAAGTTGGAACCCCTTCATGATCCACGTGTTGCCTTCCGCGTCGTCCAGCAACAACACCTGCGTGCCCTTGTTCCACCCTAATCCGCTCTTGCGCGCGATCGACATTGGTTTGTAGGGCGTACTTTCTGCGACACCGCCCGCGTTGTCGCCCATGTCCAGTTGCGCTACCCAGGATGCCTTGATGCCGTTGAAGTCACGTTCAACGCCCATGTCGATCTCGGTCCAATCAGGCAGCCAGAGCTTCGGTCCGTTCAACGACGCGCCGAGGACACCAAGCTCCATCTTGATCGCCCCGAAATCGAGTCCCTCGACCTTTGCCTGCGGCGCAGTGTCCTTCGTCGCCGGGATCCCCTTGACCGTGATCATGCTGTTGTAGGTTTCAGCGACCAGCTTCCCGGTTTTCGCATCGCGATGGGCGAGGAAGATCTCGATGAAGCGGGTCTGATGCATTTGGTCGAAACGACCGGACTTTGCGCCAGCGCTGTCCGCAAGCACCTTGGGTGCCATTGGCGGGGCCACCTGTGCAAACGAAGGTTGGAAGCTCGTCAGCAAGGCGGCGGCGAGCAATCCGACCTTCACTGCTTTCGACAATGCGGGCGTCGTGGCGATTCGGTTCATACAACCCTCCTGGGGCAGACTGCGGCGAGGAAGCTCCGACTTGTCACCGGAAGCGGGACAACGCATTGCGTAACGGCTTCAAATTAGTCTTAACGCGGACGCCCCAGATTGATCCAGGTCATCGTGCCGGTAGGCGTACTCCTTGAGCAGCGCTGCGGCGTAGGAATTGAACCGGCGGCGATCCAGCGTGAACTGGACCGGATGGCGCGCAATACACGCGCACCCGAACAACTCCGGCGGGCGCAGCACCGGATTCGACAAGAGTTTCACCGATGCGCTGATCGGTGCGCGCTACACCGTGCCCTCGTCGGACACGTGGGCCTTGAGCATGCGCGGCGATGCCTCGTTCGGCGACACCGAAGGCAGTTGGAGCGCCAATGCCCTGCTGCGCTGGAAGCTGGGCTCCGGAGCACTGGTCTTCGGCTACCGCTACCTCGACGTCGAGCTCAAGCCGGCAGCGGACTCGTTCGACCTGATCCTGTACGGGCCGAAAATCGGGTACGCGTTCGTCTGGTGATTGCATACGCAGGGGCATGGCACCCGCGACGCCCGACGTGGACTTGCGGCAAGCCCGCCGCGGCCGTCCGCGCGAATGGCCTTGTCGCAGTGACGAACACTCCGCGCGCGGTGGCCGCGCAAACATTGCGTCGCGCTAGCGGCGTGTCGCGCCGACTGCCAGCTGCCGCACCAACTGCTGCACCTGTGGGTCGTCGGGATGTTGCAGGAGCAGCTGGCTGGCCCATTCCAGCGCCATGTCGCGCCGACCGGTCTGGGCGTAGAGCACGGCCAACGCATAGCCGAATTCCCCGTTCCATGGGTCGAGTTGCTGGGCGCCGAGCAAGGCCTGTTCGGCGGCCTCGTTTTGTCCCAGTCGCTGCAGAGACAGTCCCAGGTTGTAGCGCACGCGCGCATGCCGCGGCATCAATTGAGACGCCGTGGCGAACGCGCCCGCCGCCTCGGCCAGGCGGCCCTGCTCGCCCAGCAACAGACCCAGCATGTATTGCAGCTCGCCGATGCCGGGCTGGCGTTGCAGGCCTTCGGTCAACACGCGCTCGGCATCGGCATTGCGCCCGCCAGCGTTGTACAAACGCGCCAGGTTGGCGCGCGCCGGCGTGAAATCGGGGTCGATCTTGAGCGCGGCCAGGTAGTGGCTTTCGGCAACGTCTGCCTGCCCCAGGTCCTGGTAAACCACCGCGAGGTTCAGACGCGCACCCGGCATGTCGAGCGCGGTCTGCTGCGCCGCGATGTATTCGGCCAGCGCGGCGTCGAAGGCTGACCGCGTCGCCGCGTCAAACCCGGTCACCGGCAACGATGCCAGGCTGCTCGCGGCGGCGATGCGCACCGCGCGCAAGGGATCGCGCAACAGCGGGCCGAGCGCGGCGAGTCTCTGCTGCGCGGCGACAGCACGCAGGCTTTCGGCGGCGGCAGCGCGCACCTCGGGGTCGGCATCGCGGGTGGCGGCGATGCGCTCGGCGACGCCGGTGGCCGGATCGGCACGCAGCTCGGCCAATGCGGTGGCGCGCACGATGGCCGGCTGCAGCGGGTCGGCGAACAGTCGAACCAGCGCTTCGTTGGCGCCGGGCTGCCCGGTACGCGCCGCCGCCAGCGCCTCGCCGAAATGCGGCTCCTGGCGTCGCTCCGGTCCGTACCAGGCGGCGACCTGATCGGCGGCCCATTGCGCCGACTGGTCTGCGTGGCAGTCGTTGCAGGCGTTGGGCGTGCCGATCTTCACCGACAAATCCGGGCGCGGCACCCGCAGGCTGTGGTCCGGCCGCGGCTGGATCAGCATGTAGTTCCTCGCCGGCATGTGGCAATCCACGCACTGCGCGCCCGGCGTGCCGGGCTGGTGATGATGGTGCTCCGGCGTCGCGAACTGGCCGGCGGCGCTCGGGAACGACGGGTTCGGCGTCGACCCATGGCACTGCAGGCAGACGGCATCGCCGGCCAGCGTGAGCTTGCCGCTGTGCGCATCGTGGCAGGCGGTACAGCTGACGCCGAACAGATACATGCGGCTCTGCCGGTAGGAGCCGTCGACGAAGACTTCCTCGATTTGCTGTCCGTCGGCGTGGTACGGGCCTTCGGTCAGCAGCGCGGGCAGGTAATGGTCGAGTCGCGGCTCGCCGGGCACCGCTGCGGCGGTGAGTTCGCTGCGGCGCGAGTGGCACGGCGAGCAGGCGTCCACCTGCAGCTTCGCGTTGGCGGCATCCAGCGTGACCGGCAGGCCGTAGCGCGCGGGAACCGGCTCAGCGGGATCGAGTTTGCCCTCGGCGTTGCGTCGCGCCCACTGCATGTGCGCCTCCCCCGGGCCATGACAGGCCTGGCAGGACACGTTCACCGCTTGCCAGGTCGACGCGAAGGTGTCGCTGGCCGCGTCGTAGCGCTTCTCGAAGCCGGTCGTGTGGCAGGTGATGCACATCGTGTTGGCGGTCTGGTAGCGCCCGGTCCAGTGCAGGACATCGCCGGGTGGCGCCTTTTCGTCCGGAATCAGGCGAAACCACTTCTGACCCGGCACATCCCACGCAATCTGCAGCGGCTGCAGGCGCCCGCCCGGCATGGCGATCAGATACTGCTGCAGCGGATACACGCCGAAGGTGTAGTTGACCTGAAAATCGGCGAGCGTACCGTCGGGTCCGTCAGTGTTGACGAAGTATTTGCCGTCGCGCAGGAAGAAGCGCGAAATGACGCCGGCATGCTCGAAGCGCGCGTCGTTGAAGTCTCCGAGCACTGTCGCTGGCGTCGCCTCGGCCATCGCCATCGCGTGGTGCGACTGCTGCCACAGGCGCGTCGCTTCCTCATGGCAGGATTCGCATTGCGCGTTGTCGACGTAGGCCGCAGGCGCGCTTGCGGCGAGCGGCGCTGGCGTTGGTTCGGTCTTCACCTTGACCGGATCGGCCGGCGTGCGCATCCACCACAGCGCGAAGCCGGCGACGAGGGCGAGCGCGGCGATCGCGATCCAGCGGACGGTGGCCGACTTTCGTTGCGTCGTCATGGGCCCATGATGCACCGCGAACCTCCGGCATGCGATGACGTAGCGCGGCTTGGGCAAGCCAGGAGCGCCGGGCGTCTCGCGTATCAACCACTAGGCACAACCGGCCCTGATCGACGCGAGTACCCGGCCTACCAAGGCCAACAGCGCCGGGCGTCTCGCGCAACGGCACTCGGGCACGCGCGCACCCTGCGGACGCGCGTACCCGGGCTACCAAGAAGGGCGTCCCGTTACTCGGCGCTCTTCAACCGCCCCATGCCTTCGATCGTCGGGTGCCAGCCGTACACGATCGTCATCATGAAGCCGTCCATGCGCAGATCGGTGGGCTCGCTGTCGTTGACGGTCGACTTGTAGCCGACGGTGAGGTTCAGGTTTTCGTTGACCGCGTAGCCGAAGGTGAAGCCGACGCCGATGTTGTTGAGATCGCCGGCTTCGACGTCGTTGATGGTCGATCCGCTGCCGTTGTACCAGACCATGTCGAGCGAGCCCCAGAAATGCTCGGTGAAGTCGCGCGTCAGGTGCGCGTCGAGCTGGAACAACGGATCGGTGTCGAGCGTCTGGCCGACGAGGTCATCGTTCTCGCCGAACAGCCAGACGGCGGGCAGGAACTCCAGCGTGGTGCGCTGGCCCGGCACCCAGGGACCGAACTGCCAGATGATTGGCGCGCCGATGCGGCCGTACCAGCGGTTCTGGCCGAGGTTCAGCGGCTGGCTGTTGTCGTATTCGCCGATCGGCAGCGCGAGGTCGACCAGCAGGTCGAGCGAGAACCCCGGTTCGAAACGCAGCACGTCGGGAATGGTGTTCTGTGCCTTCGGGCCGATCAGGTTGATGTTGAATTCGAGCATCGGATCGCCGAATCCGCTGGAGGACTGACCGGCGGATTCGCCGGCAATCGTGCCTTCGGCCGAGAGGTTCCCCATCGGCACGATGATTGCCGCCATCGCCGAGCGCTCGGCCAGCGTGAAGGTGCGCGCATAGCCGGCCATCGCCATGGTGGCGTCGAAACTGGCGGCGGCCTGGACCTGTTGGCTGGGGTCGAAGGGATTGGCGTTGCCGCTCAGCGAATTGAAGATGAAGGGCACGCCGTTGGCGCCCGACAGCGACTTCCAGTAGAAGCGCGCAGGTACTTGCGCCTGCGCCTGCGGCGGGGCCAGCACGGCAGCGAAGAGCAGGGTGGCAAAGACCCACCGCATCCAGGTTACGGGTTTCATGGCAACTCCCTCGTTCTTGGTGGGTGGACGTTATTTGTCGTCGCTGTTCGGATCAGCCAGCATGCCCGGTGGCGGCACGAACTGGCGCTTGTAGAGCAGTGGCGGGTAACCCGCGTCGTCCGGAACGCGCGGGGGCAACTGGTCTTCCAGCGTTTCGAACATCGAGCGGCTGGGCAGGATCACGTTGTTGGCCTTCGCGTACTCGTCCCACAGCGCGACCATCGCCTTGACGCGCTCGGGTTGCGCGGCCGCGAGATCATTGCGTTCGGAAACATCGGTGGCGAGGTTGAACAGTTCCCAGTCGCCCTTGCCCATCGGCTTGTACTGCCAACGGATCTTCCAGTCGCCCTGGCGCACGGCGTAATTGCCGAAAATCTCCCAGGCCAGGTAATCGCTGTCGCTGCGCGGCGATTCGGCCTGGCCGGCCAGCACCGGGCCCCAGGACTTGCCCATCAGCGGCGGCAGTTCCACGTCGCCCTTGGTGCGCGGATAGCTGGCGCCGGCGACTTCGAGCAGCGTCGGCATGATATCGGCGACATGCATCAGACCGTGGTTGATGCTGCCCTTGGGACGCTGGACATTCGGTCCGCTGACAATCAGCGCATTGCGGATGCCGCCCTCGCCCATCCAGCCCTTGTACTGGCTGTAAGGCGTCATCGACACCTGCGCCCACATCGGGCCGTAGCTCACGTAGGTGCCGGGATCGCCCCAGGCGTTGGGATGCGTCTGCGACCAGTTGACTGCGGCGAACAGGAAGTCGCGCGTGCCCGGCGATCCGGTGATCATCTTGAACAGATCGGTGCCCTCGGCGCCGTTGTCGCCGAACACGATGAAGATGGTGTTCTCGTACTCGCCGATCTTCTTCAGATGGTCGATCAGGCGCCCGACATGGAAGTCGAGGTTTTCGACCATGCCGGCATACAATTCCATCTTCTTGCCGAGCAGCGCGCGCGGCGCCGGCGCCAGCACCAGCGGGTCGGGCAGGAACCACATGCGTTCGGACAGCTGCGTGCCCGCCGGCACCAGGCCCATTTCGATCTGGCGCGCCAGTCGCTCCTGGCGCACCGCGTCCCAGCCCTTGTCGTATTCGCCGACATGCCGATTGCGCCATTCTTTCGGCAGGTGGAAGGGATCGTGCGGCGCCTGGTGCGAGACATAGGCGAAGAACGGCTTGCCGTCGCCGCGATTGGCGTCGATGAAGCTGATCAGCTTGTCGGTGTAGGTCTTGGTCGCGTAGTAGTCCTTGGGCAACTCCGTCAGGTACTTGCCGTCCTCGGTGAACACCGACTTCGGCGACACAGCCGCGAAATTGGTCATGTCCCAGTAGCTGCCGGCGCCATCGAGCAGCGTGAAGTCGCGCTCGAAGCCGCGTGCCGCCGGAATCTTGTCGGGACTCTTGCCGAGGTGCCACTTGCCGACCATGTAGGTATGGTAGCCGGCGTCCTTGAGCACCTGCGGCAGCGTGGTCACGCGGTCGTTCAGGTAACCCTCGTAACCCGGCGCGTTGAACTGATTGGGCGCGGCCCACTCGTCCATGTTGCCGAGGCCGTTGATGTGCGTGTCGACGCCGCTCAGCAGCATCGAGCGCGTCGGCGAGCACGTGGCATGGGTGTAGAAGTTTGTGAAACGCACGCCCGCGTTGGCCAGCGAGTCGAGATTCGGCGTCTTGATCTCGCTGCCGAAGGCACCCATGTCGGACACGCCGAGGTCGTCGCCGAGGATGATGACGATGTTCGGGCGTCGCGGGGTATCGGCGGCAACCGCGAGCACCGGAATGGCCAGCGCGGCGATGAGCGCGCAGCCTACCCGCAACCAGGCGACCATTCTCGCGGCCGGGCTACCTGACGAGTGCGAACTGGTGGTCAACATGCCTGCTCCTTGTTCCGTCGTGACGTCATTGCGTTTACAGCGTCCATCTGATGGTAAGTCGGCGTCGAACACACTCGACCATAGCGTACCAACCGGGCAACCGCCCCGCGTTGAGGTAGGTCAACTGCGGACAACGGTCGGCGACGTGGGTCGCGGAGCGGACTCGTTGACTGACGCCGCCGAGACAGACATCCGGTGTCGCGACTTCCATGCGCCAGCGCTCGCGGGACAATCCCGCTCCCATAGCTTTCGGTGTGCGAACTGCACGACCGGCACGCTCACGCAGTTTCCAGCCACCCGGGCGACCGGGTCTATCGGAATTCCGCAACGAGGCGTCTGCATGCAGTGCAGGAGCCGATAGACTGGGTGGCCAAGAGCTGCCCAAGTCGACGAAACTCGACCATGCCCGCATCGCCCGAACCCGAAGTGCTCCCTGCCGTCTCGGTGGTCGTCATCAGCGACCCGACGGTGGCCGGCCACGGCCACGAACTGGTCAGCCAGGACGCGGTGCAACTGCAGTCGAGCCCGCTGCATGCGCGCCGCGTGATCGTGCGCCTGGGCGAGGCCAATGTCGTTTTCCAGTCGACCAACCAGCGCGTGCGTGCGCGCACCACAGTCCACAACGGCCTGCTCGCGTATGTGACGTTCGACCCGCGAACCTCCGGTACGGTGAACGGATTGCCGGTGCGGCCGGACCTGCTGCTGGCCGTGGAGCCGGATACCGAAGTCAACTTCGTCACCGACCCGGGCTGGACCAGCCTCTCCTTCCTGTTGAAGCCCGAGTACATCGGCGCCCACCTCGGTGCGCGCCAGCGCGAGGACGAGTTCCGCATGCCGCGTGGCGTGGAAACGCTGCAGGCGGATGCGGTCCTGGTGCAGGGCCTGTTCGCGTGGGGCATGCGCCTGGTCGACGCCGCGGTCGCCAATCCGGGCCTTTTCAATGATTCGGCGGATCAGCGGACGGCGGCGCAAGTCGAACTGGTCGAGATGCTGCTGGCCACGCTGCGCGACGCCTCAGGCCGCGAACTTGACCGCAAGGACCTGGCGAAACAGGAGCAGAGCCGCATCGTCAGGATCGCAGAAGAGTACGCGCTGGCGCACGTCGACCAGCGACTCTACGTGTCCGATCTGTGCCGCGTTGCAGCGATCAGTGAGCGTGCGCTGGAATACGCCTTCAAGGAGACGCTAGGCCTCACCCCGGTGGCGTACCTGACGCGGCTGCGGCTGCACCGCGTTCGCGATGCGCTGCTTAAGGCAACAAGAGATACAACGACGGTCTCGTCCGTCGCCGTCGCCTGGGGCTTCTGGCATTTCGGCGAGTTTTCGCAAGCGTACAAGGACTGCTTCGGTGAATTGCCGTCGGAAACGTTGCGCGGGACCCGCGTTACTCAAGCCGAATTACCGCCGCGGACGTAGATGCGGGGTACGCGCGTCCTTGAGACACGATCGTGCCCGAGTACCATTACGCGCGACGACCGGCGCGCGCTTGCGGCAAGCCCGCCGCGGCCGTCCGCGCGATCGACCTTGCCGCAGTGACGAACACTCCGCGCGCGGTGGCCGCGCTACCAAAGCTGCGTCCTGACGCGGACGTAGGCCGGGTACGCGCGTCCTTGGGTGACAGCGCTTTCGATCTTGGATCGTGCCCACCCGAGGCCGCCAACGAGAACTGAGCAACTTACCGCCCTAGCGCTGGAGTCCCGAAGCCACACGCCTTGCCGCGATGGTCGATGGTCGACCCATTTCGGTCATTCGAGGTCACTGAAGGATTGCTCTTCGCACGTCGCAAATTTCCGCCACCAAAGGCGGCGTCTCCAGCGCGCTTGCGAGGCAAGCCAGCACGACGAGTGCCTGCGCCTTTCGGCACGAGTCGATCTACCAGCAGTCACCCTACCGCCGCATGCAAGCGAACACCGAGCGCGCGTGTCACCTTCAGGATGGTCGCAAAGTCCGGGCTGCGGGCACCTGAAAGTGCCTTGTAGAGGCTCTCTCGGGATAGTCCGGCATCCTGCGCCACCTGGGTCATGCCGCGCGCTCTGGCGATATCCCCAAGGGCTCGCGCGATGAAAGCCGCATCCCCGTCAGCTTCTTCGAAACAGGCGTCCAGGTACGCCGCGCAGTCTTCCGGCGTGCTCAGATAGTCAGCTACATCGTATGGCGTCGAACTAGTCTTGGTCATTCTCCGTCCCTACAGGTTCTGCGCCAAGCGTAGTGCCTTGGCAATGTCGTCTTGCTGCGATCCCTTGTCGCCACCGCAGAGCAACACGATCACAACTGAGCCCTGTTGCACGTAGTACACGCGGTATCCAGGGCCAACGTCGATCTTCAATTCCACCACGCCATCGGTAAGCACCCGATGCTTTCCGGGGTTGCCATCCAACAGTCGACTGACCCGCGCATTGATCCGCGCCCGCCCCTGGATATCCCGAAGGCCGCGCAACCAGTCGTTGTACTCGTCGGTTTTGCGCAGCTCGATCATGGGATAAGTGTATCCGGGCGGCTACAGTTGTCAACCTCCAGCCAGCCAGCCTGACTGCCGGCGGCCGTTCGTTGGGCCCCAACATTTCGGCCTGGGATACCTGCCTGTCGTTGCGCGGAACGATCGATCTGCCGAAGGCGCTGAGCGACCGCTTCTGGCCGTGAGCAACCACTCGGTACCAACGACGGCTCAGTCAAGAGTGACTGACTGAAATTCTGCATGTCGATTGATCTCACGAGCCAGTCTGTTGCCGGACTCGAGCAGCCCGGCCTCTTCGTCTTGCGGATCGATACTGCGCAGACGGCAATCGAGAGTGGATTGGCGGTGGGCAAGTTGGCGTTGCGGCCGTGGCCTCTTCTGGCGCGAGCGGGCTTGTCGCGCAAGCTTTTGCACTGCGCGGCAGGTGCTCGCGACACAAGGTCGCTCCCACACACCCTACCCCGACTTCGCATGCGCCCCGCTGCGCAGCGTCCGCAGCAGCAGGCGCAACTGCTTTTCGATCTCGAGGATGGCGAACAGGACCACGCCGGTAGCCACGATCAGCACGCCATCGACGAACGCGATGCCTTCGGTAGCGAACACGCGCTGCAGTGGCGGCAGATAAGTGATCGCGAACTGGGCTGCGGTCACCGTGGCGATCGTCGCCCAGACCACGCGCGTGCCGCGCACAGCTTGCCAGGTCAATGCGGTGCCGTAGATGTTGCGGATGAAGAACAGGTGGAAGATTTCCAGCACCACCAGGGTGTTGACGGCGATCGTGCGCGCCATTTCCAGCGTGTAGCCGCGATCGATCGCGTAGGCGTAGAGGCCGTAGACGGCGCACACGAACAGCGCCGAGACGAACACGATGTGCCACACCAGCGCGCCATCCAGCAGTGGTTCGTCGCGTCGGCGCGGCGGGCGCAGCATGGTGTGCTCCTCGGTCGGTTCGAACGCCAGTGCCAGGCCCAGCGTGGTTGCGGTGATCAGGTTGACCCACAGGATCTGCACCGGCGTGATCGGCAGCGTGGTGCCCAGCAGCAGCGCGATGATGATGGTCAGGGCTTCGCCGGCACTGGTCGGCAGCGTCCAGCTGATGACCTTCTTGATGTTGTCGTAAACCGTGCGGCCTTCGCGCACGGCGGCAGCGATCGACGCGAAGTTGTCGTCGGCGAGCACCAGGTCGGCGGCCTCCTTGGCGGCTTCGCTGCCCTTCTGGCCCATCGCGATCCCGGCGTCGGCGCGCTTGAGCGCCGGCGCATCGTTGACACCGTCGCCGGTCATCGCCACGGTCATGCCGTGCGCCTGCAGGGCCGTCACCAGCCGCAGCTTGTCCTCCGGGCTGGTCCGCGCATAGATATCGCAATCGAGCACGCGATCGCGCAGCTCGGCGTCGTCGATGACATCCAGCGCGCTGCCGGTCATCACCCTCTCGGCGTTTGCCAGTCCGATCTCACGCGCAATGGCTGCTGCCGTGCGCGCATGGTCGCCGGTGATCATCTTCACGCGGATGCCGGCGCGGTGGCAGTCGGCGACCGCGGCGATCGCCTCCGGCCGCGGTGGATCGAGCATGCCGACCAGACCCAACAGCGTCAGCCCGCCTTCGACATCGATCTGTTCCAGCGCGCTGCGATCCGGGTCCATGTCGCGGGCAGCGAAAGCCAGCACGCGCTGCCCTTTCGCAGCGATGCGCTCGGCCTCGGCGTGCCACCAGGCCTGCTCCAGCGCCTCGCTGGCGCCCTCAGCGCCCCGCTGGGTCTCGCACATGGCGAGAACGCGTTCCGGCGCGCCCTTGACGAACGCACCGGCATGGCGCTCGTGGTCGTGATGCAGCGTTGCCATGAAGCGATGGCGCGCATCGAAGGGGATGGCGTCGCTGCGCGACCAGCGACTGCGCAGTTCGCGTACATCGAGTCCGACCTTCTCGGCCAGCACCAGCAGCGCCCCTTCCATCGGATCGCCCTCGACACTGTGTCTGCCGTCGATGTTGCGCAGGCTGGCGTCGTTGCACAGCGCCGCCGCGCGCGCCAACTCGACCACGCCCGGGTGGTCCCCGGGCTCGACATCGACGCCATCCAGTCGCAGCGCGCCCTCGGGTTCGTAACCCACGCCGTCAAGCGTGTACGCATGCGCGCGCGTCAGCACGCTCGCGACTACCATCTCGTTGCGGGTCAGCGTTCCGGTCTTGTCCGAGCAGATTACCGACACCGCACCCAGCGTCTCGATCGCCGGCAGTCGGCGCACGATGGCGTGGCGCCTGGCCATCGCCTGCACGCCCACCGCCAGCGTGATCGTCAGCACCGCCGGCAGGCCCTCCGGAATCGCCGCAACCGACAACCCGACCACCGCCATGAACAGGTTGGTGAAATCGAGGTGTACGACGAAATAGCCGTACACCAGCAGCAGACCGGCGATCAGCAGGATCATGAAGGTCAGCCAGCGCGAAAACACCGCCATCTGCCGCACCAGTGGCGTTGTCAGCGACTCGACCTGCGACAGCAGGCCACTGATGCGGCCGATTTCGGTGGCGGCGCCAGTGGCGACGACCACGCCAGTGGCCTGCCCCGCCGTCACCAGCGTGCCCGAGTAGGCCATGCACAGACGGTCGCCCAGTGACGCATCCGCCGCGACCGCCGCGATGTCCTTGTCGACCGGCACGGACTCGCCGGTAAGAATCGCTTCCTGCACCTGGAGACCGTGCGCGCCGAGCAGCCTCAGATCGGCCGGCACCTTGTCGCCGGCCTCCAGCAGCACGATGTCGCCGGGCACCAGCGCCTCGCCATCGACGCCGAGACGCTCACCAGCGCGCAGCACCGAAGCGCGCGGCGCCAGCATCTGGCGGATGGCGTCCATGGCTTTTTCGGCCTTGCCCTCCTGGACCACGCCGATGATGGCGTTGACGATCACCACGGCCAGAATCACCCCGGTATCGACCCAGTGTTGCAGCAGCACCGTGACCACCGCCGCGCCGAGCAGCACGTAGATCAGGATGTTGTGGAACTGCAGCGCAAACCGCATCCACGCACTCGGGCGCGGCGCCTCCGGCAAACGATTCCGGCCATGGGTGTTGAGCCGCAGTTCGGCTTCCGCCTGGGTCAGGCCATGGCGGTTCGCGTTCAGTGCGGTCAACACCGCGTCGGATGATTGCTGGTGCCAGGACGTTGCTTCGCGTTGCGGTTGCATGGTCGGTCTCCTGGGTCGGGAGTGAGACTGCAAATTGGTCACGACGGTAGTAACGACGGGACAGTCGACGCTGAAATTCGGCGCGATCTCATGCTGCGCAGCAGACTTCCAGCAGCGACATCGACTTCTTATCATGAAATTGTGCCGCCATCGTTGACCTGGAGGGGAGGTTCAGCCTGCGCGCGCTGCGGCCGTGCCGCGTTCTCTGGTCACGATTGCCGGGTCGATGGTAGGGTCCAGCGATGGCAGGCTGCCGGGATGCGGGTCCTCACCGCCGATGTTGACGCTCTACCAGGAAATCGCGCTGCTGTTGTTGACCACGGCGATACTCGGTCTGCTGGCGCTGCGGCTGCGGCAACCACTGATCGTGGGCTACCTGCTGATCGGCATCGCGGTCGGGCCCAGCCTGCTGGACTGGGCCGGCGCCGACGAACCGCTGGAACTGTTCGCCGAAATCGGTGTGACCGTGCTGCTGTTCGCGGTCGGGCTCAAGCTCGACCTGCACCTGATCCGTCAGCTCGGCCCGGTGGCGCTGGCGACCGGACTCGGGCAACTGTTCTTTACCATCGTCTTCGGTTTCCTGATCTCCCTTGCATTGGGCATGGATGTCGTACGCGCCCTGTACGTGGCCGTCGCGTTGACGTTCTCCAGCACCATCATCATCGTCAAGCTGCTGTCGGACAAAGGCGAGATCGACTCGCTGCACGGCCGCATCGCGATGGGCTTCCTGATCGTCCAGGACATCGCGGTGGTGCTGGCGATGATGCTGATCGGCACCCATGCGGCCGGCGGCGAGGCCAGTTGGATCACGCAATTGCTGCAGGTATCGGCCAAGATTGCGGGCGTCGCGCTGGCGATGGCGCTGCTGATGCGCCTGATCCTGACGCGACTGCTTTTTTTCATGGCGGACTCGCAGGAACTGCTGCTGATCTTCGCCGTGGCCTGGGGCACCACGCTGGCGGCGACCGGCGAATGGCTCGGCTTCAGCAAGGAAGTCGGTGCCTTTCTGGCAGGGTTTTCGCTCGCCTCGCTACCCTATCGCGAAGCCATCAATTCGCGCCTCGCCAGCCTGCGCGACTTCCTGCTGCTGTTCTTCTTCGTCCACCTCGGCATGCAACTGGATCTGACGATGCTGGGCTCGGAGATGCCGGCGGCGGTTTTGCTGTCACTGTTCGTGCTGATCGGCAATCCCTTGATCGTGCTGGCGATCATGGGCTACATGGGCTACCGCAAACGCACCGGCTTCCTGGCCGGGCTGACCGTGGCGCAGATCAGCGAGTTCTCGATCATCTTCGTTGCCATGGGCCTCAGTCTCGGCCATGTCGACCAGTCGACCTTGGGACTGGTGACGCTGGTTGGCCTGGTCACGATCACCACCAGCACCTACATGATCCTCTACTCGCACCGGCTGTACGCGCTGTGCGAGCGCTGGCTGGGTCTGTTCGAACGCCGCGACCCGTTCCGCGAGCGCGCCGAGGGCGAAGTGCTGCCGGGTGCCGACGTGATCGTGTTCGGCATCGGTCGTTACGGCTCGCGGCTGGTCGACAACCTGGGCCGCGATGGCTTCACGGTCCTCGGCGTCGACTTCGATCCAGAGACGTTGCAGGCGCCGCGAGCCACGACCGCAAAACTCGTCTATGGAGACGCCGAAGATGAAGAGTTCGTCGCCCATCTGCCGCTGCGCGCGGCGCGCTGCATCGTCTCCACGCTGCGCGACCCGGCGCTGAACCGTGGCCTGATCAGGGCACTGCGACGCCTCGGTTACGATCGCCACATCGTCGTGACGGCGCGCACCCGTCACGACCATACCGATCTGCGGGCCGCCGGCGCCGATGACGTTCTGATTCCATACGCCGATGCCGCGGATCATGCAGCACGCCGCATTGCCTCCCACCTGCAAACGCGATCCGAGACCGTGACATCGCCCCAGGGGGCCCAACCGTGAACAGCAGCATCGCCCGTATCGTTGTCGCCACCGACTTCTCCGCGGCTGCCCGCCGCGCCCTGCAACGGGCGGCGCAACTGGCCGAACGGCATGGCGCTCACCTGTACCTCGTCCACTCAATCGCCGCGGCCGGGTGGATCGACGATGTGATCGGCGTGGCGCCGCCCTCGAATCCGTCGCAGCTGCACGCGGCGGTGGAGTCGGCAATGCGCGAAGAATGTGCGCAACTGGCGCCGCAACTGAAGGTCCCGGTGCACATGGTGACACTGGAGGGCGCGCTGCATCGTTCGCTGCCGGTGTGGCTGGCCGAGCATCCGGCAGACCTGGTCGTGCTCGGCGCCTATGGCGAATCGGGCTGGCGCCAGGTCTTGCTGGGTTCAACGGCGGAGCGCCTGCTGCGCCAGTGCCGGGTACCGGTGCTGCTGGTCCGCAACGAGGTCGACGGCAGTTATGGCCGGGTGCTGCTTGCCACCGATTTTTCCGCCGCCGCAGAGCGCGCCGCAACCTTTGGTGCGGCCCTGACTGCGCCTGCCCATCTGTTCCTGGTGCACGCCGACGAACGCCTGTACGAACCGCATCTGGCCTTCATCGGCGTCAAGACCGATGTCGTCGAGGAATATCGGCGCGAGCGCGGCATCGCCGCCATGCAGCGCCTTGAAGCAAGCGCGACGCAGCTGGCCAGCGGCGCGAGTCCACTGGTGCCGGTACTGCGCGATGCGCCACCCTCGCGCGCGCTGACCGAAATGGTCGACGAAATCGGCGCCGACCTGGTCGTCGTTGGCGCTTCCGGGCGCGGTCAGATTGCGCGCGAGTTCCTCGGCAGCGTCAGCCATCACCTGGCCACCACCCTGCCCTGCGACGTGCTGGTGGTGACGTGAGCGCTGCAGACGGCACGCCCGAACGCCCGCGCTCGCCGGCCTCTTACGCCGTCCTGTCTATCGTCACGTCGCTGTTCACCATCGCGGTGAAATTCGCAGCGTACTTTCTGACCGGCTCCGTCGGCCTGCTGTCGGATGCTCTGGAATCCTTCGTCAACCTCGGCGCGGCGCTGGTCGCACTGGCGACGCTGTCCTATGCGCATTCCGGTGCCGACGAGGATCACAACTTCGGCCACGAGAAGGCGGAGTACTTCTCCAGCGGCATCGAAGGTGCGCTGATCTTCGTGGCCGCGGGTGCCATCGTCTACAGCGCGCTGCCGCGACTGCTGGCACCGCAGCCGATCGAGCAGGTCGGACTCGGTCTTGCGCTGTCGGTCGTGGCCGCGGGCGCGAACCTGCTGTGCGGCTGGTTTTTGCTCAAGGGTGCCCGTGATCACCGCTCGATCACGCTCGAAGCCGACGCCCACCACCTGCTCACCGACGTCTGGACCACTGCGGGCGTGATCGTCGGCGTCGGACTCGTCGTCGTCACCGGATGGCTCATCCTCGACCCGCTGATCGCGATCGCAGTGGCGGTCAATATCCTGTGGACCGGCTACCGGCTGATGCGGCGTTCCTTCGACGGCCTGATGGACCGCGCCATTCCGCAGGGCGAGCGCGACCAGATCGTCGCTGTCCTGGAGCAGGTGAAAACCATCGGTGGCGATTACCACCGCCTGCGCACGCGCGCAGCGGGCAAGGTCAGCTTCATCGACGTGCATGTGCTGGTGCCCGGCGCGATGAGCGTGCACAACGGGCATGACCTGCTGGAAAAGCTCGAAACCGAAATCCGCCAGCGAGTGCCGCACGTCGAGGTGCTCACGCACCTGGAGTCGCTGGAGGACCCGCGCAGTTGGGACGAGGGGAAGGCGTGACCGGGGGAGCTTGCAGGTGCCCGCATGCAGGAGAGCGGAGTCAGCCGGCTTGAACCATTCGGTGAACCCGCGGCGCATCGAGCGCAGACCAAGCCCGGATCTATCCTGATCCACCGTTCGTCCTGAGCGTTTCCCGCGAGCCCCGCGAGCGGGAAACAGTCGAAGGACGCCGCCGCGCAACCGCTTCGCTTGTGATTCGCGAAAGCCAAGCTGGGTGCACCCTTGGCGCAGCAACGAACCCGTCAAGCCCGCATCCTTCGACTGTTTCCCCCGGAACAGCGAGGGGGAACCGCTCAGGACGAACGTTATCGCGATGGGTTCACCGAATTGTTGCGCTCGGCACAAAGCCTTTCGCGATCATCCACGACCGGTATGAGAAATGCGGCTACGGTGGCGACGCCGGTGCCGCGTCGTCCAGCCGGCTCTGCAGATAATCCGTGATCGGCCCATTTTCCTCGGCGGAGGACTTGCGGTGCCGCCGCAGCATCGCCAGGTAGGCTGCGCGCGCATCGGTGCCGGGTTCGGCCTGCAGCAACGGCGCCAGCGACTCTTCCAGGGTGTGACAGCGCTCGCAGCGCGCTGCATACAGTCGGGCTGCTGCAGCGATGTCGGGCTTCGGCGCGCTGTCAGCGAGCGTCGCGTCGGCTTCGGGCGCGGTTTCGGGCGCGGTTTCGGGCGCGGGCCGCGAGCCCTGGTCGACCGCAAATGCAAAGGCAATGCAGGCGCCGGCGAACACGCCGGACAAGACCAGAACGCTGCGGTTGACCAGTGATTGGCGCATGGCTCAGACCTGATTGAAGCGTTCGGAATGAACGCGGTCGTCGGCGATGCCGAGATCGGACAGCAGTCGCTCGACACTGTCCATCATCGGGTTGGGGCCACAAATCAGGAATTGGAAGTGCTGACGCGCAAGCGGCAGGTGACGCTCCAGCATCGGTCGATCGATACGCCCGCGCTCACCGTCGTAATCGCCATTCGGCTGTTCCAGCACGTACACGACCTTGAGGTCGATCTGTTGTTCCAACGCGGCAAAGTCGTCGCGGAACACGACGCGGCTGAAATCGTTGGCGGCGTAGAGCAGCAGGCACGGCCGCCGGTCGCCGCGGTCGCGCAGGGTCAGCAGGATGGAGCGCATCGGCGTGATGCCGATACCGCCGGCGATCAGCACGAAGCCCTGCGCCGGAAGGCGGTCGATGGTCATGCCGCCGTAAGGACCCTCGATCCAGATACGACTGCCCGGCGCCAACGCCGGTACCAGGTCGCGCGACCAGTCGCCGAGCTTCTTGATGGCGTATTCCTGAAACACTCCAGCGACCGGCTCGGCGCTGCTGGCAATGGTGATCGGGTGCTGCTGGCGCGAGTACGGCGTGCGCCCGCTGATCAGCCAGGCAAACTGGCCGGGCTCGAAGCGAAAACCAGCGTGCCCTGCCGGGCCGACTGTCAGCAAGCGGGTGTCGCCCCCGATATCGATGTTGGTTTGAACCTGCCACGGCCGGCGCCACAGGCGCAACGGGCGCAGCAGCGCGTAGTTGACCAGCAACGACCCGAACAGCAAGGCCAGCAGCAGCACCACCACGCGCACCGCCGGCGTCGCACTGTAGCCGGCGACCAGCAGCAAGTGCGCGGTCGAACTGACCAGCAGCAGCAGTGTGCCGATGCGATGAATCCGGTTCCAGAGATCGAAGGGAAGCCGCAGGTGGCGCCGCCACAGCGAGCTTGCGACCAATATCGCCATGGACCAGAAGGCCACTGCGCCAGTCTGCATTGCCGCGCTGCCCGCAAATGGATTCAACCAGCGCCATTGGCCCGATGGCAGCAGCAAGCCGAGCACATGGCCGATCAGAAATGCACCTGCGGCGATTCCGAGGCCGCGATGAAATTGCAGCAGGGTATCGGTGCCGTAGGCATCCGAGAGCGCCCGCAGGCGTGTGACCAGCGCCAGCTCCAGCAGGATCAGCGTGAATGCGACGAATCCCAGAGCCACCGAAAACTCGACCAGCCAGCCGCGCGAGACCACGAAAGGGTCGGCCAGCATGGCCGCGTGCAGAGGCAGCAGCACCACGATGCAGCAAACAGCGAAATAGACCAGTACGGCGATGGATCGGGGCATCGGAGGGTTGCCTGCATCCGCTTCGACGATAGCGCAATGATGCGGCACCCGCAGTGGCAACGACCGGACTTTGGTCAAGGGTGGAACAGGCGCCACGAAGTTGGGTCGGGCCGGTGGAAGCACTTTATCGGCGGAGCGCATCCCGGCGACAACCTACCACTGGCGCTGCATGCGCTATCTTGCCTCGATGACCGAGATCGCCCCCACCTATACCGCACGCGAGCGCCCGATCCTGACGCCGAGCCAGCTCAACAAGCTGGCGCGCGGGCTGCTCGAGGATGCTTTTGCGCAGGTCTGGGTCGAGGGCGAGATTTCCAACTACACGCGCGCCGCGTCCGGGCACTGGTACTTCACGCTGAAGGACCAGGGCGCGCAGATCCGTTGCGCGATGTTCAAGTCGAACAATCTGTACGTGCGCAGCAAACCCGGCGACGGCGCCCAGGTGCTGGTGCGCGGCCGCATCAGCCTGTACGAAGCACGCGGCGACTATCAACTGATCTGCGAACACATGGAGGACGCCGGCCGCGGCCGGCTGATGCGCGAATTCGAGCGCCTGAAGGCGCTGTTGCAATCCGAGGGTCTGACCGACCCGGCGCGCAAGCGCGCCTTGCCGCGGATGCCGCGCCGCGTCGCCGTGATCAGTTCGGCGCAGGGTGCGGCGATCCGCGATGTGCTGTCGGTGTGCGCGCGGCGCTGGCCGTTGCTGCAGGTGGATGTGTTCCCGGCTCAGGTGCAGGGCGCCGAGGCGCCGGCGCAGCTGCGCGCGGCGCTGAATGCGGTGCTGACCTCTGCGCTGGCCTACGACCTGGTGCTGCTGACGCGCGGCGGCGGTTCACTCGAGGATCTCGCCGCCTTCAATGACGAAGCGCTGGCGCGCATGATCGCGGCGTCGCCAATACCGACGCTGTCGGCCGTCGGCCATGAAACCGACTTCACCATCGCCGATCTGGTCGCCGACGTGCGCGCGCCGACGCCCTCGGCGGCAGCCGAGCTGATGACGCCGAGCCGCGAAGCGATCGGCCGTCATCTGCAGCAATTGCTGGCGACCTTGCGCGATCGCCTGCGCCGGCAGATCCAGGTCAGCCAGCAATCCAGCGACGCCTGCGAACGCCTGCTGCGCGCGCACGACCCGCGGCGCGCACTCGAACTGGCGATGGCGAGATTGCAGCGCCGCCGCGACGACCTGCTGGCCGGGCTTCGCGCCGACACGCAGCGACGGCGGCAGCAACTCCTGGCGCTGACCGAGCGACTGCGCGGGCTCGCACCGGAACGGCGCATCGCGCGCACCCGGCAGAACGCCGAACTGCTGCTGGCGCGGCTGCGCGCCGTTTCGACCCTGCGCCTGCAGCGACAGCGAACGCGGTTCGAACACGCTGCTCACGGGGTCGATCGCAGTCGACCGGATATCTCGTCGCTGCGCGCCCGCAGCGACCACGCGTGCGCGTCGCTGCGCTTGCTCGGGCCGCAGGCGACGCTGGAGCGCGGCTACGTGCTGCTGCGGCGTGCCAGCGACGACGGCCTGGTGCTGCGCGCCGCCCTGCTGGCGCCCGGCGAGCGCCTGGTGGCTCGCTTTGCCGATGGCGAGCGTGGGTTGCGCAGCGAGGATTGAACCTGGCAACCTCAGTTGACCGCTTTTCGAGATTGAGTTCAGGATTCGCCAGATAGTGTCGGGCGGCGAACCGTGGCCGGGCTGACGGCTGGCTCGGCGGACATGCGGTTGCGCGGTGGCGGCGTGCGCAGCAGATCGTCGGTGCGCATCGACTTGGTCACCACCGGGTTCATGTTCGGCTCGGGCCGTTCCACCGTCAGCACCAGTTCCGGCCCCTTGACCCCGAGCCGCACCTGGTCGCCCGAGACCAGGTTGACGGTGCCGTGGATGCGTTCGCCGTTGACGTAAGTACCATTGCTGCTGAGCAGATCCGTCAGCGTGTACTGGCGATTGCCGTCGTCGTCGTCGACCCACTCGATCACCGCGTGGCTGCGCGATACCATGGCGTCGCGTTCGGCGTCGACCCTGAGGTCGCACTTGGGGTCCCGGCCCAGGTAGAGCGACGAGAAGCGCGTGACCGGATACACCTCGGTGTGTCCGGCGCGCCCGCCGCTGAGGAACTGCACAATGATGCGATCCACCGCCTGCCTCCGCCTTGGCCGGTGGGCAGGGTAGCGGGAAATTGCCGCCGTGGGTAGGAGGCCAGCTCGCGCGTGTCGGTGCGCTTGATCGCGCATCGAACCGGAGGGCACGCGGGCACGCAAAGGCAAGAGCAACGCGAGTGCCTGCTTTCACGCGCCCTCGTGTCCTCGTGTCCTCGCCCCTCAACAAAAGCTATTTATATCAACCCGATATGTCATATTCGGCGAGAGCGACGGGTACGTCGTGACCCGCAATCTCGGCGCGCGATGTGTCGCCGGTGGCGACCCAAGCGTCGCTCCTGCAACGGACCCATCAACCCCATTGTCCGCATCGCCGCGTTGCAACCTGCATGAACCCTCACTTCTCCAACACGCTTGGGCTATCGTCATCGGGTGACCAGAACTGCACCCAACGTGGACTCCGCCGACAGCGACGAGGACTTGATGCTGCGCTATGCCGCTGGCGAAGCGCTTGCGTTCGATGCGCTCTACGGGCGCTATCGGGTGCGGCTGCTGCGCTATCTGGCGCGACTGACCGGGCACAACGCCGTGGCTGAGGAGCTCTACCAGGACACCTGGAGCCGCGTCATCGACGCGCGTGCGCGTTATGCGCCGAGCGCACGCTTCGCCGCCTGGCTGTTCCGTATCGCCCATCACCTGGCCATCGACCACCTGCGCAAGCTGCACCCGACGGTGAGTGCCGACGAGGTCCTGGTCGGCTTTCCCGGCCTGCCGGAAGATGATCCGGCACTGGCGCTCGACCAGGCCGAACAGATGGAGCGCCTCGCCGGTCTGGTTGAAGCGCTGCCGGCCGAACAACGCGCGGTGCTGTTGATGCGTGCCGAGGGCGACCTCACATTGGAGGAGATTGCGGTGACCGTGGGTACCGGCCGCGAGACCATCAAGTCGCGCCTGCGTTATGCGCTGGCCAAGTTGCGGGAAGGATTGCGCGCGCCATGAGCCGGGAAAAGCGCTTCGACAAGCTCGAAAGCGACATCATCGACGCGCTGCGGCGCGCGCCGGGCGCCGCACCATCCGCCGATCTCGACGCGCGCATCCTCGCGCGCGCCCATGCCGCAGTGGCGAAGCCCGCCAAACGCCCGCAACCGATCTGGTTCAGTATGGCTGCCGGCCTCGTGGTGCTGGTCGGCAGCGGGTTGGCGCTGCGCATCTGGCAGCAAGTCGAGCACGCGCCGACGGCACTCGACGCGCCGAGGCCCGCAGCGAGCAATCAGGCACCCGCCGCTGCGGCGCCGGCGTCTTCGAGCGAGGACGCTGCGGCAGCGCCGATCGGCGCTGCCGCCGAATCCAGAAAGCGCGACGCGCCTGCTCGCGCCCAGGCCGATACCGCAGTCTTTGCGCCGGTCAAGCCTGCGGATCAGTTGCACACGGCGCAACCGGGCGCCGAGTTGCGGCGCGAGCAGGCGCTGATCGAATCGAAGAGGGAAGCACTGAACGACTTGACCGCCGCCCCGGAGGTCGCAGACCGGTTGCTGCCGGCGCCCGAGGCACGGCCGTTCCCGGCTGAACCAGCGGCGGTCATCCCGCGGCAGCAGGAAGCACCGACCGCAGCCAGCCGCGCGCCGATGCCGACGGCAGAAAGGATCGCGCCAGCGCCGGCACCGCCGGCAGTGGTCGCCGCGCCCGCTGCGCCGCCGGCACCCGCGACTCCACTGCCGATGCCGGCGCCAGCGCCGACAGCCGGCATCGCCCAGGCGAGTTCCAGCGCGCCGATGCAGGCAGCCAAGGTGGGGGCCAGCGAGGGCGCGGCAATTGCAGGACGCGACGCCGCCGCAGTAGACGAAGGCGAACTCGACGCCGATGGTGAACGTCAACGCACGGTCGTCGAAGTCGCGCACGATGAAGCCTTTTCGGTGGCGGTTGCCGCGGTGCGCAATGCGATCGCCGCCGGGGACGTTGAACACGCGCGTCGACTGGCGGTTTCATTGCGCCGCGACTACCCGCAACAGGAACTGCCCATGGACGTGCTTGCGCTGGTGGACGCGCCCCGGTGACGGCGACGCTGGCAGCTGCTGCGCAATTCGAGGAATACATCCACAAGAGCCGGTTCCTGGCCCGAGCGTGGCCAATCGATTCTGTCGACTCGGCGCTGGCGCACGTTGCCGACTGCGAGCGCGAGGAAGCCAGCCACCATTGCTGGGCATATCGCCACGGCCAGCTCTACCGTTTCCACGATGCCAACGAGCCCGCCGGCACCGCCGGGCGCCCGATCCTGCAGGCGATCGACGGCCAGGGACTCGACCGCGTGGTGGTCGTGGTCACACGCTGGTTCGGCGGCATCAAACTCGGTGCCGGTGGACTGGTTCGGGCCTACGGGGGCGCCGCCGCCGAGTGCCTGCGTCTGGCGCAGCGACGTGAGCTGGTGACCTTGCAGCGGATCGCTGTCGCGGCAGCGTTCGCCTTCGAAAACCCCTTGCGCCAGATCGCGCACGAGTGCGGCGGACACATCTTCGACGAACGCTACGACGCCAACGGCTTCGCCTGTTCGATCCAGTTGCCGGCAAGCGCCAGCGAGCGCTGCGCGCAGCGCCTGCGCGACGCCAGTCGCGGTCAGGCAAGCATCGGCGAAGCCGAAACCATCGCCGACTGAGGGCTTGAATCGTGCGCTTCGGTGCCCATTTCTCGCGTCTGCGATCGATGAGCACGCGCATGGCGTTCCCCACCTGGCTGTCCCGTATCCTGGTCACCGTGACCAGCGCCGCGCTGATCATCGCGCTGGTGCTGGGCGGCATCTGGCTGACCCGCCACCCGATCCCGCGCGAGGGTCTGATGCCGGTGGCGATGGTCGCCGGCCTGGCGGCGATGGTCTACGGGGCACGCAAGAAGTCGTAGGAGCGACAGGAGTACGTCGCGACCGATGATGCGTCGAGGCTGAGGGTCGCGGCGTGCACGTCGCTCCTGCACCTTCCTATCCGGCAGAATCGCGCCATGCACGCCGACACCTGGTACGCCGCAACCCGGCGCGAACCTGACGACTATCCGCCGCTGACCGGCAACATGCGTGCGCGTGTTGCCGTTGTCGGCGGCGGCTACGCCGGCCTCGCCACGGCGCTTGGCCTCGCCGAGCGCGGCGGCGATGGCATCGTCCTGCTGGAGGCGCAGTCGATCGGTTTCGGCGCCAGCGGCCGCAACGGCGGCTTCGTGTTCGGCGGCTATTCGCTGGGCGAGGCGGCGTTGCGGGCTGAGGTTGGTGTCGAGACTGCGCGCTGGATGTACGACCTGACGCGCAATGCGGTACGCAAGATCCGAAAGCGCATCGACGACCATGCGATCGCCTGCGACCCGGTCGATGCCGGCGTCATCTGGGCCAACTGGTTCGACGACCCGGATGTTCTCGAATCGCGCCGACGCCTGTTGTCCGAGCACTTTGGCGTCGACTGGACGCCGATCGGTACGTTGGCTCTGCGCGAGCAACTGCGGACGGCGCGCTACCACGGCGGCCTGTTCGAAGCCGATGCCTTCCACGTTCACCCGCTGAACCTGGCGCTTGGGCTGGCACGCGCGGCGCAGCAGCGCGGTGTGCGCATGCATGCCGCCAGCGCAGTCAGCGCGGTCGAACGCCACCAGGGCCGCTGGCGTGTGCGCACCCCGAGTGGCACGGTCGACGCCGACCAGGTGGTGATCGCCGGCGGCGGTTACGTCAGCGGACTGGTGCCGGCGCTGCACCGCGCCTTGTTGCCGATCGCCACCTACGTGGCCGTCACCGAGCCCCTCGGGCCACGGCTGAGCGAGGCCGTCCGCACTCGGGCCGCCGTCTACGACACCCGCTTTGCCTTCGACTACTACCGCGCCCTGCCGGATACCCGCCTGCTGTGGGGCGGCCGCATCTCGATCCTGAATCGGTCGCCCACCGCGGTGGCACGACTGCTGAAAAAGGATATCGCGCGCGTCTACCCGCAACTCGGCGACGTCCGCATCGACCATGCCTGGAGCGGCCTGATGAGCTACGCGCGCCACGAGATGCCGCAGCTTGGCCGGCTGCAGCCCGGGCTCTGGTACGCCCAGGCCTTCGGCGGCCACGGCGTGGCGACGACGACCGCGGTCGGGGAGCTACTCGCTGCCGGCATCGCCGATGGCGACGACGGCTGGCGCCGCTTCGCGCCATTCGGCCTGACCCGCACCTGGCGCCCGTTCGGGTTCATCGGCGCGCAGGCGACCTACAGCTGGTTGCAGGCGCGCGATGCGTGGAAGGAAC
>JAIMJQ010000147.1 GCA_020693165.1 Xanthomonas sp. | reverse complement strand
ATGCTGATTGAACTGTCGAAGGACCAGGAAGAACGCTTGTTCGAACTGGCAAGAGAGAAGACCTTCCACGAGGCCGAGGCGTTCTGTGAGCCCAGCGGCTATTACTTGCTGATCACCGTCGGCGGTCCGTACGGCGCTGACGCATCGGTGCTGATTGGCAGCGTCTACCATGATCTCGGTGATGTGAAGATAACCCTCAGCAAAGATCATCTATGAGACTTCGCAGGTTGGATCGTACGGACTTGGATGATCATCACGCGCGACGCATTCTGTCGCGGATCGCGACCAAGCTAGGCACACCTACCCTCGACAGGACGCGTTCGTGACCACTCTCCAAGCCGATGCCGCGACTGGGACCAAGACGACTGCTGCTGCGCAGTCACCGCGCCTGTCCAAGTCCAAGATCATCGCGGGCCGACAATGTGAGCGGCGCATCTGGCTGGAAGTCAATCGACCTGACCTGCGTGAGTTCAGCGATGCGCAGACGGCGCGGTTGGAACAGGGAACGGCATTTGGCGAATTGGCCCGGCAACTGCTGGGGCCCGGTGAACTGGTGGACTGCGGTTTTGATGTCGCAGCAGCGGTCGATCAGACCAGCGCACTGCTGGGTGCAGCGAAGCCGCCTCGGCACATCTTCGAAGCGGCACTCAGTCACGAGAATGTTGTGGTACGCGTCGACGCGCTGCGCCGCGTTGGTAGGGCTTTCGAACTGATCGAGGTGAAGTCCAGCACGCGGGTGAAGGACTACTTCCTGGACGATTGCGCGGTGCAGACCTGGGTTGCCCGCGGCGCCGGCGTCTCGCCGCGACGTACGCAACTGGCGCTGGTGGATCGCGAGTTCGTCTACTCCACGGAGGGCGACTACACCGGCCTGCTGACGCTGGAAGACGTCACCGCCACCATCGAGGATCGATTAGCGGAGGTTCCCAAGTGGGTCCGCCGTTTCCGCAAGGTGCTCCGGAATGGAGAGCCGGCAATCGCCACCGGTGCGCATTGCAACACCCCCTACGACTGCCCGTTCATCGACCACTGCCAGCAGTTCGAGGACGCCGGTCCCGAGTTCCCGTTGACCCTGCTGCCGAACGGCGGTGCGTTAGTGCAGAGGCTCGTGGATGCCGGCTATACCGATCTGCGTGAGGTGCCGGAGGATCAGGTCTCCCGCGATCAGCATCTGCGCATGCTGCGGGCAACGCGGAGCGGCAAGTCGATTACCGATCCGGCTCTGCATGGCGTTCTGGCGGCACTCACGTATCCGCGCCGATACCTCGACTTCGAGGCGATTC
>JAIMJQ010000021.1:34327-38054 GCA_020693165.1 Xanthomonas sp. | reverse complement strand
CGGTGCGCTTATTCGCGCACAGAATATCCTATATAAATCAAATACATGCGGGATGTTCTGTGAGAGCGGCGCGCACGTCGGTCCTGCAGCGACAACTACCGCCAGCGCTCCACCGCAACGATGCCACGCAAGGCTTCGACCTCGTTCTCGCGCTGGCGCGCGTCGAAGCGCTTGCCGGCCGCCTCGTCCTCGAGCTTGCGGCGCTCCACCGAGTCTTTGGGCAACGACGCCGCGGCGCGTTCGATGTTGCGCGCCTCGTTCAACAGATCGTCGCGCTGACGCAATTGACTGCGCAGATTGTCGCCGACCTCAAAGCCGCGCTTGAGCTCGCTGGCAGCGTCATCGGGGCAGACGCCGGGATCGATGGTTTTGCCGTCGAGGCCAAGCTGGTAACCGCGCAGGGCAACGCAATAGCGTTTGAGCCCTTCCTCTCGCCCGGCCCGGTAGTGCGCCATTTCGACGTCGTCGAGCACGCAGTCCGCCTTCGGCAACGAAGCTGGCACAGCGCGCGCGCCTTCCGAGCGTCCAAGTAGGGCCAGGTCCTGCGGCGGACAGCCGCTTCGATCGGGGCGTTCGCAGCCGGCGAGCGACAGGATCAGCAACGGCAGCAGCAAATTGCGCATGGGTATCCCGACAATTGGACGGATGCCGATTCTTCCACAGCACGACACATGCGCGATCATCCAGGTCGTGACGACCACCGGAGTCTTGCCATGCCATTTGACCGTTGGCGCCTTGAAGGGCAAACCGCGCTGATCACCGGCGCCAGCCGTGGTATCGGCCTCGCGTGTGCGCGCGAACTGCTGACGCTCGGCGCCGATGTGCTGCTGGTCGCGCGCGATCCGGATCATCTGGAATCGGTGCGCGCGGAGCTCGAAGAGGAGTTTCCGGCGCGCGAAGTGCGCGCCATGTCCGCGGATCTGGCCGAAGCCGAGCAACGCCTGGAGGTATTCGACTGGATCGCGGATCTTGGCGCCGAACTGCATCTGCTGATCAACAACGTCGGCGGCAACTCGCCGCGGTCGACGCTGGCCTACGCCGATGACGATGTCCGCGCTCTGTTCGAGAACAATGTGATGTCGGCGTTCTCGATGTCGCGCCAGGCGCACCCGCTGCTGACCCGCCATGCCGCGACCGCCATCGTCAACATCACTTCGGTGTCCGGACTGACCCACGTGCGCACGGGCTCGCCATACGGCATGACCAAGGCGGCGCTGGCGCAACTCACGAGGAACCTCGCTTGCGAGTGGGCAGCCGACGGCATCCGTGTCAACGCGGTCGCACCGTGGTACATCCGCACCCAACGCTCCGAAGTTGCGCTCGCCGATCCGGCCTACGCGGAGGAAGTGCTCGAACGCACACCGATGGGCCGCATCGGCGAACCCGATGAAGTCGCTGCCGCGGTTGCCTTCCTGTGCCTGCCGGCGGCCAGCTACATCACCGGCGAGTGCATCGCGGTCGATGGCGGGTTCTTGCGCTACGGGTTTTGACCGCGGTGCACGGGGCACGGGGCACGGGGCACGGGGCACGAGAAAGGCTGGCACGAGTGCGAGCTTCAGTGGGTCCAGCCTTGTCTGGGCGCTCCATGTGGGTCAAGGTCACAAGCGTCCAGACAAGTCTGGACCCACCAGATCAAAGGCCGACTGTTGCCGATCCCGGCACAAAGGCGTCCAGACAAGTCCGGACCCACCAGATCAAAGGCCGACTGTTGCCGATCCCAGCGCAAAGGCGTCCAGACAAGTCTGGACCCACATCGTCAACCGCCCATGCGGCCCGACGCTGACATCAACCGACGCGGACCTCGTGCCGCGGGGCCTGTGCCCCGTGCCCCGCGCTCTGGCGCGCCAGCGCCCTCTCCACCAGCGAATACACGCTCGGCACCACCACCAGTGTCAGCAGCGTCGAGCTGATCATGCCGCCAATGACGGCGACTGCGAGCGGCGCATTGACGTCGGCACCGGCGCCGACGCCGAGTGCTGCCGGCAGCAATGCCAGGATCACCGTCAGCGAGGTCATCAACACCGGCCGCAGGCGTTTCGGACAGGCCTCGCGGAGGGCATCGTCGATACTCCTGCCCTGATCGCGCAACTGGTTGGCAAGGTCGACCAGCAAGATCGAGTTCTTGGCCACCAGGCCCATCAGCAGCACCAGCCCGATCATCGAGTAGATATTCAGCGTGTGACCGGTGATCCACAGCGCGAACAAGCCGCCGATGATCGCCAGCGGCTGCGCAACCATGACGATCAGCGGCTGGACCAATGAATTGAACTGGCTTGCCAGCACGATGTAGACCAGCACGACCGCCAGCATGAAGGAAAACTGGATGTAGCCGAGCGTCTTCTCGAACTCGCGTGCCTGCGCCATCAGCTTGACCTCGTAGCCGACCGGCAGCACCTCGGCGGCAATCTCGCGCACCACATCCACGGCTTCGCTCAAGGTGACGCCGGTCGGGGTAGCGTAGAAGTTGGCGGAGTACTTGAGGTCGTAGCGGCTGATCGCGGCGGGTCCCAGCGTCGGCCTCAGCGCGGCCACGGTGTCGAGGCGCACCATGGCTCCATTGCTGCTGCGCAGGTAGATGCGCTTCAAATCCGCCGGCGCCTCCACCTGTCCAGGCGCAGCTTTGATGCGGATGTCGTAGCGCTCGCCGTCGCCCGGCTCGTCAGAGTATTTGGCAACATCCAGCCCGCCGGCCAGCAGGTTCAGCGCCGCTGCAATGTCGACGCTGGACAGTCCTGCGCGCGCCGCAAGCGTACGCTCGACCTTGAGCGTCAGCGTCGGCAGATCCAATTGCAGATCGAGATCGACGCGGCCGAGTTCCGGGCGCTCGGCGAGGCGCGCAAACAAAGTCTGGCTGGAAGCAGCAACCGTGCTCAGTTCCGGTCCGCTGACGTTGAACTGCAGGGGCTCGCCGCGATTGTTGCCGCCGCCCACCGTCGGTGGTGGCGAGGCAAAAGCCTTGATGCCGGGAATCGTGGCAAGGCGCAGGCGCAAATCGTCGAGGATCTGCGATTGCGAGCGCTGGCGCTCGTCGCGCGGCACCAGAGTCACCGAAGCGATGCCGCGGTTGACCTGACCGAGGTCGCCGAGCCCGATCGCGGTGAACATGCGGGCGACCTCGGGCGTCTGCTTGAGTGCGGCCTCGATGGCGCGCAGCGCCTCATCGGTCTGGGTGATCGACGAGCCAAGCGGCGTGCGGAAGCTGACCACGAAGCGGCCGTCGTCCGGTTGTGGCGAGAACTCGCCGCCGATGCGGCCGAAGATCAGGCCCGAGGCCAGCACCACGCCAAGGCCGATGCCGACGACCTTCCAGCGGTGCGCCAGCGCCCAGTCGACCAGACGCGAATAGTGCGCGTCCATGCGCGTGAAGAACGCCATCACCGGAGCGCTGACGCGACCATGATGCTCGCCGACCGTCAGGAAGCGCGCGCACAGCATCGGCGTCAGCGTCAGCGATACCAGCAGCGATACCACCACGCCGACCGTCACCACCACCGCAAACGACTCGAAGAAACGCCCGATGATGCCGCCGAGAAAGATCACTGCGGCGAAGATGCTGACCAGCGTCAGGCTGGCGGCGGTGACGGCGAAGACGACTTCGTTGGAACCCCTTATGGCTGCGACGGTGCGGGCGGCGGCGGCTGAACTCCCGGGCGAAGATGCCCCTGAAATGCGGGGCTGGGGGCTTGGGGCTGGGGCGAGTGCGCCGGGGGAGCTCGCGAGATCGGGA
>JAIMJQ010000021.1:0-34287 GCA_020693165.1 Xanthomonas sp. | reverse complement strand
ACTCCGTCTCCGCGCCCCAGCCCCCAGCACCCAGCCCCGCATTTGCTGTTTCAGCACGCGCCAGATCCCGATCAAACTCCAGGTGCCGATGGATGTTCTCCAGCACCACGATGGCGTCGTCGACAACCACGCCGATCAGCAGCAGCAGCGCCAGCAGGGTCATCGTGTTGAAGGTGTAGCCGGCGAAATACATCACCGCCACCGCGCCGAGCAGCGACACCGGGATCGCCAGCGAGATGATCAGCGTCGAGCGCATGCTCTGCAGGAACAGCCAGACCACCAGCGCCGCGAGGAGGGTGCCTTCAATCAGGTGGTCTTCGAGCGAAGCGACGATGGCGCGAATCGGCGACGACGAATCGACCACCACCTTGAGCGTCATCCCGGCCGGCAGTTGCGGACGGATTTCCTGGTCGAGGCGGGCGAGCACGTCGTCGACGATGGCGACGGTGTTGCCGTTCGACACCTTGACGATGCCGATGCCGACGCCGGGCTCGCCATTGATACGCGCGATCTGGCGGAAATCGGCAAGGTCGTCGCGGATGGTGGCGATGTCGCGCAGCCGCACCGGCAGGGGATCGGCATAGCGCACCACGAGGTCGCCGAGCACCTCCGGCTGGTGATACTCGAGGTCGAGTTCCAGCAACTGCTCGGTGCGTTCGCCGACCACGAAGCCGCCCGGCAGCGACAGGTGTTCGCGGGCGAAGGCGCTGCGCAGATCGCGCGCGTCGACACCGAAAGCCGCCATCTTCGCCAGGTCGACATCGACGCGGATGGTGCGGTCGCGGCGGCCACCGAGCAGCACCTGACCGACGCCATCGATGGTTTCCAGGCGCTTCTTGATGGTGTTGCGCGCGTACTGATTCAACTGCTGCAGCGTGCGATCGCCCTGCAATGCCAGCCACAGCACCGGATCGGCGCCGAACTCGACTTTGGCCACTACCGGTGGGTCGGCGTCGTCCGGCAATTGCCGAAGGACCGTGTTGACCTTGGCTTGCACTTCGTTGAAGGCGACGTCGATGTTCTTCGACAGATCGAACTGCAACACCACCTGCGACACGCCCGGCTGCGAGGTCGATGCGACGAAGTCGATGCCGGGAATCGCATTGACCGCGCTCTCGATGACCCCGGTCACGCTGGTGTCGACGATCTGCGGATTGGCGCCGGGCAACACTGTTACCACCGACACCAGCGGAAACTCGACCTGCGGATAGCGATCGACGCCGATGCGCTGGTAGCCGATCAGCCCGAACAGCACCAGCACAATGCTGAGCATCGCGGCGAAAACGTGGCGGCGGATGGAGAGAGTCGGGAGGGACATGGGCTGGCGGCTGTGAATAGTGAGTAGTCAGTAAAAACCGTGTTTGCTGGGGGATCGCCGTGAATCTGCAGCAATCGATCAGATGCTCGAGGAATTAACCGGCGATTCGATCCCCCGGCTCTCTGTCACTACTCACTACTCACTATTCACTGCTTCACTGCGCGCACTTCCACCGGTGCGCCATCGGTCAGGAAGCCGGCGCCCTTGACCGCAACGGTCTGGTTCGCGGCCAGTCCGCTCAGGATCTCGGCGAAAGTCGACGTGCGTACGCCAACGGTCACCGGCACCGCCTTCGCCACGTTGCCCTCGACGACGTATACGAGTTCTCCCGCCGGCCGCAGCACCAGCGACTCCACTGGCACCGTCAGTGCCTCCGGGCGCGCCTCGATGACGACTTCGCCGACGATGCTGGCGCCGGGCTGCCAGCCGCCGGGGTTGGGAAAGGCGACGATTGCCTCGATCGCGCGGTTGTCACGCCCGACGATCGGGCGCAGCTCGTTGATCTCACCTTCGATGACCTGCTCCGGGCGTTCGGGTAGCGTCAGCTGCACGCGCTGACCGATCTGGATGCGGCCGAAAAAGGTCTCCGGAAACGGCAACACTGCGCGCAAAGCCGACGCTGCAGCGATCTCGATGACCGGGTCGCCGACCCGCACCAGATCGCCGACGGCGACCCGGCGCTGCTGCACGATTCCGGCGATCGGCGAGACGATCGCGGTCATGCGCTGACCCCAGCGCGCTTGCTCGAGTGCGGCCCTGGCTTCGTTGACCTGGGCCGCGGCAGCATCGGCGGCAGCCCGAGCGTCATCGAGCGCGCCCTGCGAGACGGCTCCACTGGCCTTCAGATCGACAAGGCGCTTCAGCGATTTGCCGGTGTTGTCGCGCTGCACTTCGGCGCGCTTGAGTGCGGCTTCGGCGGAGCGCAGCCCCAACTGTTGTACCTCATCGTCCAGACGCGCCAGCGGCTGGCCCACCGTCACCGTGGAGCCGGCATCAACCAGCAACTCGACGACCCGCCCGGTGGCTTCGGCCTTGACCAGCGGAAGTTCCGGCGAGGTGATCACACCCACGCTGTGTTCGACCGTCGCCACCGTGCGCACATCGGGCAGCTGCGCAGTGATTGGCGTGCCGCGCTGCTCCAGCCTGGCTTCTTCGGCCCCGCAACCCGTCAGCAACAGTGCAGCGCAAAACGCCACTGCGCCGGCGCTACGCGGCAAACCGATTCGTGAGGTCATCATGTGGGTTCTCCGCGGGGCCGGGAGGAAGTCGACGGTTCGTCGGCACGCACCAGGGCGCCGTGCAGGATCAGGTCAGCTACGCGCGCGGCCAGCTGCGCGGAGTCGGCCGCAAACGCCATCTGCGGGATCGCCCGCAAAGTTGGGGCGGCAAGGAAGCTGAAGATGTCGACAGCCGCCAACGTCAGCGCCACCACCGCAGGATCGACGTCGGCGCGCAAATGACCGGCTTGTTGGCCTGCCGAGACCAGTTCCAGCAACAGTCGCTGGCCCTCGCCGAAGACCTCACGCGCCAGATCCGGCCCACGCCGGCCGTCGCCGAACAATTCACGCAACAGCAGGCGCGTCTGCGGCTCGCGCTCGCGCAGACGCGTTGAATGCCAGGCGACGAAGGCGCGCACGCGCCCAGCGAATTCCGGCTCGCTGCGATTCAGCACGGCCAGCTGCAGGGAGAAATCGGCGACGGCGTGCTTCAATGTGGCAAGGTACAACTCGTCCTTGTTGGCAAAATGATGGAATATGTTGGCCTTGCTGACCTGCGCCGCGGCAGCCAGATCGGTCATCGAGACGCCATCGAAGCCGCGCGCGGCGAACAGGCGCACGCCCGCGTCGAGGATGCGGTCGGTGGCACTGCGGTCGTCGGTCGTGGTCATCTCGCAAGGGTACTGACCGACCGGTCGGTCGGTCAAGCGACGCAATGTGAACCGCACACTCGCCAGCAGCCCGAATGTTGGCCAGAATCCGCGCAGTCTTTTCCGCCACAAGCTGACCATGTTCGAACTGCCCTCTTCCTCCGCCACCGACAAGCCCACGCTGTACGCGGAGCTTGCCGAACAGGCGGGGCATCTGCTCGAAGGCGAGACCGATCGCATCGCCAACGCCGCGAACTTTTCGGCGCTGATTTACCATGCGCTGCCCGGCGTCAACTGGGTCGGCTTCTATTTTTTCGATGGCAAGGAACTGGTGGTCGGCCCGTTCCAGGGCAGGCCGGCGTGCGTGCGCATCGCGCTCGGCCGCGGCGTCTGCGGCGCAGCAGCCACCACACGCACCACGCAACGGGTCGCCGACGTCCATGTGTTTCCCGGGCATATCGCCTGCGACGCCGCCTCGCGCTCGGAACTCGTCGTGCCGCTGGTCAATCCCGACGGCACGCTGCTGGGTGTGCTCGACATCGACAGCCCGGAGCCGGGCCGATTCGATGAAGTCGATCAGTTCGGCATCGAGGTGCTCGCGCGGGTTTTTTTGAACGCTTGCAACTGACTGCAGTCTACAGACGCGTATCGTTTGACGTCCGCGCTCATTGCCGAGGAATCCATGGCACTACCCGTCGCGAAAATCCGCAATGTCGGCCCGAAAAGCGCCGCATGGTTGCGCCAGATCGGCATCCGTACCGAGGAGGATCTGCGCAGGCTCGGCGCTGTCGAAGCCTACCGTCGGGTCAAGGTCGCCGGCTTCAAGCCAACGCTGAACCTGCTGTATTCGATGGCCGGTGCGGAGGACGACTGCCACTGGACGGCGCTCGGCGAGGATCGCAAGGCCGCGCTGCTGATGGCGGCAGACGCGATCGACCAGGAACTGATGGCGCGCAAGACCGCCAAGCGGCTCGGTCAGGCGCATGTCGGGCCCTCGCTGGTGGACAAGGCGCTCGGCTTCAGCGAGCCGGTCGACCGCGACGCCCCGGCCGCACCATCCAGCGACGACGAGCACTGATCCAACGATGTCTCACGCGCGGCGGCAGCTACTGCTGGCAGTGTTGGTCGCTGCTGCGCTTGCCGGTTGTGCCAGCGCGCCGGCACCACGCCCGCTGACGCAAGACCCGCCAGCAGCGACCGCGGCGAACACCGCCGAATTGGCCTTCCGCGCCCTCGGCCTGGTAGGAACGCCGTATCGGACGGCGGGTGCCGACCCGCGGGTCGGATTCGATTGCTCGGGCTTTGTCGTCTTCGTCTACCGCGACGTTTTTGGCCTGGCGCTTCCACGAAGCACTGACGCGCAGTACGGCATGGACCTGCGCTCGCCGCGCCGGGCAGCGCTGCAGACCGGCGACCTGGTGTTCTTCGACACCGGCGGCAACGGCATCTCGCACGTCGGCATCTATGTCGGCGAGGGCCGTTTCGTGCATGCGCCCAACCATGGCGGCCGCGTGCGCCTCGACCACCTCGACGATCGCTACTGGAAATCGCGCTTCCGCGGCGCGCGGCGCGTGCTCGGATGAATCCCGGTCGACCCTGAGGGGGCGCTGTTCGCGCATCGAACCGCGGATATCGCAGGAATTCAGACGGATTTTCGGACGCGAGGGACGCCAACGGCGTCGACTCGGACCGCTGCAGCCGACTCGGCCAGCACGCGGACCAGGATTTCCATCGGCCCTGACAGTCGCTCCGCCTGATGCGCACGCGCGCCGGTGACGTGGATCGACTTCGGCGCCCGCGTCCTCAGCCAGACGCGGATGGTGTCCGGATCGCAGCTTCCGGTGTACAGATGCAACCACGGCTTGCGATAGCGCTCACACCACTGGCGCGCCAGCAATGCGCGGCCGAACAATGCCGCGTCCGGCGTGACCAGCACGCTGACGTCGCTGGCATGCACATTCCACTTCAATGCCTGCGACGGATGCCGCGTGGGCGTTGCCAGAAAAGTCTCGCCCGGGTTGCGCGTGCCGCTCGGCACAAAGCCCGAATGTGCCAGGCCCGCCGCACGCCCAAGACCGAGCGCCATCGATTCGACACCATCGGTCTGCGCACAGACCAGCGTCGGCGCGCTGCCATTGCCGGCCATTGCCAGTTTGACCCGACGCTTCTTGCGGCGTGCCTTTGAGGACGGCTTGCGGTTGCGCTCGGCTTTGCTCATGCGGACATGATGCCCGAAAGGGCGTCGAAGAGGCTTTGGGCGGGGTGGGCTCCGCTCGCGATCCGTCCGCAGGGCCGGCCAAGGATCGCAGACCGAGCCCGCCCTCACGAACAAGCTGCATTCGACGCCACCTGGCCTACGGACCCGAGGCCCGGCTGCCAACCCTCACAGCTGCCCGACCCGCCTGCCAGGCCGCAACGACGTCGAGAAATCCGACGCGATCCGCCCCGGTACGCGACAATCGTTGCAACCAGCGTCGCTCGAGAACCACCATCGCGGCCAATCCCGGGTCGTCAGCGATCGCGTCCGCAGTCGGCAGGCGCTGCGCCAGATCGGCGAGTGCCGGCAAGCGCTGCGCAGCATCCAGCTCGCTCCACTGCGAACGCCGCAGTCCGTGGCGCGCCATCAGATCGAGCGGCAGGACGCTGGTCAAAGCGGCACGCGCATCCAGTGACAGCCGCAGCACGATCGCCAGCCACAGCGAACTCCAGTGGTCGACGCAGCCGCAGCCATCCAGGCCGGCGCTGACCGCAGCGAATACCCGCATCTGCTGCAGCAGCGATTCGACACTCTCCGCGGGCGGCGCGTCCAGCCATTCGCGACTCGCCAGCGTCAGCGCCGCCAACGCATGGGCGCCGCCTTGCGGATCGAATCCGCGCGCCAGCGGGTGGCGTGGCCGGCCCGCGCCCCACGCGGCCGACTCTTCCGCCCACCATCCCAACTTGGCCTCGGCGATCCTGCGATCGCTGACCGTCATCGCGGCTTCGGCCAGTTCCCGCGCGAGCACGCAACTGGCCAGCAAGCGCGCCCGAGGAGCGCCCGCCGGTGCAAACTGGCAGGCGAGCAGCAGGCGCGGCTCACGCGCCAGCCATGGCGCGCAGAACTGCGCAAGCTCGGCGTCGACGCCGGCCAGCATCATGGGACGTCGCTACCGAGCAGCCATCGATGCAGGTCGCCCGGTGCGTCGACAATCCGATCCGCACCCCAGCCGTGGACCTGCTCCGGCTCTTCGAGATAGCCATACGCCGCGGCCACGGTCAGCGCACATCCAGCGGCGCGTCCGGCCTCGATGTCACGCCGATCGTCGCCCACCATCGCCGTGTGCGCGGGCGCCACGCCGAGCGCCGAGCAGGCGTGCCAGACCGGCTCCGGCGACGGCTTGCGCAGCGCCAGCGTATCGCCGCCGACGAGCGCTGCGAAGCGCTGCGACCAGCCGAGTTGCTCCAGCAACCGCCGCGCAAGGGCTTCCGGCTTGTTGCTGACGATGGCACTGGCGATCCCGCGCGCGGCCAGCGCCGACAGCAGTTCATCGACACCCGCATACGGGCGACTGCCGCGCGTCAGCCGGGTGGCATAAATTTCGAGGTAACGCGGCAGCAGGCGCTCGACGGCACCGGGATCATCGGCGAAGCCAAGTGCGAGGATGCCGCGGCCACCGCGCGCCGCCACCGCCGGCGAGAGACCCGCAGCGCACGGCGCCAACCCAAGTTCGGCGCGCACATCGTCGAGCGTCCCCAGCAAGTCCGCGGCGGTATCGATCAGCGTGCCGTCGAGATCGAACAACACCGCCTTCAGCATGGGCACGCCGCGGCCACCAGATAGTTGACCGAAAGATCACTGGTGCGCCCGGCGCGACGCGCGAAGGGGTCATAGCGCAGACCCTCGAACTCGATCCGCTCGAAACCGAGCGCGACCAAAGCCCTGCGGATCTCCGAGGGCCTGAGGAAGCGCTCGTAGCGGTGGGTGCCGCGCGGCAACAGCCCGAGCACGTACTCGGCGCCGACGATGCCCAAAGCGAAGGCCTTCGGCGTGCGGTTCAAGGTCGACAGGAACAGCCGTCCGCCGGGTTTCAGCAAGCTCGCGCAAGCGCGCAGCACGGAAACCGGATCGGGCACGTGTTCGAGCATTTCCAGGCAGGTCACCGCATCGAACGTGGCTGGCATTTCCTGTGCCAGCTGTTCCGCCGACTGCAGGCGGTAGTCGACCACGACAGCGGATTCGAGCGCGTGCAGGCGCGCCACGTCGAGCGCCTCGGCCGCCAGATCGACCGCCACCACTGTGGCGCCCGCGCGCGCCAGCGCCTCGCTCATGATGCCGCCGCCACAGCCGATGTCGACGATCCGCGCGCCGGACAAAGGCTGGCGCTCGGCGATGAACGCGATGCGTTCGGGATTCAATTCATGCAGCGGCCGGAACGGGCCGTCCATATCCCACCAGCGCGCGGCCACGCTGTCGAAGCGCGCCAACTCCTGGCTATCGGCATTGCTCACGACTCCCTCCCGCGCGTGCGCAGCACCGCTTGCGCCTGCGCCGCCCAGCGGGCGGCATTGACGATCAATCGTTCGCTGTCGACGCCGAGCAGCAGATGATCGCGAACTCGCGCACACCCATCGATCCAGACATCGCTGACGTCGTGGCGCGACGCCGCGTAGACCAGCTGCGACAGTGGATTGAACACCGGCGCCAGCTGCACACCGCCGAAGTCCACCGCGACCAGGTCCGCGCGTTTGCCAACCTCGATGCTGCCGATACGGTCTTCGAGTCCGATCGCGCGTGCGCCGCCGAGCGTTGCCGTCTGCAAAGCAGTAGCGGCGTCCATGACCGAGGGATCGCCGGCAACGCCCTTGGCGAGCAGCGCGGCGGTGCGCATTTCGCCAAACATGTCGAGATCGTTGTTGCTGGCGGCGCCATCGGTGCCGATGGCCACGGTCACGCCGGCCTTGAGCAATTCGCCGACCGGACAGAAGCCACTGGCAAGCTTGAGATTGGATTCCGGGCAGTGCGCAACGACCACGCGATGGCGAGCCAGGTCCTCGATTTCCGCCGGCAGCAACTGGGTCATGTGCACCGCCGTCAAGTCCGGACCGAAGAAGCCGAGGCGTTTCAGTCGCGCCAGCGGCCGCTCGTTGTGCACGCGCCGCGACTCCTCGACTTCAAACGCGGTCTCATGCACGTGGGTGTGCACACGCAGTCCGAGTTGATCGGAAAACGTGCGAATCTTGCGGAAGCTGTCGTCGGCGACCGTGTAAGGCGCATGCGGCGCAAAACACGCATGCAGCAACGGATCGCCGATGAGCTGGTCGGCCAGCGCCAGGCCGCGGCGCAGGTAGTCGTCCGCATCGCGGGCATACGGAGTCGGAAATTCGAGCAGGATCAGCCCGACCGCCGCACGCATGCCCATGCGCCGGTAAACCTCGACCGCCGCTTCCGGGAAGAAGTACTGGTCATTGACCGCAGTGATGCCCCCCGCCAGCATCTCGGCCACGGCGAGTTCGACACCGTCGTTGACATAGGCTGCCGACACCAGCGCCGCTTCGGCGGGCCAGATGTGATCGTTCAACCAGGTCATCAATGGCAGGTCGTCGGCAAGGCCGCGCATCAGCGTCATCGCGGCGTGGCAATGCGCATTGACCAGGCCCGGGATCAGCGCGTGACCGGGTCGTTCGATGCGTTTGGCCGGCGCATAGCGTTCGCGCGCCAGCGCAATCGGCACGATGTCGACGATGCGGCCATCGACAACCGCCACGGCGTGGTCATCGAGGACCACGCCGGACGGCACCACCGGCACCACCCAGCGCGCTTCGATCAGCGTATCGACGGCGATCATCGTGCCGGAGTCCGGCTACTTGGCCGCGCGCCCGACGTATTCGCCGCTGCGCGTATCGCAGCGGACGATTTCGCCGTTCTCGACAAACAACGGCACGCGCACCACGGCGCCGGTCTCGAGCTTGGCGGGCTTGCCGCCACCCTGTGCGGTGTCGCCACGAATGCCGGGATCGCACTCGACGATCTTCAGCTCGACGAAATTCGGCGGCTGCACCGCCAGCGGCGCACCATTCCACAGCGTGACGATGCACATGTCCTGCTCGCGCAGCCATTTCGCGGCTTCACCCGCGGCCGCCTTGTCAGCCTGGAATTGCTCGAACGATTCCGGCTGCATGAAGTGCCAGAACTCGCCGTCGGTGTACAAAAACTGCATGTCGGTATCGACCACGTCGGCGCCTTCGATCGAATCGCTGCCTTTCATCGTGCGCTCGACCGTGCGGCCGTTCTTCAGGTTGCGGATCTTGATCCGGGTGAACGCCTGACCCTTGCCCGGTTTGATGAAATCGGTGTCGACGATCGTGTAGGGATCGCCGTCAACCAGAATCTTGAGTCCATTCTTGACATCGTTCATGCCGTACGTGGCCATACTCATCTCCGGGCGCAAGCCACGCACCGGGCGTGGCTATCATGGGGAACAGCAAACGCGCGCGGATTCGCGCGCATCGGGACAGGTAACCTCGGGATGATAACTGCTAGCCCGCATTTCCCACCAGAAAAGCGGCGCGTCGACCGCGCGCGCGACTGGAAGCACCTGTTGCGCGAAGCATTTGGCGACGTCGATGCACTGCTGGCCTTTCTCCGATTGAGCCGCGGCGACGTGGCGCTGGCCGATGACACGCCGTTCCCGCTGCGGGTGCCGCGCGGTTTTGCGGCGCGCATGCGCCAGGGCGATGCCGCCGATCCGCTGTTGCTGCAGGTGCTGCCGGTCGCGTCCGAAACGCAGGCCGCGCCGCCGGGCTGGCTGCTGGATCCGGTCGGCGACCTCAAGCGTACCCGCGGGCCCGGGCTGATCCACAAGTACCGCGGCCGCGTGCTGCTGGTCGCCACCGGCAGTTGTGCAGTGCACTGCCGCTACTGCTTCCGGCGGCATTTCCCGTATGCGGAAGAACTTGCCGCTCGCGACCATTGGCATGCCGCGGTGGCCGCGATCGCGGCCGACCCCAGCATTTCCGAGGTGATCCTGAGCGGCGGCGACCCGCTGTCGTTGGCGACCCCGAAGCTGCGCGAACTGACCGACGCGCTGGCGGCGATCAAGCACATCAAGCGCCTGCGCATCCACACGCGCTGGCCGATCGTGCTGCCGCAGCGCGTCGACAGCGAACTCGTCGCCTGGCTGCGCGAACTGCCGTGGCCGGTCGTGGTCGTCGTGCATGCCAACCACGCCCGCGAATTCGATGCCGATGTCGGCGACGCCCTGCGCGCGCTGCGCGCAGCCGGCGCCACGCTGCTGAACCAATCGGTATTGCTGCGCGGCGTCAACGACAGCGCGGCGGCACTTCGCGATCTCAGCCTCGTGCTCGGCGACCACGGCGTCCTGCCCTATTATCTGCATCTGCTCGATCGCGTCGTCGGCGCCACCCATTTCGAGGTCGAGGCGGCGCGCGCACGAAGACTGATCCGGCAACTGCGCACCGACCTGCCGGGATATCTCGTGCCGCGACTGGCGCGCGAAGATGCCGGCGCGGCCAGCAAGACCGTACTGGCCTGAACGACCGGCGGGAATTGTCGGATTCCGTAACGGATTTCTGGCATTTGATACCGTCTTTCGGTCAAAATCAGCAGTTCGTCCGAAGAGTCTCGTCATCCCTATGGCCAAAGCCGACAAAGTCCTGCGAGTACTCCTGGTGGAGGATTCGGTCGAGGACGCCGAGCAGGTGATCAGCCTGCTGCGCAACGCCGGCATCGCGGTGAGGCCAAATCGCGTCGAGAACGCCGAACAGCTGAAGGCGGCGCTGGAAAGCGGCAGCACCGACATCGTGCTGGTCAGCCCGAAGGCCAGGTCGATCGGGCTGGCCGAGACCTCTGCGGTGGTCAATCGCAGCGGCAAGGACATGTCGCTGATCCAGCTACTGGACACGATCAGCCAGGACGCGGTGCTCAAGGCGATGCGCGAAGGCGCCCGCGACGTCGCGCTGCGATCGGTGGCCGACCACCTGCAGACCGTGGTTCTGCGCGAATTCGACAACCTGAGCACGCGCCGCAACTTGCGGCGCATGGAGGCGGCCTGGCGCGAGAGCGAACGCCGCGCGCACTCGTTGCTGGGCAGTTCGCGCGATCCGATCGCCTACGTGCACGAGGGCATGCACGTGTACGCCAACCGGGCGTATCTGGAAATGTTCGGCTTCGAGGACTTCGACGAGATCGAGGGTCTCGCCATCCTCGACCTGATCGTCCGGGAGGACGCCGAAAAGTTCCGCAATGTCCTCCGGCTGCAGAGTCGCGGCGAGAAACCACCCGAGAAGCTGGACGTGCGCGCCAAACGTGCCGATGGCAGCGTGTTCGATGCGGTCATGGAGTTGTCCGAGGCCAGCATCGATGGCGAGCCGGCCACGCAGATCATCTTCCGGCAGCATACCGCGGGCGCCGAACTCGCCGAGCAACTGGACGCGCTGAAGCGCCAGGACCTGGTCACCGGCCTCTACAATCGCCCGCACTTCATGGGCGAACTCGACAAGGCGGTCGCCAACGCCAACGCCGGCAAGATCGACCAGGCGGTGCTGTACATCGAGATCGACAACTATCGCAAGGTGCTTGATCAGGTCGGGGTCGGTGGCGCCGACCTGCTGCTGGGCGACGTCGCCCAGTTGCTCAAGGAGCTCGCCGGACCACAAGACCTGGTGGCGCGCTTTGCCGATCACACCTTCACCGCAATCATCCCCGGACGGGCGCATGACGCATGCGTGCAGTTCGCCGAGCTGGTGCTGAAGCGCTTCGACGAGCGCATCTTCGATGTCGGCAAACGCTCGATCAGCCTCAACGCGAGCATCGGCGTGTGCCTGCTGACCGAGAAGGTCAGCGGATCGCAACTGGTGCTGGACAAGCTCAACGAGGCCTGTCGCGCCGCCCAGACCGAGGGCGGCAACCGCATCAAGGTGTTCGATCCGGCGGCGCAGGACAAGGCCGATGCCGCCAAGGACCGTGAGTGGCTCGATCTGATCAAGCGCTCCATCGAACACGACGGCTTCATCCTGTTCTTCCAGCCGATCGTGTCGCTGCAAGGACACGAAGGCGAGTTCTACGAAGTGCTGCTGCGCATGCAAGGCGAGAAGGGAGAGATCCTGCCCGGCCAGTTCCTGCCGATCGCCGAGCGCTTCGGCCTGCTACCGCAAATTGACCGCTGGGTAATCGACCATGTGCTGCGGATCCTGCAGGAGCGCCACAAGCAGGGGCGAACGACGACCTTCTTCATCAAGCTGACGCCGCAGGCAATCGACGATGGCAGCCTGCTGCCGTGGCTCGCGCAGCAACTCAAGAACGCGCGCGTTCCCGGCGACCGCATGGTCTTCGAAATGCCGGAAAGCAAGGTGGTCACCCACCTGAAGCAGGCCAAGTTCTTCCAGAAGGGCCTTGAACAGTTGAAGTGCGGCTTTGCGCTGGAACAGTTCGGCAGTGGCCTCAACTCATTCCAGTTGCTGAAGCACGTCCCCGCCAACTACGTCAAACTCGATCGCACCTTCATGGCCGACCTCGCCAAGAACGTCGAGCACCAGACGAAGATCCGGGAGATGTGCGAACAGGCGCGCGCGATGGCGCGGATGACGGTCGCCGAGTTCGTCGAAGACGCCGCCAGCATGTCGATCCTGTTCTCCTGCGGCGTCAACTTCGTCCAGGGCAACTTCCTGGCCGAACCCGAAAAGGTGATGTCGTACGATTTTGGCTGAGCCAGCAGACGACCCCGGCATCGCCCGCCATGGTTCGCGCCCGGCCTGGCTGGCTGCTTCTGCTCGATGCTCTGGTGTCGCACCCCGCCAACCACCCGGTGCACGCGCCCGACGGCGCGTACACCGGGCTACCGCGTCAGCCGTTGCGCAGAGCGGCGATGCGCTCTTCCAGCGGCGGGTGAGTCATGAACAGGCGCTTCAGACCCTCACCGACGCCACCGCTGATGCCGAAGGCCTGAACGTCTTTCGGCAGCGCAGTCTGGCCATGGTTGAGCATCAGCCGTTCCAGCGCGGCAGCCATCTTGTGGCGGCCGGCGAGCTTGGCGCCCATCGCGTCGGCGCGGAATTCGCGCTGTCGCGAGAACCACATGGCGATCACCGAGGCGATGATGCCGAACACGATTTCGAGCACGATCACCGTCAGGTAGTAGCCCATGCCCGGGCCCTCGTTGGCGCCGCGCTTGAACACGGCCTGGTCGATGATCTGACCGAGCACGCGCGACAGGAAGAACACGAAGGTGTTCAGCACGCCCTGGATCAGCGCCATGGTCACCATGTCGCCGTTGGCGACATGACCGATCTCATGCGCCAGCACCGCTTCGACCTCGTCGCGATTCATGTTGCGCAGCAGCCCGGTGCTGACCGCGACCAGCGCGCTGTTCTTGTTCATGCCGGTGGCGAACGCATTGAGGTCGGGCGCGTCGTAGATCGCCACCTCCGGCATGCCGATGCCGGCCTCTCTGGCCTGTCGCGCGACGGTGTCGACCAGCCAGCGCTCCTCCGGCGTACGCGGATCGACGATCACCTGCGCCCCGGTGGAGCGTTTTGCCATCCACTTGGACAGCGCCAGCGAGATGAATGAGCCGGTGAATCCGACCACGGCGGCCAGGATCAACAGCCCGACGGTGCTGCGCGGATCGATGCCGAGCGCCGGACCCATGAGGTTGGTCACCAGGCCCAGCATCACCAGCACGGCAAGGTTGGTGCCAAGGAACAACATGACTCGCGACATCGGGGAAACTCCTGTGGTCGTCACTCGGGAATGATGCGCGGTAAAGGGTGTAGGCGGAGTCTGCAGGTTTCAAGCATGACCGATGATGCATTCAGTGAGGATTACCGTGGACGCTTTGCGCCGTCGCCGACCGGGCCGCTGCATCTGGGCTCGCTGCTGGCTGCGTGCGCGGGTTGGGCCGATGCGCGCGCGGCGAACGGCGACTGGCTGATCCGCATCGAGGATCTCGACCCGCCGCGCGAACAACCTGGTGCCGATCGCCTGATCCTGGAACTGCTTCAGGCGATCGGCTGGTCCTCGGACGAGCCGGTGCTGTTCCAGAGCAAGCGCCACGCCGCCTACGCCGACGCACTCCGGTTTCTGCTGGATTCGGGACAGGCGTTCGAGTGCCGTTGCAGCCGCAGCGACCTGGCGTCTGCCGGTGGCATCCACCGCGGCGCCTGCGTCGGCGGCGCATCGACGCGAGCGGCGGCGATTCGCCTGCGCGTTGCCGACATCGACATCGGCTTTCAGGATCGTATCCAGGGCTATTGCACCCAGAATCTGCTGCGCGATGTCGGCGACTTCGTGTTGCGGCGTGCCGATGGCCCTTACGCGTATCAATTGGCGGTGGTGGTCGACGATGCCTTCCAGCGCGTCACCGACGTGGTGCGTGGCTCCGACCTGATCGATTCGACGGCGCGGCAGATTTACTTGCAGCAATGCCTGGGGCTGCCGACGCCACGCTACGCGCACGTACCGGTGCTCGTCGGCGCAGACGGGCAGAAGCTGAGCAAGCAGAATCTGGCGCCTGCGGTTGCCGTTGAGCAGATCGCGACACTGCTGCCGGAGATTGCGCTGCTGCTCGGGCAGCAGCCGCTGTCGCCCGTTCCGCTGCCGCAGCAACTCGGCGAACTGGTCTGCCGTTGGAATATCGCACGGGTGCCGCGGCAGCTGGCGATCGCAGCTCCCGATCCGGTGAATCTCAACGCGCGCAGCAGGACCGCGTGACTGCCGCGGAAGCTTTGCATCGTGGGCCTTGGCCAACGTGACTGGCGATACAAGGTCACGAGTGCAGTGCGAGCCATGCTGCGCTGTGTAGAATCCGTCGAAACCCGGGGAGGGAGGAAACCAGATGACGAGCCGAGTAGCACTGGTCACCGGTGGCACCGGTGGAATCGGAACAGCCATCGTCAAGCGCCTGGCGCGCAACGGGCATCGCGTCGCGGCCAACTATCGCAATGAGGAGAAAGCCAGAGCGTGGCAGGCGCAGTTGAAGGCCGAGGGCATCGAATGCCTGATCGTGCCCGGCGACGTCGCCGACTATGGCTCGTGCCAGGCGATGATCAAGGAGATCGAAGCGCAGCTTGGCGGCATCGACATCGTCATCAACAACGCCGGCATCACCCGCGACACCACCTTCCACCGGATGTCGCCGCAGCAGTGGTCGGATGTGATAGCAACCAACCTGACCAGTTGCTACAACGTCACCCGCTGCGTCATCGAAGGCATGCGCGCGCGCATGTGGGGACGCGTGGTGCAGATTTCGTCGATCAATGGCCAGAAGGGCCAATATGGCCAGGCCAATTACGCCGCGGCGAAGGCCGGCATGCACGGCTTCACCATTTCGCTGGCGCAGGAGAGCGCGAAGTTCGGCGTGACCGTCAATACGGTCTCGCCGGGATACGTAGGCACCGAAATGGTGATGGCGGTGCCGGAAGATGTGCGCGCCAAGATCGTCGCGCAGATTCCCACCGGTCGCCTCGGCACGCCAGACGAGATCGCCTACGCCGTGTGCTTCTTCGTCGCCGAGGAGGCCGCGTGGGTTACCGGCGCCAACCTCTCGATCAACGGCGGCCACTACATGGGTTGGTGATACCGACGGGGCGCCTCGGCGCCTCGGCGGCTAGCCCACCGGCACCCCGACCGCCAGCAACGAAGGCCCAGATGTCACGACTGCGCATCATCAAGAAGTATCCGAACCGCCGGCTCTACGACACCGAGATTTCGTCGTACGTCACTCTCGAGGACATCCGCCAGTTGGTGCAGGACGGCGAGGCCTTCGAGGTACAGGACGCCAAGACGCAGCAGGACCTGACGCGTTCCGTGCTGCTGCAGATCATTACCGAGCGCGAGGAACAGGGTCAGCCGCTGCTGACCACCAATATGCTGTCGCAGCTGATTCGTTTCTACGGCGATTCCCTGCAGGGCTTCATGGGCAGCTACCTGGAACGCAGCATGCAGATCTTCCTGGAGCAACAGACACAGTTCCGGTCGCAGCTGAACACGCTGCTCGGCCAGTCCCCGTGGGCGGTGATGACCGATCTGACCGAACGCAATCTGCAGTTGTGGCAACAGCTGCAACAGGGATTCGGCAAGCCACCGCCGCAGGTACCGCCGGGATCGCCTGGCATGCCCCCGCGGGGACCGGAAGCGCCGGTCAGCAACAAGCCGCGCGGGAGGTAGGCTCCGCGGGCGCGCGGGTGTCGGCGATCAGCGCTCGAAAAAGCGACTGCGCAACTCGGCCAGATTGCACGGGCGCGTCCTGGCATCGAGTTGGGCTTCGAGTATCTGCGTCCAGGCCAGACGGCAGGCCCCGGTCGAACCCGGGAGGGCAGCAATGATGGTGCCGTTGGCGAGACCGGCCAATGCGCGCGACTGTAGCGCCGCGGTGCCGATCTCTGCGAACGAGAGCGTCCTGAACATCTCGCCGAAGCCCGGCATTTCCTTGTCCAGCAGGGGTATCAAGGCCTCCGGCGTGCTGTCACGCCCGGTGAACCCGGTTCCCCCGGTGATCAACACCACCTGGCATTCGGGATCCGCAATCCAACCGGAGATCAGAGCACGCAGAAGGTAGCGGTCATCGGGTAGCAATTGTCGATCATGCAGCGAGTGGCCGGCGGCCGTGAGCGCACCGACCAGGTAGTCGCCAGAGGTGTCGTTGGCCAGGTTACGGGAATCAGACACGGTCAATACTGCGATTCGCACTCGGCCTCCGTCGACTTCAATACGGTGATGACGAGCGCGAATGGTAGTCGATGCGCTGCGCACGGCGCAGCTTTGCATCACTCACGCGGCCGCGGGCAATCCGACCAAGGGAAGTGCCGGTCGCGACGCGCTGTTGCTGACGGCAGGGGCGCAACCCCGCCGGCATCTCCAGCGCGCCGCGACCGGGAACCTTGATCTGAGGCGCGCTCAGAGTCCGATACGTTCCTTCATGACTTCGCCGTCGACGCCGAGGCTCTTGCCGACCCGCGTCAACCACGACTTTTCCGGAATGCGCATGCGCCCATCAGCTTTGGCCAGTTGCAGCAGGGCTTCCAGGAGTTGCTCGGAATGCGTCGAACTGGCCGGGTAGACATCGAGGAAGCGGGCGATCTCCGCCTCGACGTCAAGACCGCCGGCACGCCCGCGCTCGAAACTGTGGACGGCCAGCTTGCGCCCGACCTTCGACAGTTCCATGCGATTGATCAGATCCTCGCCATGAGCCGCCTCCTCGGCGGTGACCACGCCGTCGGCGCGGGCGAGCGACCCGAGCAGGGCAAACAGGACGCTGATGAAGACCTCTTCCCGCGGATCCAGCGCCTCGTTGCGGAACAATCCACCGAGCGTATCGCTGACCCAGCGCAGCGGGCCTGACGAGCGAACTTCTGACATGGCGATCCCCTTCCTCGCGTCGGTTGCCGGTACCGCATGCTATCAGCGCCAGCGCCGCGATTCCGCCACTGGCGACACGCTCGGATAAACGCAGGGACGATGACACAGGGGCCGCGCGCGGTGCCGTTGTCGAGCGGGTTCTGCGCCAGCGCGCCGCCGATCCCCGATCCCTTGCAGCCTGTCGGACTTGAGCTGCTAGCCCAGCAACTGCGCCAGCAAGGCCTTCTGCCGAGGCGCCTGGACGCGCATCGACAAGCGCACGGCTCGGACGATGGCAGCGAGATCGGCAAGCGCGTCGGCGAACTGGTCGTTGACGACCAGGTAGTCGAACTCGGTCGCGTGTTCCATCTCGCCACGCGCGTTGGCCAGGCGCCGCGCGATGACTTCGGCGGTGTCCTGTCCGCGTTTGTTCAGGCGGTCGTGCAGCGCCGCACGCGACGGCGGCAGGATGAAGATACCGATGCAGGTCGGAAAGCGCTGGCGGATCTGGCGGGCGCCCTGCCAGTCGATCTCGAGGATCACATCGCGACCTGACGCAAATGCAGCTTCGATCTGATCGCGCGCGGTGCCGTAGAAATTGCCGTGCACCTGCGCATGCTCGAGCAGCCGCTCGTGCGCAATCAACTCGGCAAAGTGCGCCGCGTCGGTGAAGTGGTAGTGCTCGCCATCGACCTCACCCGGCCGCGGCGCGCGCGTGGTGTGCGAGACCGATAGCTGCAAGCGCTGATCGCGATCCACCAGCGCCTGCACCAGCGAGGTCTTTCCGGCACCCGAGGGCGCGGCGATGACGAACAGATTACCGATGTCGTCGGTCATGCTTTCCATCCAACTCCATTGCAGGGCCCGTCGATACGGCGGCCGGAAGCTGGCGGCGACGGCGGTCCAGTCTACCCGCGCTCGGGCGCGCGAGAAATGTGGGCGCAATGCAAACCCGACACACGCGGTTTCGTCTGTTCCATACCGTAACGTATTGACCGCGCCGAGCAGCGGGACTAGCCTGCGCAGCGGCGCCGGGGGGAAGCCCCTCGCAGGGTTCCGGTGCCGCAAGCAGGTTGCACAACTGGGGCAGCAGCCACTCGGCCGCTGCAGCATTCAACGTCATCATTGGGGAAAGGCAATGAAGATCGCAAATCGTGGCACCGTCCGCCGGCTGCTGCCGGCCATGCTGTTGCTGGCCTGCGGTGGCCAGGCAATCGGCAACACCCTGAACCAGAACGTCTCGTGGACCGTCGACCGCGCCGGCACCAGCGCAAAGTATCGCGTGGTGGCGTACGGCGACTCGATCTATGCCGGCTACAACGGCTCGGTCAGCAAGGCCGCCAAGTACTCGGCGCCGACGGTCGATTCCGAATACCTGTCGGCGTTGTGGAATGCCGATATCGAAAGCATCCGTCGCGCCAAGTCCGGCGCCGTGGCCTCGGACGTCTACAACAACAAGATCGTGTCCGAACGCTCCTACATGCAGGCTGCCAGTACGCGCGTGGTGACTTTCGAAATGTGCGGCAACGATGGCCTGCAGGCACGCACGAGCTTCAAGGGCCAGAGCGGAACCTGCAATTACGGCGTGCTCAACACCGCGCTCGCCAACTGCAAGACCTACGTCGCCGCAGCGATGGACTACATCAACGCCAATGCCAGCCCGAACGTCAAGCTGAAGGTCATCGCCAACCTGTACTACCCCGGCTACAACGCCGACAACGTGCAGAGCACCTGCCGCGACGCCACCACCGGCGCCACCGTCAACATGCGCACCACCTTCCTGCCGGTGATCGCGAAGATGAACTACTGGATGTGCGAAAACGCACGCCTGAAGGGCTTCAAGTGCGCCGACAGCTTCGCCCAGTACATGGGCGCGGACTACGACAGCAATGGCGATGGCCAGATCGACTCCAACGCGCTGCGCTACGTGGCCGGCGAGAGCGAGTCGAGCTATGTCACCCGCATCACCTCGACGCTGCGCACGACGCTGCGCGACGCCAACACGCATTTCGTGTCGTCGTCCAGCAGCTACGACTACATCCAGTCCGACGACGTGCACCCGACCTACACCGGGGGCACGGTTTCCGCCGGGCTCTGGGGCGGCAGCACCGGCACCGGCGCGCCGCGCTACACCAGCTTCAGCGGCGGCAAGAGCCCGATCTGGAACCGCTACGGGCACGAACGCATGGGCTGGTCGTTGTCGACCTACAGCCCGCCGAGCCCATAAGGCCAAGTCTGGAGCGCCAGCGGTGGCGCAGCCTGCGAGCCATCACACCTCGCCGTCCGGCACGGACGGCGATGGTGTGCGCGTGATCCGCGAATCCGGACCCAGTTTGCGGCCGGCGCTGGCCTTCGCGGGGCTGGCGCTGGTGGGGGCGTTCCTCGGCTACTGGCAGTTGCGTCCGTCCGCGGAGCCGCTCACGCCGAAGCATGCGCAGGGCGCTATGGAGACGCCCAGACCCGCAACGACGGCCAGCGTGCGACCACCGCCCCGGACGGAACCGCCAATGACGATCCAGGCTCCGCTACCCGCCGAACCGCGGCTGCTGCCGACCGCACCCGACGACGCACGCAGCGGCGATGCCAACGACATCGCCACTTATGTATCGCCGACCGATCCCGAACCGACCGCGGCCGAACTGATCAAGGCGCTGCGCGACAGTGGCGAAACCGGAGGATTGGCCGCCTTCAACCCGCCCGGGACCAGCCCGCCGATGGTGGGTCTCGCGGTACCGGAGGACTTCCCGCTGCCGGAGGGCTACGTCCGCCACCACCAGGTCACCGACGACGGCCAACCGATCGAGGCGATCCTGATGTTCGCACCCGACTACGTGCTGCGCGACGCCGCCGGCCGCGTCGTGCCAATTCCGGAAGATCGCGTGGTGCCGCCGGAGTTGGCGCCGCCGGGACTGGCGCTGCGGCAGATCGAGATTCCACCACCGTCGGAATAGCGTGCGTAGTCATTCAATCGATGAGCGTCCTGGTCACTCCTGTGGGTTCGATCGCTCGCGCATCGAACACGGCGGCGGCGCTGCTGCTTGTTTCTTTTGTCCGCAAAGGACGCAAAGCGAGCAAAGGAAGAAAAGATTGTTCAGGGTCAGCGCGGTCGTCCCTGTTGACCGCGGCGCAAATCCCTGTGTCCGGCTCTCCTTCGCGTTGTTTGCGTCCTTTGCGGACAAAATCTGTTCATTGAGTGAGTTTTGGCATGCTCGGTGAGACTCGCAGTGCGCGCCCCCTGCCCCGCTGGCTCAACGCCGCCGGCATCGTCGCCAGCGCGCTGCTGCTTGGCCTGTACGCACGCGGCGGGCTGGCATGGCCACTCGGATTCGTCGCACTGGTGCCGTGGCTGCTGACGCTCGGCGCCACGCGCTCATGGACCGGCGCACTCGCCAGCGGCTGGCTGATGTCGGTGGCCTTCGTGGCCGCGGTGTTGCCGTGGTTCGGCGCCGCGATCGGCAACTACACCGGGGGCGGCACACTGCCGGCAACTCTGGTGCTGCTGGCGCTGGCGCCGCTGTTGCAGCCCCAGGTCATCGTGTTCGCACTGGTCCGCCACTGGGTGGGGCGGCGGCATGACGTGCCGCTGCGCGCACTCGCGGGCGCCGCAGCCTGGGTGGGTTGCGAATGGCTGCTGCCGAAGTTGCTGGGCGATACCCTCGGCCATGGTCTGGCGCCGTCGGCACTGCTGCGCCAGATGGCCGATCTCGGCGGCGCTGCCCTGCTCAGCGTGCTGTTGCTGCTGGCCAACGAAGCCGCGGCGCCCGGCGTGCTGCGCTGGCGCTGCGGCTGGCGCCGCTGGCTGCCGCCGCTCGCGCTCGCCGCGGCGCTACCGGCGGTGATGGCGGGATACGGCCTGTGGCGCCTCGGCGTTCTGGAAACGCAGTTGGCCGATCCCGCGCCGGCGCTGCGTATCGCGATGGTGCAATCGAACATCGTCGACTACGAACGCCGACGCCGCGAGTCCGGCACCTTTGCGGTAGTCCGCCACGTGCTCGACACCCACTTCGCGCTGACGCGCGCGGCCATCGAGCACCATGGCGCGGAAGCCGTCCTGTGGTCGGAAACCGTCTATCCAACGCCGTTCGGCCATCCGCGCAGCGAGGACGGCGCCGCGCTCGACCGCGAGATTCTCGACTTCGTCGACGCCTCCGGCGTGCCGCTGGTGTTTGGTACCTACGATGTCGACGACGCCGGCGAATACAACGCGGCGGCCTTTGTCGAACCCAAGGTCGGCCTGCTCGGCTACTACCGCAAGACGCATCCGTTTCCGCTGACCGAGTATGTGCCCGAATGGCTGGACGGCCCGCTGCTGCGCCGCTGGCTGCCGTGGACCGGCAACTGGCGGCCCGGCAACGGCGCGCGCGTGTTTCCGCTGCGCACGGCCGACGGCCGCGAGCTCAACGTGCTGCCGCTGATCTGCCTCGACGACGTGCGCCCGGCGCTCGCGATCGACGGCGCCCGCCTCGGCGCGCAGGCGATCATCGGGCTGTCCAACGATTCCTGGTTCAGCGCAAATCCGATCGGCGCGCAACTGCATCTCGCGGTCGCCAGCTTCCGCAGCATCGAGACGCGATTGCCGCAGCTGCGCGTCACCAGCAACGGCCTCAGCGCCTTCGTCGATCCGACCGGCGCAGTGCTGGTGAACACCGCGATGGGCGACCAGTCGGTACTCGCCGGCGAAGTCCCGCTGCGCAATCCACCGCCGACATTGATGTTGCGCTGGGGCGACTGGGTCGGCGGCGCCGCGCTGGCTTTCCTGCTGCTGCTGGCGATCGCCGCGGCACGCCGGGCATGGCTGATACGCAGCAGCCACGCTGCACCCGTGCAGACGGCCATCGACGCCGCCGACTATTGCGCCGAAGCCGCGCTGCTGACGCCCGCCTGGCGCACGGCTGCTGCCATGTTGCGGCTGATCGCGGTTGGCGGCCTGCTGTGGCTGGCGCTCGGCATGCTGCTGGGCGACGGCTTGCAGGTGAACTCGCTGGCGCAGATCCGCGTCCACGCCTGGCTGGTCCTGCTGCCGCTGGCGGCGGCCTGGACGATCCAGCGCATCCATGCGGCACGCTTGCGCATCGAAGGCGGGCATCTGTTGCTGCAACAGCGCCGGCAGCGCATCGAGATTCCGTTGGCCTCGATTGCCAGCTTGCGTGCCTGGCGACTGCCGCTCCCAGGCACCGGCGTCGACCTTTACCTGCAGTCCAATCGGCGCTACCTGCACGGCATCCGCATCGCCGATCCGCTGGCACTGATGCGCGCGCTTGCGGCAGCAGGATCGCCTGCCGCCTGGTCCGAGCCCGCGTCCGCGCGTCGAGCCGACACCGCCGCCGCCCGCGCCGCCGCGCGCCGGCCGCGGCTGGACCACCCGCTGGTCAAGTTCGTCGTGTTTCCGCTGCTCCCGGCCATCCCGGCGTTCCGCCTGCACCAGAACATCGCTTTCGGCGGCAGCTTCGGCGAGTGGCAGACCTACGGATTCAAGGCCTGGCTCGCCGGCTTGCTGATCTGGTGGGCCGCGTGGTCGATCGGCCTGATGCTCTACGCCGCGGCGCTGCGCATCGCCGGCGAGACCGCCGTGCTGGCCGCATCCCGCTTGCGCCCGGCATGCGCCGACGAAGTTCTGCGGCGGGCCGTCCGGCTCTGTCGCTGGGCGTTCTACCTTGGCGTGCCGACGTGGCTGTTGCTGCGACTGCTGGCGGGGTGAAGCGGGCGCCAAAGCGCACCGGTTGTGCGCGAAAATGGCGATCCCCGACAGGACCGACCCCGATGCCCGCCGTCCGCGCCACCGACCTCCCCGCCCGTACCAGCTCGCTCTACCCGGAACCGTTCCGTTCGCGGGTACTGCCGCGCGAAAAGCGCGCCCTCGGCGACGCCTTCGGCCTGTCCGCGTTCGGCGTCAACCTCACGGTACTGCATCCCGGCGCCGAATCCTCGATGCGCCACTGGCACAGCCACGAGGAGGAACTGATCTACGTCCTCGATGGCGAGGTGGTGCTGGTCACTGACGCCGGCGAGGAAATCCTCAGCCCCGGCATGGTGGTCGGATTCCGCGCCGGCGATCCTGACGCCCATCAACTGGTCAACCGCGGCGACCGCCCCGCCACCTACCTTGAAGTCGGCAGCCGCGATCCGCGCGATGCCGCGACCTACGCGGACGTCGACCTCGCGGCGCGTCAGGATGCGGCCGGAAAGTGGATCTTCCTGAGGAAGGACGGCAGCGCCTACTGACCGGCGACTACGCTGCGGAAGATTGAGGAGAACCCCATATTTCCTCGCCCGCCGCGGCTTTCGCGCGCGGCAAGCGATGGCAAGGTCCAGGTGTTCGCTTCGGCGCTGAGCATCGCTGAATGCACGGATGTCGAGGACCAGAACATGCCGGATCAGGCAATGCCGTTCTTCATGGGGCTGCTGGCGTCGGCGAGAGGCGGGCTCGCTCTCGTCGAGCCCACACTGAACCTGATGGAAAGAGCCCGCGACCTGCATCGACAAGGCTCGCTCGGCATGTGAAACGTCCGTGCGACAGCGCGTGGAGCCCGCCATGAACTGCGAACATGTCTTCACCGACACTGATCTGGCCTCGCGACACAGCGCTGCAGCTGTTCGCGCCACCATCGAGCCTGTGCTGGATTCGGGGCGTGTGGCGCTGAATTTTTCGCAGGTCGAAAGCGTGTCCGACCCGTTTGGATTGACGCTTTCGGAGCGACCTCTACCAATCCTGTGCCTGTCTGCCCGGAGAGTTTGCATCTGGCTACCGTGACCGGTCACTCGTGCCCGGCCGCAGCTTCAACCGCCGCGCGATCGATTCGCCGATACCGCATCAAGCATGTCCGCCAACTGCCGCAGCAGCGCCGGCTCCGGAAGAGGCAAGCGCAGGCTGGACTGGCCGGTGTGCGGATCGCGTTCCACCAGCGGATGCGATTGCGGCTGTCCCGGCGCTGCGGTCGCCGCGGCAGCCGCGGCGATCTGGCTTAGCCAGGCACCGGCCATTTGCAGCAGGGGTTGCAGCGCAGCAGTGAGATCGGCAGCGGCTGGTGCGGTGGTCCCGGCGACGGCTGCCGGAGCTGCCGTGGCGTCGGATTCCGGCGGACTGGCGGGGGCAGTAGTGGGCGCCGGTTCGGGCACGACAATTTCGCCGGGCGCCGATGGTCCCGTCGGATTGACTTCGACGGCTCCCGCTCCCGGCATCGTTGCGACGTTGGCTTCGGCGAGTGACAGATCGGCCGCAGCTTCGACCGGGTCCGAATCGATGCTTGCGGCCTCGGCCGCAGCCGCATCCGTCGCTGCTGTGGTCAAGCTCTCGACGCTTGCCATGAACCGCGACAGTTGCGTGCCCTCGAAGTGCACGTCGGCGGCGCCGCCATCCAGCGTGCCTTCGAACAGCGAACGCTTGAACTTGAGCACGCCGAGCATGCGTTCTTCGATGCTGTCGCTGGCGACCATGTTCAGCACCTCGACCCGGCGCTGCTGGCCCAGGCGATAGACGCGGCCGATACGCTGTTCCAGCACCGCCGGATTCCACGGCAGGTCGACGTTGATGATGATCGACGCGGCGTGCTGCAGATTGAGCCCGACGCCACCGGCATCAGTGGCCAGAAACACGCGGCATTGCGGGTCGGACAGAAAGCGCTCGACGCGTTTGGCGCGTTCGGGCGCCGGCACGCTGCCGTTGAACTCGACGAATTCGATCTGGCGCGCCCTGAACTCGCCGGCCAGCAGTTCATGGGTACCCAGCCACGCGCTGAAGATGACCGCCTTGGACTCGCCATCGACCAGACGCGGCTCCAGCCAGGCCAGCATTTCCGGAATCTTGTTGCCTTCGTTGCTGTCCTGGTCCAGCAGATAGCTGCTGTTGCAGACCATGCGCATGGCCTGCAGAGCGGCGTGCAGGCGCTTCTGGTCGGCGTCGGACAGGAAATGCTGCTTGCGCCAGCGCGCGACGATGCGCGCGACCTGATCGACGTAGTCGTCGTGCAGGCGGCGCTGCAAGGGCGTCAACGGGACCCGCAGATACTCGTCGCTGCGCGCCGGCAGTTGCGCCAGCACCTCACGCTTGCGCCGCCGGATCAGGATCGGCGCCAGCGTCTGCGCGATGCGATCGAGGTCGCGATAGCCGACGACGCGTCCGACCTCGTCGCGCAACTGATGCGCATGCAGAAAGCGCCAGGTCGGACCGAGCCGGTGGCGATCGACCAACTGCACCACCGACAGCAGTTCTTCAAGGCGATTTTCCAGTGGGGTTCCGGTCAGCACCAGGGCGAAGCGGCTGTCGATCCGTTTCAGCGCGCGGGCGGCCTGCGTGTTCCAGTTCTTGATCCGCTGCGCCTCATCGACGATCAACACATCGGGGCGCCAGGCATTGGCGTAGTCGAGGTCGCGCGTCAGGCTGTCGTAACTGGCGATCTTCACGGCAGCCGGCGCCGCGTACAGCCGCGCACGCTCCACCGCGTTGCCTTCGATGATCAGGGCGCTGCGACCGGAAAAACGCGCCAACTCGTGCGCCCATTGCACCTTCAGCGACGTCGGGCAGACCACCAGGACGCGCTCGGCGCCAAAGTGGCGCTGCCACAGCTCTGCGGCAGCAATGGCCTGGATGGTCTTGCCCAGCCCCATGTCATCGGCGATCAGGGCGCGACCGGCCGCCGCCGCGAACAGGGTGCCTTGAGCCTGGTAGGGAAACAGCGGGACCGACACCAGTCGACGCAGTGCAGGGTCGGCCGCACCCAGCGGGTAAAGCGCCGCGAGCTGCACTCGGCGCTTGTCGCCTGCGCGCAAGGCCTCGACGAATCGCGGCACCTCCTCGGCAACCTGCATGACATGTTGCGCGCGGCTGGCAGCGGCAATGAAGTCCTGCAGTCGATCGAGACGACTGTCCGGCAGACACCATCCCGCCGCGACCTCGAACAAGGACTCGGCCAGCGCGCGCAAGTCGGCGGGCATGGCGCTGCCGGGCCGCAGACAGATTCGATGCTGCGTCCCGTGCTGCAGCCAGAGTTCGCTGTGTGCCGGGGCAAATCCGCGGCGGAATGCAGCCTTGGCGCCGCGCTTCTTGCCCAGTTGCGCAAGTACAAACTCGATGTGCTTGCAGGTTCCAAGCTCGTTGGTGGCGTAGTCGCCGCAATCGCAGCGATTGCTGCCCGGAGCGACGCCGCGAATGCTGACGCGGTAACGCCCACCACTGCCTGGATTGCTGACGCGGAACTCGGAGAACACCGGCTCATTGCCCAGGTTCTCGCAAGCGAAGGCCTGTTCGCGGCCAAACTGCCGGCGCAAGCCGATCTGCCAGTCCTCCAGCGACAGATCTTCCGGCGCCCGCAGCCGCGACAGCACGCGCGGCTTGGCTTTCGGCTTTCGCTTGCGCTTTTGGGTGGATCGAGCTGTTGATTTAGTCATCGAGTTCGATTTCATCCCGCCTTCGGAAAGAACGCAACATCGGCAAGCCCGTCGAAATGCGCATCGCAGGTCAGCAATTTCGCGCGCTGGTGCCGCGCCGTTGCGTACACAATCGCGTCGGCCGGAGCCAGCCTGTGCTCTCGATGCAGATCCGCAGCGCGTAGCGCAATGGGCGTATCCAGCGGCACCACGATGCACTTCTGGATGTAGGCGATGACCTGATCGGCCTTCTATTCACCGACTTCGCGCACCAGCCACTTCGAGAGTTCGAGCTGCACGATGGTGGGCGCGATGCAGTTCGCCTTGTCGGGAAACTGCTTGCCCAGCTTTTCGCCGAGTGCGCCACCGGTGAGCCATTCGATCCAGGCCGAGGTATCGACGACCCACAACGGCGCCATCAGAACCGGTTCGTCCAGTCGCGATAGCCGTCCTTCCTTGCGCCCTTGGCGATCCCGGCCAACTGATCCAGTTCGGGCACGGGCATCAACAACACGCCTTCACCCTTGGGAATGAACACGAACTCCTGCCCCGCCTGCCAGTGCTGCTCTTCACGCACGGCCTTGGGAATGGAGATCTGGAACTTGCTTGACAGGGTGGCGGTGGCGGTCACCGTCGTACGTGAATCTCATGGATACGAAGATGGCAAGAATATGCGCCTTCGATCAGATCGGGGGTAGCACCATCACGACCGTCTGACCCTCACTCCAGATTCTGCACCTGCTCCCTGATCTGCTCGATCAGCACTTTCATGTCGACGGCGAGCTGGCTGGTGCGGGCATCGGTGGACTTGCTGCCGAAGGTGTTGGCCTCGCGGTGCAGTTCCTGGGTCAGGAAATCGAGACGGCGACCGACCGGTTCGCTGCGGGTGAGCGTGCGATCCATTTCCTCGAGGTGGATGCCGAGGCGGTCGAGTTCTTCGTCGACGTCCATCTTCTGCAGCGCGAACACGATTTCCTGTTCGATGCGCTGCGGATCGACGCTGGCGACGATCTCGGCGAGCTTGGCCATCAGTTTGTCGCGCAGGCCCTGGCGGATCGCCGGGAGCATCTCGATGGCAGCCGCGCGCGCAGTGCGCAGGCCGGCAACGCGTTCGCTCATGACCTCGGCGAGGCGCTTGCCCTCGCGTTCGCGCTGGGCTTCCAGCGAGTCGAGCGCGCGGTCGATCAGCCACAGTACCTGCTTGCCGACTTCCTCGACGTCGTATTCGCCAGTGGTCACCAGGCCCGGCCAGTTCAACAGGTCGCTGGCGTGGCCGGCGGCGAGGCGACCGTTGCGCCGCGTGAGTTCGTCGACCAGGCCGGTCAGTTGGTCCAGCAATGCATGATTGATGATCAGCGTGGCCGGGCGCTCGGGGTCGCTGCGCAGGCGCGCCGAAAGGTCGAGCTTGCCGCGCGACAGGCGCTGGCCGATGCGCTCGCGCATGACCGGTTCCAGCGAGCGCAATTCTTCCGGCAGCTTGGTCGAGATCTCCAGGAAGCGGTGATTGACGGTGCGCATTTCAAGGCGCAGGTGGCCGATCGCGGTCGGGCCTTCGGCGCTGCCATAGGCGGTCATGCTCTTGGGCATGCGGAGCTCCGGGTCGAATGGGGGATGGGCGATGCTATCGGAAATGTCCGGAGGCCATTTGCAGGAGCGGCGTGTACGTCGCAACCGCAACTGATCTGGTGGGTCCGGACTTGTCCGGACGCTTCTGGCCAGGGAAGAGCGTCCAGACAAGTCTGGACCCACAAAAGCCGAGGGTCGCGGCGTGCACGCCGCTCCTGCAAAAGAACTTTTGTTACCGTCGACCGACCTTCCGGCACATGTGGTTCACCCGCCGGCGACTAAGCTCGCGCCACCCTCTCGCGCCGAGCTTTCCGATGAACAAGACCGCCCTGATCACCTGTCTGCTGCTCGCGCTGCAGACGCCGTCGCAACTTCTGGCGAACGCTCCCAAGCCCGCGCTCGGCAGTTTCGGCATCGAGCTTTCCAACCGCGACGAAAGCGTCAAGCCCGGCGACGATTTCGATCGCTATGCCAACGGCAACTGGTTCGACAGCTATCAGTTGAAGGACTACGAGACGCGTTACGGCTCGTTCAACACGCTCAGCGACCGCGCCGAAATCCACGTGCGCGAGATCATCGAGGAGATGGCAAAGGCCGAGGCGCCAGCCGGCAGCAATGAGCAGAAGATCCGTGATCTGTACAACAGCTACATGGATCTGAAGGCACGCAACGAAGCCGGCATCGAGCCGATCAAGCCGCTGCTCGGGCGGATCGCTGCGATCGACAGCAAGGCAGCGTTGACCGAGGCCTTCGGCAAGGCCGCTGTGGAAGGCACGCAGACGCCGCTCGGCGGCGGGGTCGGCATCGATCGCATGAACCCGGACCGCCACCTGCTGGGCATCGGTGTCGGCGGGCTCGGCCTGCCGGACAAGGACTACTACCTGAATCAGGATGCGCGCTTCAAGGAGATCCGCGCCGCCTACCTGAAGCACATCGAACGCATGCTCGGCTTTGCCGGCACCGAAGACGCCGGCAAGCGCGCCGAGACGATCCTGGCGCTGGAGACGCGCATTGCCGAGAAGCACTGGGACCGGGTCGAGCGCCGCGATCGCGACAAGACCTACAACCTGACGAGCTTCGCCGACCTCGAGAAGAACTACGCCGGCTACGACTGGGCCGCGCATTTCCGCGCGTCGGGCATGGAACTGCCGAAAGAGGTCAACGTCACCACCCCGAGCGCAGTGAACCCGGTGATCGAGATCATCAACGACACCGACCTTTCCATCTGGCGCGATTACCTCAGCTTCCACGCCATCGACAACCACGCCGGCCTGCTCAGCGAGGAAATCGATCAGGCCAGTTTCGAGTTCAACGGCAAGGTGTTGTCCGGACAGCAGGCGCAGAAGGACTGGTGGAAGCGTGCAGTGGCCACCATTGCCTCGCCGCGCAGCCTCGGCGATGCGGTCGGCCAGATCTACGTCGATCGCCACTTCAAGCCGGAAGCCAAGAAGGCGATGGACGAACTGGTGGAGAACCTGCGCCTGGCGCTGCGCCAGAACATCGAAAAGCTGGACTGGATGGGCGAGGACACCAAGGCCGAAGCGTACGAGAAGCTCGCCAGCTTCCGCCCGAAGATCGGTTACCCCTCGACCTGGCGCGATTACTCCAGCGTCGAGATCAAAGCCGGCGATCTGCTCGGAAACACCGTCGCGTTGCGGCGCTTCTACAACGATGACCAGAACGCCCGCCTGAACCGCCCGACCGACAAGGACGAGTGGTTCATGACACCGCACACGGTCAACGCCTATTACAACTCCTCGTTCAACGAGATCGTGTTCCCGGCGGCGATCCTGCAGCCACCGTTCTTCGATGTGCACGCCGATCCGGCGGTCAACTATGGCGCCATCGGCGGCGTCATCGGCCACGAAATGGGACACGGCTTCGACGACCAGGGCAGCAAGTCCGACCACGCCGGCATCCAGCGCAACTGGTGGACCGACGACGACCGCAAGCGCTTCGAGCAGCGCACGCGCGCGCTCGGCGAGCAATACAGCAAGTACTGTCCGCTCGAGGGCCACTGCGTGAACGGCCAGTTGGCGATGGGCGAGAACATCGGCGACCTTGGCGGCCTGTCGATGGCCTATACCGCCTACAAGCTCTCGCTCGACGGCAACGAGGCGCCGGTCATCGATGGCCTCACCGGCGACCAGCGCTTCTTCCTCGCCTGGGCGCAGATCTGGAAGTCCAAGTACCGCGATGAGTCGATGATCAACCAGGTCAAGGTTGGCCCGCACTCGCCGCCGAAGTACCGCATCAACGGACCATTGCGCAATCTCAACGAGTGGTACCGGGCATTCGATATCAAGCCGGGCGATGCGCTGTACCTGAAGCCGGAAGAGCGCGTGCGAATCTGGTGACCGCTCGTGTAGTGCGGCGTAAGTAACTGTCTCTGTCTGTGAAGCAGACTGTGCGACTCGCGTCGACATCACCTGCATACGGATGCTCGGTGTGAAGGCGAGCGCACCGGCAGGGTCGGCCGGGACTCCCACCGGGTGCGGGGCGCGCTATCCTGCGCGCCCCGTTCCCCGTCCGGCCCGAATGCCTTGACCGCCACCGCTGCGCCGCGCAAGGCTGCGCTGATCTTCATCTTCATCACGGTGGCGCTGGATATCCTGGCGATCGGCCTGATCATCCCGGTGCTGCCGCCGTTGATCGCCGGCTTCTTCCCGAACGCGGCGGAAGGCGCGTCGGTGTACGGCTGGTTCGTTACCATCTTCGCCCTGATGCAGTTCCTGGCGTCGCCGCTGCTGGGCGCACTGTCGGATCGCTTCGGCCGACGCCGGGTGATCCTGCTGTCGAATTTCGGCCTCGGTCTCGACTACATCTTCATGGCGCTGGCGCAGACGCTGCCGCTGCTCCTCCTCGGACGCATCATCGGCGGCATCACCTCGGCCAGCATCGCCACCGCCAACGCGTACATCGCCGACGTCACACCGCCGGAGAAGCGCGCTGCCAGCTTCGGCGTGCTCGGCGCGGCATTCGGCCTCGGCTTCGTGATCGGGCCGGCAGTCGGTGGCCTGCTCGGCAGCATCGACATGCGGCTGCCGTTCTGGGTTGCGGCCGGTCTCAGCCTGACCAATTTCCTCTACGGGTATTTCGTGTTGCCCGAATCGCTGCCCGCGGGACGGCATCATCGCTTCGAGTGGAAGCGCGCCAACCCGGTAGGCGCGCTGTTGTGGCTGAAGGACTTTCCCCAGGTGTTCGGTCTTGCCGGCGCCGGCTTCCTGTCGGTGCTCGCGCATGCCGTGTTTCCGGCCACCTTCGTGCTCTACGCCGCGCACCGTTACGGCTGGAGCGAACGCGACATCGGCTTCACGCTGGCCTTCGTCGGGATTCTGTCGGCGCTGGTGCAGGGCGGTCTGGTGCGCCGGATCATTCCGCTGATCGGTGAGCGCCGTGCGCTGCTGGCCGGGTTCGGCTTCGCCGTCGTTGGCTTCATTGGCTACGGCTGGGCGCCCACCGGTCCGTGGCTTTGGGCAGTGATGCCGATTCTGGCGCTCTGGGGCCTGGCCGGCCCATCGCTGCAATCGCTGATGACGCGGCAGATCGACCCGACCGAACAGGGCCGACTGCAGGGCGCGATTGCCAGCATGGGCGCCATTGCCGGCGTGATCGGACCGTACCTGTTCACCCGTGTCTACGCCGCCGGCATCGATCCCGCGCGCACCGATCAGCTGCCCGGCGCCCCGTATTACATGGCGGCCGCGGCGGTGGCTCTGGCGCTGGTGCTCGGGTATTGGGCGAGCCGGGAGCGGGCGTGATCGTACGAGGGCATCAGGGCGCGAGGGCACGAGGGCACGAGAGAGCGGAGGCCTGGAACCCTGGGCGCGCACCGAGCGAATGGGTGATTGCGGCACGGAGTTGCGCGAGTTCACGGACCTGCAGGCTCTTGCGTGCCCGCGTGCCCTCGCGCCCTCGTGCCCTCCCTTGCCTTGGGCGCCAACAATGACTCCCACCCCCGAATCCCCCCGCCAACTGCTCCGCCGCGTCTTCGGTTTCGACGATTTCCGCGGCCTGCAGCAGGAGATCATCGAGCACCTGGTGGCAGGCGGCGATGCGCTGGTGCTGATGCCGACGGGTGGCGGCAAGTCGTTGTGCTACCAGGTACCGGCGTTGCTCCGTCCGGGCACCGCGATCGTGGTGTCGCCGCTGATCGCGCTGATGCAGGACCAGGTCGCGGCGCTGACCCAACTCGGCGTGCGCGCAGCGTTCCTGAACTCAACGCTGGACGCGGCGTCGGCCCGCAACATCGAACGCCAGTTGCTCGCCGGCGAACTCGACCTGCTGTACGTGGCACCGGAGCGGCTGCTGACGCCGCGCTTCCTCGACGATCTGCTGCCACGCTCGACGATCGCGCTGTTCGCGATCGACGAGGCGCACTGCGTGTCGCAGTGGGGCCACGATTTCCGTCGCGAGTATCGCGAGCTGACGGTGCTGCACGAGCGCTTCCCGCAAGTGCCGCGGATCGCGCTGACGGCAACCGCGGATGCGCCGACGCGCGCCGAAATCGTCGAGCGGCTGAACCTCGGCCAGGCGCGCCAGTTCGTCAGTTCCTTCGACCGGCCCAACATCCGCTACCGCGTCGAGGAAAAGCACGAGGGCCGCAAGCAGCTGCTGAACTTCCTGCGCGGACGCCCGAACCAGGCCGGCATCGTCTACGCGCTGTCGCGGCGCAAGGTCGACGAGACCGCCGAGTTCCTGCGCGGCGAGGGCATCCATGCGCTGAGCTATCACGCCGGCCTCGATGCGGCCGTGCGCGAGCGTCACCAGACCCGCTTCCTGCGCGAGGACGGCGTGGTGATGGTCGCCACCATCGCCTTCGGCATGGGCATCGACAAGCCCGATGTGCGCTTCGTGGCCCACCTCGACCTGCCGAAGTCGATGGAGGGCTACTACCAGGAAACCGGACGTGCTGGTCGCGACGGCGACCCGGCCGAAGCGTGGATGGTCTACGGGCTTGGCGATGTCGTGCTGCTGCGGCAGATGATCGACAACTCCGAGGCCGGCGAGGAGCGCAAGCAACTGGAGCGGCGCAAGCTCGACGCGCTGCTCGCTTATTGCGAAAGCGTGCGCTGCCGCCGGCAGACGCTGCTGGCATATTTCGGCGAGGAACGCCTGCAGCCGTGCGGCAACTGCGACAACTGCCTGGAGCCGCCGCAAACCTGGGACGCCACCCAGGCCGCGCAAAAAGCGCTGTCGTGCGTCTACCGCACCGGGCAGCGCTTCGGCGTCGGCCATCTTACCGACGTGTTGCTCGGCCGCGAGACCGAGCGCACCCGCGATCTCGGACACACGAAACTGTCCACCTTCGGCGTCGGCAGCGATCTCGACGAACGCCAGTGGAAGAGCGTGTTCCGGCAGTTGGTGGCCGGCGGCTATCTCGACGTCGAACCCGGCAGCTACGCCTCGCTGCGGCTGAGCGCAACGGCACGCCCGTTGTTGCGCGGCGAGATCAGCCTGGCGCTGCGCCGCGAGCGCGAGCGCAAGCGAGCGCCAAAGACGCGCTTTGCAGTGTCGGCGCATCCGGCCGACGACGGCCTGTTCGAACAGTTGCGCGCGCTGCGCGGCAAGCTGGCGCGCGAGCAGAATGTCCCGGCCTACGTGATCTTCCCCGACGCCACGCTGCGCGCGATCGCCAGCGAGCGCCCGCAGAACCTGCTGCAATTCGGCCGTATCCACGGCGTCGGCGCGAGCAAGCTCGAACGCTATGGCGAGGCATTTCTGGAGTTGGTCACGGCCGCGGATTGAGCACGCCGGTCGACGGTCCCCGTGGTCGGACCTGACTTGTCTGGACGCTTCGGCTGCGCTCTTGTGGGTCCAGACTTGTCTGGACGCTTCGGC
>JAIMJQ010000124.1 GCA_020693165.1 Xanthomonas sp. | reverse complement strand
TGCGCTTGCGGGCGCACTGGGTCCAGACTTGTCTGGACGCTTTTGCTGTGGATGTGCAAAGAGCGTCCAGACAAGTCTGGACCCACCAAATCAACGGCTGGCAGGACGTGCCCGCCGCAGGCAAACCCGCCGTCGGTTTCCGGCGTGGCATCATCCGCGGCCCTGTGTCCCGTGCCCCGCCCATGCTGATCCTCGGCATCTCCGCCTACTTCCACGACAGCGCCGCTGCCTTGCTACGCGACGGGCGGATCGTGGCGGCGGCACAGGAAGAGCGCTTCAGCCGGGTCAAGCACGACGCCCGTTTTCCCGCGCACGCGGTGCGCTTTTGCCTGCGCGAGGCTGGTGTCTCGCTGGCCGAAATTGATCATGTCGTGTTCTTCGAGAAGCCGTTCCTGAAGTTCGAGCGGCTGCTGGAGACCTATCTCGCGTTCGCACCGCGCGGTTTTGCCAGTTTTGCCACCGCAATGCCAATCTGGCTGCGCGACAAGCTGTTCCAGAAGAAGCTGATCGCCGATGAGCTGGCGAGGATCGGCGCTGATGCCGGCTTGGGTGGGTCCGGACCTTGTCCGGACGCTTTGGCTTTGGCTGCTGGAGGAGCGTCCGGACCAAGTCCGGACCCACCAAAGCACGACCCACAAAAGCAGCCCTTCGCGCTGAAGAATCCGCTCGCCTTCTCCGAACACCATCTCAGCCACGCCGCCAGCGCTTTCTACCCGTCGCCGTTCGAGCGCGCGCTGGTGCTGACCATGGACGGCGTCGGAGAGTGGGCGACCACCACCGCAGCCGTCGGCCACTGCAACCGCCTCGACATCCTGCGCGAGATCCACTTCCCGCACTCGCTCGGGCTGCTGTATTCGGCGTTCACCACCTACTGCGGCTTTCGCGTCAACTCGGGCGAGTACAAGCTGATGGGGCTGGCGCCCTATGGCGAGCCGAAGCATGTCGAACTGATCCGCCGGCTGATCGACATCAAGGACGACGGCACGTTCCGACTGAACCTTGATTACTTCGATTACTGCACCGGCCTTTCCATGACCAACGCGCGTTTCCACGCGCTGTTCGGCGGGCCGCCGCGCGCAGCCGAGGCGCCGATCGAGCCGCGTCATCTGGATCTGGCGGCGTCGATCCAGAAGGTCACCGAAGAGATCGTGCTGAAGCTGGCGACCTCGCTGCAGCGGCAGACCGGCGAACGTAACCTGTGTCTTGCCGGTGGCGTGGCGCTGAACTGCGTCGCCAATGGCAAGCTGCTGCGCGAGGCCGGCTTCGACGGCATCTGGATCCAGCCGGCGGCCGGCGACGCCGGTGGCGCGCTCGGCGCGGCGCTGGCGCATTGGCATCGTGCGCAGGACCAGCCGCGCACGCCGGTCGGCCCCGGCGGCGATGGCATGGCCGGCGCCTTTCTCGGACCTCAGTTCGATGATGATGTCGTTGCGCAGACGCTCGACGGCCTCGGCGCTGTCTACCGGCGACTGTCCGACGATGAACTGATCGACGCCGCCGCGCGCGACCTCGCCGACGGCCAAGCGATGGGCTGGTTCCAGGGCCGCGCCGAATACGGCCCGCGCGCGCTCGGCAACCGCTCGATCCTCGCCGACCCGCGCCGCGCCGACACCCAGTCGGTGCTCAATCTCAAGGTCAAATTCCGCGAGTCGTTCCGCCCGTTCGCACCATCGGTGCTGGCCGAGCGCACGCGCGAGTGCTTCGATCTCGATGCCGAGAGCCCGTACATGCTGATCGTGGCGCCGGTGGCCGAAAATTGCCGGTTGCCGGTCGACGCGTCGGCTTCCGGTCTCGATCGACTGAAGCAGATCCGCTCGACGATTCCGTCGGTGACGCACGTCGATTATTCGGCGCGCGTGCAGACCGTGCGCGCCGACAGCAATCCGCGCTTCCACGCGCTGCTGAGCGCATTCCACGCGCTGACCGACTGCCCGACACTGGTCAACACCAGCTTCAACGTGCGTGGCGAACCGGTGGTCGGCTCGCCCGAAGACGCGTTTCGCTGCTTCATGGGCACGCATCTGGATCGTCTGGCGATCGGCAACTGTTACCTGATCAAGTCCGAACAGCCCGCCGCGCTGGCGCGTGAGTACGCGCATCTGTTGCCAGCGGATTAGAGCGGTGTTGGTTCCTGGTGTTGGTGTCGCAAAGAGCGGCTCTTGGCATTTACCAACACCGACACCAACAACCAACACCCGCTCTTTGCGACACCGACACCAGCAACCGACACCGAGAAAAGCCCCCGTCGCCCGGGTCAGTCGATAAGCCGGGTTCTGTCGTGAACGGTCATTCCTCTGGGACCAGCGTCACCGCTGGCCTCAAGCAGCCTACCCGGGGAAGACGCGGGCCGCGCCATGCTCCCCCTATTCGGCCTTGCTGCAGGTGGGGTTTGCCATGCCGTCGCGTGTTGCCACCGACGCGGTGCGCTCTTGCCGCACCGTTTCACCCTTGCCCGCACTCGCCTTGCGACGAGCCGCTGGCGGTTTGTTCTCTGTTGCACTTTCCGTGAGCTCTCGCCCCCCAGGAGTTACCTGGCACCTTGCCCTTTGCAGCCCGGACTTTCCTCGATGCGATGCCCTTGCGGGCCCGCACCGCGACCGTTTAACCAACGCCCGACGACGGGGAGACGAAGTGTAGCGGTTGTTGGTGTTGGTTGTTGGTGTTGGTTCAGAAGCATCGCGGGCGGAGCCCGCTCCAAGCGCGCGGCAGGCGCGTGGGAACGGGCTCAACCCGGGAGCCCGTGACAGCGGAAAGGTCGATCACGCCGGAACCAATGCCAGCCCGGAGGGCCATACTGTGTGCACGCCCGATTCCGCGGGCGCGGCCAGGAGTGTGCACATGGGCAGCGTCGCCGGCCTGCTCTGGGGCGTGGTCTTCAGCTCGATCGGCTTTGGCTATTTCCTCTACGGCAAGAAGCAGCGGTCGATCTCGCCGCTGGTGTTCGGCGTCGCGCTGATGGGCTTTCCGTATTTCGTCAGCAACACCTGGGTAATGTTTGTGGTCGGCGCGGCGCTCAGCGTGGGGCCGTATTTCATTCGCTTGTAGGAACTTCTGTGGGAGCGACCTTGTGTCGCGAGCTCTTGGCAACCGAAGCTCGCGACACAAGGTCGCTCCCACGGTAGGCTCAGGGCTTCGGCGGCAACGGCACCGGGTCGAACAGCCCCGCAACCTGACCGGCGCGGATGCGCCTGAGCAACTCGGCGCGGTGCGCCTGGATCAGCTCACGCTCGCGGGCGCCGTGGAACGCATCGAAAGCCATCGTCTCGTAGTCGGAGTAGCCGCAGCGGCCCACCAGCCAGCAGTTCAGGCGCAGCATCTCGCTGTGCTCGCCGCAGGGCATGCCAAGATCGCAGGCCAGCAGCGTGAACAGCGTCGAGGCGCCGCCGCCGGCATAGGGACCGAGTTGGTCGGGCATCGCCATGCGGCTGCGCTCGAGCGCTCGCCCGACATCGCGCAGCAGTTCGGGTCGTCCGGCCAGCAGTGCCTGTTCCAGCAGTCGCCGCACATCGTCAACGCGCGAGTCGTCAGGCTCGCCCAGTGCCGAATCGCTCGCCATGGCGCGCAGACGGTCCTGCAGGTCGGCCGAAGCGCGCGCACGTTCGACCAACTGCGCCTTCAGCGCTTGGGCACGGTCACTGTTGCGGTCCAGGGTCCATGGGCCGCAGTGCTCGATGGCCCATGCGCGCGCCTCGGCATGGTTCGCCCGCTCCAGCACAGCGGCCTCGCCGCCCAGCCATTGCCATTCCTGCTCCCGTTGCGCCGAGTCGTCGGGCAAGGTGAGCCTGGCACACCACTCCAGCAGCAGCAGGGCCTCGCCGGCTGCGATCGGCAGCTGCAGCAGAGGGTCTTCCGCCGGCTTCGCACCGGGGGCTATTGCGGTCTCAGGCGTCACCGCCACCGCCGAACTTTCAGGAGCGAGCGGTGGCTCCGATGGCGGGTTCGCCATGCCGGAGTCGGATACAGCGGCCGGCAAGGGCTGCGCTGCCGCCTGCCCGGCTTTCGGCGCCACTGGCAACGCCCGCCAAAGCAGCAAGACCACCGCGAGAACCAGAGCCAAGGCCAGCGAACCGGCGACGAGAGATCTGCGGCGCATGCGCTCAGGGCCCCGGCGGCGGCACATCGAAAATCGTGGCGGTCTCGCCACGCCGCAGCATCTCCACCAGCGCGCGCCGCTGCGCCTGGGCGATCTGCCACTGTCGCGGCGGCATGCGTTGCAACAGTTCCTCCTCATAGCTGCCGGCGAAACACTGCAACTCGTTCAGGCACATCTCGCGCGCCAGCGCACCGCCGGCCGCACAGTCGTAGCCGAGGTCACAGGCTGCCAACCGCCACGCCGCACCGCTGTTGAAACGACTGATGCCGGAGAAGCTGCTGGCGAGGTCGATCAGGGTCTGCGGGTCGGTAGCGTTCAAATGCGCGGCCGCCCATGCCTGCTGCTGTCGCCATTGGTCCGGCGCTGGCGGCCAGCTTGCCTCGAACTGTGATAGCGCGAGCCGGCCCAGCGGATCGCCGGACGCGGCCCACAGACGGATCGCTTCGACAACGAGTTCCTGCGCTTGCTGCATGGCTCGCTCGCGATCGGCTGGCGGAAACATGACTGCGCACTCGTCGAGCAAGCTCCCCACAAGTTCCACGCGCATCGCGTGCTGTGGCTCGAACAGATTCCAGTTCAGGTAGCTGAGGTGCGTGGATGAAGGACCGATGTACTGACCGTTCATCGCCGAAGCGCACTGGACGATCGCATCCACCCAGTCGCGTGCCGCCTTGCGGTCTCCTGAGCGGGCGCCGCGTTCGAGGGCGGCGAGGCGCGAGCCGGATTTTTCCGGCGAGTCCGTTGCCGGCGCAGGCTGTTCATCCGCGCTGGCGGCGTCTGCGGTTGCCGGCACAGCCGGAACGGCGGTGGACGGCGCAGCGTGTCCAGGCGTCGCGGCCGGCACTGGCTCTCGGTCAGCGCCGGGCTGCGGCGTTGACGTTTCCGGAGCGGGCTGAGCGGGTAGTCGCTGCGCAGGCTGCGCCGACCGGGCACCTGCCACCAGACCTCGATCGATCGCGATCCATGCGAGCGCCGCCACGGCAACGATGGCGAGAAGGGTCAGTCGGATCCGCATGAGACCGGGTGGTGACGGTGGCTATGCATCGGATTGTAACCCGTGTTCATGGCCCGTACGTGAGCCTTTCATTCGGCCGAGTGTCGAGGAAACCGGCGCCAGCGACCGGGGAAAGCGTCCAGACAAGTCTGGACCCACAAGAGC
>JAIMJQ010000020.1:26903-38756 GCA_020693165.1 Xanthomonas sp. | reverse complement strand
TCAATGACTTACGACATGGGTTCATGGAAAGGAATGCCAACCGCGACGTTGTAGGTACTCTGACGTCCCGCGGCCACAACCTGATCGGCAATGCCGGCAACGTCACCAGCTTTACACAGCCCGGCGACCAAACGGGCACCATACCCAATCCCCTGGACCCCAAACTCAGCCCGCTGGCCATCCATTCCGGCCAGGTGCCCACACATATGCCGCTGGCCGGAAGCCCCGCACTCGACAAGGGCTTGCGCTATGGCTGCGACCAGCGCGGGCTGAATGGCATCGTCGATATCGGGACGATCGCACCCGCCGCACCCAACGGCAACAACGCCGATATCGGCGCGGTCGAGGCGCAGGCGATCTTTGTCACTCAATTGGTCGACAGCGGCCCCGGCAGTCTGCGCCAGGCGATCCTGGACGCCAATGCCAATGGTCCGGGCACTGACGATGTGCTGTTCAACTTTGGCTTGCCCGGCATCCTCATCCTCAACTTGAGCAGCAGACTGCCGCAGCCTACCGGCCACATGAACTTCGACGGCCCCGGCGCGCAACTGCTGACCATCAGCCGCGCCGTCGGGGCACCGGCCTTCGGCCTGTTCGACGTCTTCCAGCCGGTGCAGATCGGCATCACCCGACTGGGGTTCACGGGTGGACTCGACGACGGCAGCAACGGCGGTGACGGTTTCGGCGGCGCCATCGATGCTTTCAACGCGGAACTGCATCTGACCGAAGTGGAGATCAACGGTAGTCAGGCGACCGTCGGGGCGGGCCTGTCACTGGCCCATGCCGACGGCGTGATCAGCGACAGCGCCATCACCGCCAACATCGCCAGCACCCAGGGCGGCGGCATCTACTTTTAGGGCAACAACCACCGATTGATCGTGCGCGGCAGGACCATCGGCAGCAACGCCGCAAATGGCAGCGGGGTGGGTGGCGGCATCGCCCATGCCGGCTTCGGCGCCACCACCAGCAGCAGCGTACTGGTGGTGTCATCCAGCACCATCGCTGGCAACAACGCTGGGGCCGGCGCCGGCATCCGCACGGGCATGGCAGCCGCCACGTCGACCACGGTGACCAGCCTGCAAAACACCCTGCTCGCTAACAACGTCGGCGGCAATCTGGCGATAAATACGGTCACCGGACCCGGCAGCGTGGTATCGCGCGGCTTCAACCTGAGCGACATTGCCGAGGCGCTGCTGAATCAGGCAACCGACCGCACCAATGCCAATCCGCAATTGGGCTTGCTCCAGTACAACGGCGGCGGGACGCGCAGCTACGCGCTGCAGGCCGGCAGCGCGGCCATCGACGGTGGCATCCGCACCGGCGGCTTCCTCGACCAGCGCGGCGTTGGCTTCGCGCGCACGATCGATCTGTCGCCTGTCAACGCAGTCAATGGCGATGGCACCGATATCGGCGCCTTCGAGCTGCAGACCGAGCCGGTGGCGCCGCCGACCGTGGTTTCGATTGTGCGCGCCAGCGCCAATCCGGCGGCACCCAGCACGGTCGTCAGTTACACCGTCACTTTCAGTTCTGCGGTGGTGGGCAACAGTGTGTTTACAGCCGATTTTGTGATTACCGCGACCGGCACCGCAAATGCCAGCATCGTCGACATCAACGGCGTCGGCACTACCTACACCGTAACTTTGTCCCTTACCAGCGGCCAGGGCACGGTGCGCCTCGATCTGATCGACGACGGCAGCATCGTCACCAGCAGCGGTGTGCCCCTGGGCGGTGCCGGCGCCGGCAACGGCACATTCACCACCGGCGAGGTGTACACCGTGGGCACCGCCGTCGATCTGATCTTCAGCAATGGCTACGAGTAGCAGGAAGTAGGCCGGTGTGGCCCGCGCGACCCACTCCGTTGGGCGCGCCGAGCGCCGGACGGGGCTCACCGGCGCTCTTTGTAACGGCGTGATCATCAGCGCCGCTGAGCCCGATCGGGACAGATTCTCGCGCACGCGAACCGTGTCGAGCGATCGGCCACAACGGCCTACGGTTCATGGCAAATCTGCCGTGAAGGTAGGCCGTGTGTGCGCGGCTTCATCGCGCTCACCGGCGCTCTTGCCGAACATGCCGTAAGACATTGATTTTCATGTTGGCGCGGATTTACTCCGCGAGAGCCTTCGCGGGATGAACCCGCTCCCACGGATCAAGCCAGCTCCGGCCCCTGCGCCTGCCACTGGACCACCCGATTGCGGCCGCCCTGTTTGGCGCGGTACAGCGCCTGGTCGGCGTGTTCCAGCAAGGCATCGATGCTGTCGCCTGGGTTCCACTCGCAGATGCCCAGACTGGCGTTGACCGGAACCGCCAGCGCGCCGGCCGGGAACGGACTGGCAGCGATGTCCTGGCGCAGTCGATCGGCCCAGGCCAGCGCTGCGCGGCCGTCGCGACCGGGCAGCACCAGTACGAATTCCTCGCCGCCGTAGCGCGCCAGCACGTCGTCAGGCGCCATCGCCAGACGCGCGCGCCCGACCAGTTCGCACAGGCATTGATCTCCAACCGCGTGTCCGAAGCGATCATTGACCCGCTTGAAGTGATCCAGATCGAGGAACACCAGGCTGAGCGGTTCGCCCTTGCTTCCGGCGTCCGCCAGCAGGCTTTGCAGCCGCTGTTGCAGCGCGCGGCGGTTCAGCACTCCCGTCAACGGGTCGTGCCCAGCCTGGTCGGTGGCGGTATCCCGTTCACGGCGCAGGCGCGCGGTGTCGTCGGCCAGACCCAGTAGCAGCACGGCCACTTGCAGCGCCATGCTGCAGAACACCAGGTTGCCGACATCGACCCAGGTCGGGAGCAACCAGCCCTGCAAGGCGAAAATCCACAAGCTCAGCACCAGCAAGGCCGGGCCCCACGCCCAGAGCACGTAACGCCCTGCCTGCAAAAGATCCCGATGCGCGCGCCAGGCTTCGAACAGCACCAGCGGGATTGACGCGAGGATCAGCAAATTGGACACCAGGGCGCCGACCGGACCGGGTTCGCGGCCCTCGATCCAACTGATCAGCGCCAGCGCGATCTGCAGCCCGGCGAAGACGAAGAACGCGCGCGCGACGCGTGGACGCCGGCGCTGCAATTCCAGATAGCTGACGATGAACAGATGGCTGAAAGCCACCGCAAACGTCGCGAAGGTCCGTTGCAGCGTGGAGCCCCAACCCGTCAACCACGCGTTGTGGACCAGATGGTGCAATTCGCCGGTGAAGGTCAGGATGTACCCGGCCATCAAGAACGCCATCCACGCCAGATGACCGTAGGCCGCGCCACCGAAGCTACGGCGCAGGATGACCGCCAGCAACGCCAGGGTCAAAAGCGCGGTGGTGCTGGCAGCGACGACCATCTTGCGGGCGACTGCCCGGTCCAGATAGTCACTCAGCGTCATCAGGTGGGGCTGGATCGCCCGACCCCGCGGGTCATTGATATGAACGTGGAACACGCTCCCAGCGCCGAGTGTGGCTGGCAGCAGGATCGGAACTTCGGCGCGCAGCCCCCAGGCCGGCCCGGCATCGCCAAAGCGATTGCGCACGATGCGCTGCCCGCCTGGAAGCACCACGGTGTCGGTGGCGTGGAATCCACCGCTGAAGAACAACACGCTTGGCAAGTTCGATACCTGTGACCCATTCGCGTCGGCGACGATCTCACCACGCCACCAGGTGCCGCCGCCGAGATCGCGAATGGTGGTCACTGACGTGGCGGACGCCGGATCTGCAAGCTGGGTCGGATCGTCGCTGGCACCGCCGTTGCCGAGGTGCTGGAATTGAAGACTGTCGACGGCATACGCGGCGTGCATGCCGCCGAATAGCAGCATCACGAGCAGGATCAGTCTGGCAAAGTTGCTGGCAGCGATGATCGCGAGTCTCCCCGGCTGTCGAGATCGGGATCGGGCGGAGGATACAAGTTAGACAATCCGGGTGGCGCGAACGGTTCCGAACTCGACGTTGCACCCGAAAATGCAAACGGGCCATGGCCCCGTGGCGCTCTGGTAGGCTGGGTCCTCGCGTCGATGGGGCTCGATTGAGCGCCATGGCCTGTACGCGAGGTCCCGGCGCCTTTGAACTGGCGAAGAGCCGCGGCGCCGGCGCGATCAGGCTTTTCGGCGCCTACCTGGCCCGGGCGCGCCGGAGCCGCGTTACGACGGCGACCTTCCGCACCCTGGTCGACTGGCACGGCAACTTCATGCCTGCCCGCAATTCGTCTTTCGTCGCTGCCCGAGCCGCTGGCGCTTGCGCCATAATCGGGAGCTGATTCTGGGGTCTGCCGATCGACCGGCCGACCCCCGGCGATTCACTCGCATCCTCGGAGGCTAACCATGAGCAACAGCTTCGGCACGCGCGCGACCTTCACGTCCGGCGGCAAGACCTACCACTATCACTGTCTGACAGCCCTCGCGCCCAAGTACAATCTGGCCCGCCTGCCCTATTCGCTGAAGATCCTGCTGGAGAACCTGCTGCGCTTCGAGGATGGCGAGAATGTCACGCCGGCGCACATCGAGGCGCTGCTGAACTGGGATCCGAAGAAGCCGTCGACGCAGGAAATCCCGTTCATGCCGGCGCGCGTGGTGATGCAGGACTTCACCGGCGTGCCCTGCGTGGTCGACCTCGCTGCCATGCGCGACGCGATGAAGTCGCTCGGCGGCGACCCCAACAAGATCAACCCGTTGATTCCGGCCGAGATGGTGATCGACCACTCGGTCCAGGTCGATCGCTTCGGCACGCGTGAATCGGTGGACGAGAACGCGCGCATCGAGTTCGATCGCAACAAGGAACGCTACGCCTTCCTGCGCTGGGGCCAGAAGGCCTTCGACAACTTCAAGGTGGTGCCGCCGCGCACCGGCATCGTGCACCAGGTCAATCTCGAGTATCTGGCGCGCGTCGTGTTCGCGACCGATGGCGCCGAGCCATGGGCCTACCCGGACACCGTGGTCGGCACCGATTCGCACACCACCATGATCAACGGCATTGGCGTGCTCGGTTGGGGCGTCGGCGGCATCGAGGCGGAAGCCGCCATGCTCGGCCAACCGTCGACCATGCTGATCCCCGAGGTGATCGGCTTTCGCCTGACGGGCAAGATGCCGGAAGGCGCGACCGCTACCGATCTGGTGCTGACCGCCACACAGATGCTGCGCAAGCGCGGCGTGGTCGAGAAGTTCGTCGAGTTCTTCGGCGACGGCCTCAACCAGTTGCCGCTGGCCGATCGCGCGACGATCGCCAACATGGCGCCCGAGTATGGCGCCACCTGCGGCATCTTCCCGATCGACGCCGAGGCGCTGAGCTATCTGCGCCTGTCCGGCCGCAGCGACGAGCAAGTCGCGCTGGTCGAAGCGTATGCGCGACTGAACAGCATGTTCCGCGAGCCGGGCCAGGCGGAAGCCGAATACACCGACGTGCTCCACCTCGATCTCGGCGACGTCAAACCCAGCCTGGCCGGACCCAAGCGGCCGCAGGATCGCGTACTGCTGGCGGACATGAAGGCCGACTACGCCAGCAATCACGAACTGATGGCGCAGGCGCGCGCGGCCAAGCCGAAGTCGGCCACACCCGGCAATGCCACAGTGACCACCGATGCCGGCAGCTACGAGATGACCGACGGTGCCGTGGTCATTGCGGCGATCACCAGTTGCACCAACACCAGCAACCCGTCGGTGATGCTCGGCGCCGGACTGCTGGCGCGAAATGCGGTGGCCAAGGGCCTGACCACCAAGCCCTGGGTGAAGACTTCGCTGGCTCCGGGTTCGCTGGTGGCCACCGACTACTTCAGGAAGGCCGGATTGCTCGAACCGATGGAACAGCTCGGCTTCTTTGTGGTCGGCTACGGCTGCACCACCTGCATCGGCAATTCCGGTCCGCTGCCGCCGCCGGTCAGCAAGGCGATCGCCGATGGCGATCTGATCGTCGCGTCGGTGCTCTCCGGGAATCGCAACTTCGAGGGCCGCGTGCACGCCGAAGTGCGCATGAACTATCTGGCCTCGCCGCCGCTGGTGGTGGCCTACGCGCTGGCCGGACGCGCCGATCTGGACCTCACTACCGAACCGCTCGGCACCGGCAAGGATGGTCAGCCGGTGTACCTGAAGGACATCTGGCCGAGCAACCACGAGATCGCCGACACTGTGCGCAACGCGGTCACCGCGGGCGGCTTCAAGGCCTCCTACGCGCACGTATTCGACGGCGATGCGCGCTGGCAGTCGGTGCAGGCCCCGGAAGGCGCGCTGTATTCGTGGGACGACCGCTCGACCTATGTGCAGAACCCGCCGTATTTTGCCGGCATGACCATGAGCTTGCGCCAGATCAGCGACGTCAAGGGCGCACGCGCGCTGGCGCTGCTGGGTGATTCGATCACCACCGACCACATTTCGCCGGCAGGTGATTTCAAGGCCTCGACTCCGGCCGGCAAGTACCTGAATGAACGCGGCATCCAGTACGCGGATTTCAACTCCTACGGCTCGCGCCGCGGCAACCACGAGATCATGATGCGCGGCACCTTCGCCAACATTCGCCTGAAGAACCAGCTGGCGCCGGGCACGGAAGGTGGCTTCACCACCTACTTCCCGACCAACGAAGTCACCTCCATCTACGATGCGTCGATGCAATACCAGGCCACCGGAACGCCGTTGATCGTGATCGCCGGCAAGGAATACGGCACCGGTTCCTCGCGCGACTGGGCGGCCAAGGGCACCATGCTGCTGGGCGTCAAGATCGTCATCGCCGAGAGCTTCGAGCGCATCCACCGCTCCAACCTGTGCGGCATGGGCGTGCTGCCATGCAAGTTCCTGGATGGCGAGAATGCCGCCAGTCTCGGCTTGACCGGTCGCGAGACCTTCGACTTCGAAGGCATTGGCGACGGCACCGGCAAGCGCCTCAAGGTCACCGCGACCGCCGAGGACGGCAGCGTCAAGCACTTCGAAGTGCGCGTGCTGCTGGATACGCCGAAGGAGGTCGAGTACTTCCGCCATGGCGGCATCCTGCCCTACGTGCTGCGCCAGCTGGCGGCCTGAAGAAGGGGTGTTGGTGTCGGTTGTTGGTGTTGGTTGGAAGCGATTGCAGCGACCGTCGGGGCGGCGGCGCTGCAGGCGGTTGCTGGGCCACGCGGCTGCGTGGCCGCACTGCAACCCCGCATCCAGGCCCGAGGGCCCGGAATGATCAACGTTGATACGCAATGGCGCATCGAAAGGAGCCACCACGACCTTGAGCAACACCACTCTGAACGTATTGGGTACGCCGCTGCAGACCTGTAGCACCGAGCCGATGACCGGCTGGTTTCGCGATGGCTGCTGTCGCGGCGATCCGGGCGATCGTGGCCTGCATCTGATCTGCGCGGTGATGACCACGGAATTCCTGCGCTTTTCGAAATCCGAAGGCAACGATCTCAGTACGCCGCGGCCCGAATATGGATTTCCGGGTCTGAAACACGGCGATCGCTGGTGCCTGTGCGCGACACGCTGGCGCGACGCCTACGCCGCCGGCGTGGCGCCGATGGTGGTGCTCGAGGCAACCCACCTGAACGCGCTGGGCGTCGTCACGCTGGATCAATTGCGCGAGCACGCAGTGGGTTGAAGGGCTTCAAGCCATGACAGGAGTCCTGGTCGCCCCTGGCGGAGCGCTTGTTCGCGCATCGAACGGGCTGACTTCTAGTCCACCGTTCGCCCTGAGCAAAGCGTCCCTGAGCTTCACCGGGACGCTTTGCTCAGGGCGAACGGACTCATCGTTGCGTTGGCTTATAAGATCAGTTGCTTACGGCATGTTCGGTGAGACCTTGTGTCGCGAGCTTGTCGCTTTTCCAAAGCTCGCGGGACAAGCCCGCTCCCACAGGCCGCGCACCTCAGCGCACCACGAACACCTGCCCCAAGCTGATCGCGCCGTCATTGGGCGGCAGCAGGCGCGGCAGCAGCGGCAGCAGCCCGCGCTCGCGCAACGCCGCCAGCAGGCCTTCTGCCAGAACCCGGTTCAGCAGACATCCGCCTGACAACGCAACCTGACGCAAACCGGTGGCAGCAGCCGCCTGCAAGACCCACGCGGCCAGCGCGGCGATCAGCGTGCCATGGAAACGATTCGACCCGCTGCGCACATCCATCCCCGGCCCGGCCAATGCGCCGAGCAACGCACGCACGTCGAGCACGCCGTCGACAATGCTCCATCCGTGTTCGACCACCTCGGCCGCGGTGAACTGCGCCTCCAGCGCCATCGGCGCTTGTCCCTCGTAACTCGAATGCCAATGCAGCCCGAGCAGCCCGCAGGCGGCGTCGAACCAGCGTCCGGCACTCGACGTCGTTGGCGCCAAACCGCGATCCAGCAGTTGCCGCACCAGCGGTGCCATCGGCTCACCCGAAAAGCGGTCGCCGATGTCCTCGCCGCGGCCGAGCGCATGCAACGCCGCCGCGGCGCAACGCCAGGTCTCGCGCGCGCAGCGGTCTCCGCCGGGCTGCGCAATCGGATGCAGATATCCGAGTCGCTGAAAGCCCGCGGCATCGACCCGCAGCAGTTCCCCGCCCCAGGCGGCACCGGCCTCGCCATAGCCGTAGCCATCCAGCGCCAAACCCAGCAGCGGGGTGCTCACGCCGTGCTCTGCCGCGACTGCCGCGACATGGGCATGGTGGTGCTGAACCGGTGTCAGCGGCACCCCAAGTTCGCGCGCAAACTCGCTGCTCGGAAAATCCGGATGCCAGTCGCAGGCAACCGCCTCTGGCCGCACGTCGAGGATGCGCTGCAGATGGGCGACGGTTTCGCCGAAAAAGCGCCGTGCTTCGGGATTGTCGAGATCCCCGATGTGTTGCGACACGAAGGCCTCGCGACCGCGCGTCAGGCAAATCGTGTTCTTCAGGAAAGCGCCGACGCCGAGCACGCTGGGACCGTCACTGCCGAGATCGATCGGCTCGGGCACGAATCCGCGCGCCCGGCGCATGAACGTCGGCCGTTCATCGACGACGCGCATCACCGAATCGTCGCAGCGCACCAGAATGGGCCGGTCGTGGTCGACGATCAGGTCGGCGATGCCGGCGAGGCGCTCGCGCGCGTCTGCATCGGTGTGCACCAGCGGCTCGCCGTGCGGATTGGCGCTGGTCATCACCAGCGCCAATGGCTGCGGCCGACCAAGCCAGTCGCAGCCGTCGGGCTCGCCCGCAGCGGCATGGAACAGCAGGTAGTGGATCGGCGTGTACGGCAGCATCAGGCCGAGGGAGTTCAACTCCTGAGACACCGGCGCCGCGATGCCGTTGCCGGCGTGCGCACGCACTACGACGATCGGACGTTCCTTCGAGGACAGCAGCGTGGCCGCGATCGCGTCGACTTCGGCCAGCCCGCGCGCCGAAGCCAGATTGCAGACCATCACCGCGAGTGGTTTCGCCTCGCGCTGTTTGCGCTGCCGCAGTCGCGCAACGGCTTGCGCATTGCGCGCATCGCAAGCCAGGTGATAGCCGCCGATGCCCTTGATCGCGACAATTTCGCCCAGTTGCAGGCACGCCAGAATCGCGCGCGGATCGAGCGACAGGCGCGGCCCGCAGTCCGCGCAGGCGGTGCTTTCGGCGTGGAAACGGCGGTCGCCGGGATCGCTGTATTCGCGCTCGCAGGCCGGACACAGCGGGAAGGCGGCCAGCGACGTCTGCGGCCGGTCGTAAGGCAGGCGTGTACAGATGGTGAAGCGCGGACCGCAGTTCGTGCAGGTGATGAACGGGTAACCGTAGCGCCGATCAGAGCGATCAAACAACTCGCGCAGGCAGTCTGCGCAAACACCAGTATCCGGGCCGATTTCGGTGCGCAGCGCCCCGCGCTGCGCGCTGCTGGCCACGACGAAACCGATTTCGCCATCGATCGCCGCGATTGTCTCGGTGCTGATCGAGTCAATGCGCGACAGTGGTGGCGCATGTTCGCGCAAAGCAACCGGCAATGCGACGACGCACTCGCCCTGCACCTCGATCAGCACGCCATCGCCATCGTTCAATACCCAACCGCTGAGCCCCAGGCGACGGGCCTGCGCGTAGACGAACGGACGAAATCCGACACCCTGGACGCGGCCACGGACACGGATGCGCAGGCGCACGGCGTTGCTCATTGCCGGGGTCCAACCGAGTCGCAGGTCATGTTGCCCAGAGGGCCACGTCACCTACTTCAACCGGCGCAGCCAGTTGCGCCTCGATCCAGCGCGTCCAGGCGTCCATTCCCTCGCCCGTTTTCGCCGACACGAGAATCACCTCGATTTCCGGCTGCACCTTGCGCGCATTGGCGATCAGCAGGTCGACATCGAAATCGAGAAACGGCAGCAGGTCGCACTTCGCCACCAGCATCAATCTCGATGCGGCGAAGATGTTCGGATACTTGAGCGGCTTGTCCTCGCCCTCGGTAACCGACGCCAGCACCACTTTGTGCGCTTCGCCGAGATCGAATCCTGCCGGGCACACGAGGTTGCCGACGTTCTCGATGAACAGTACGCCCTCGCTGAGTGGGTTCAAGCGATCGAAAGCACCAGCGACCATCGATGCATCCAGATGGCAGCCCTTGCCGGTGTTCACTTGCACCGCTGGCACTCCGGTCGCGCGGATGCGCTCGGCATCGTTGCTGGTCTGCTGGTCGCCCTCGATGACGGCAATCGGCAGCCTTCCCTGCAGATGCTCGATGGTGCGTACCAGCAACGTGGTCTTTCCCGAGCCGGGGCTGGAAACCAGGTTGAGGGCGAGCACGCGATGCCCCTGGAAATGCAGCCGGTTCTGCTGCGCGAGCGCGTCGTTCTTCGACAACAGGTCAGCCTCGATGCGCACCAGGCGCGACTCGCTGATGCCCGCTGCAGACAGTCCGGAGGCGCTTGCGGCAATCAGCCCTGGATCCTGGCCGTGGCCGGGTCCGTGCAGATGCGCGAACGCCTGCGGCGTCAGCACTGCCAGACCAGAATCGATGCGGACCTCGCCTTTGCCACAGCCACATACAGTGCACATGCAGGATCTCCCGGGTTTCCGCCGTGAATCTCAGTGTACCCGTCGCGTCAACGCCCGCGTGCTGAGCTGGATCAATCCGGCTCCGCGGCCGCGACCTGCACCTCGATGCAGGGATCCCACGACGCCAACACCCAGCGTACCGTGCGCAGCGGATCGTCCGCACGCACGAGCCGATCCAGCATTTGCGCGACGGGGCCATCGACGGCGAAGATCCGGTCGGTCGGCGCGACCATGCTGCAGCTGACAATACGGCCGCAGTCGATGCCGATCTCGTAAACGAGGTCACCGCGTGCCGTATCCACACGACCACGACCTTGTCCCGGCCGGTTCGGTAGCGCAATCCTGGCAGCCGCGACCGCCGTCAGACCGAGCATCGACTGCAGGCCCTGTTCGACCCGATCGAAACTCGCGAACGTGGCTTGCGCCATGCGTACAAAGGACTGTTCGACACGCGCGTGCCACTCGGCCCCGGTGCCGGACATCGCCAGCGCCATCGGCTCCCGCATCGTCGCCAGCGTGTCGGCCAGATCCAGCTGCGCCCGCAAGCCCTGCAGTTCGGCCAGTGCCCGCTTGAGCGCGGCCGCATCCACATCCAGGCGTCCGCCACCGATCCGTTGCCAGTCACCTTGCGGGTAAACGGCCAGCGCAATCTGTCCGACCAGTCGTCGTGCCTGCGCCACCAGCGGCGCCGTCGTCGGCGTACCGGCCAATTGCGGCCATTCGATCCCGCTGCGCCAGACATGCGCCGCCAGCGCATCCGCTTCTGCCAGCGTCGCCCTGGCCCGCGCCTGGTCCAACTCCGGTGCAATCGCCGCGGCATGCTCTACGGCTTGCAGCGCCGCAAGCGCGTGCGCGCTGCCGCAAAGCGGGAACAGTTTCGGCAGCAAACGCAGACATTCTTCCGGCGTGCGCCCGCGCAGGCTCGCGAGCACTTGCAACGGACGCTGCAAATC
>JAIMJQ010000020.1:0-26895 GCA_020693165.1 Xanthomonas sp. | reverse complement strand
CCGCTTTGACAGCGCTGCGATCGAAGTGCACACGCGCGACCAGACAGCCACCGCTCAGTGCGGACACGGCCTGCGCTCATTCGACAGCAGATCGCGGCGCCCACAGCATTGCATGGATCAGATGATTTCCATCTCGGTGACCTGCAACTGGTCGCCTTCGTCGATACGCAGGGCGCTGCGACGACAACACGGGCAACTGTCGCCACGCCGCTCGATGACCACGCTCTTGCTGCAATCGAAACACCAGGCAACGCCGGGCAGCACTTCGATATCCAATTCCGCGTCCTCCAGTGGGCCGCCTTGTGCAGCACTCTCGAAACAGAACGCCAACGCCTGAGGTTCAACGTTGCCGAGTGCGCCGATGGTGAGTTTGACGCGCAATACGCGCGTAGCGCCCTCGGCGCGTGCACGCTCGGCGACCAGATCGATCATCGACAGGCATAGGGACATCTCGTGCATTAAGGCTTTCACCAACGAAACTGCAAGACCTTGATCCGGAGGATTGTCCGCAAAGGACGCCGAGAACGCAAAGGAAAGCAGGAGACAACACAGCTCATCGGCGCGCCTCGGGCGCGCGGCCGCCGGTCAGGAAGGCGCGCCGGCCTGGGCTGGCTGCCCTGTCCTGCGCTGGCGTGCTGCTCTTCAGCGCCGCGGCCAGTCGCATGCGCGCCTCGCCGCGTGCGTGCGCCTGCGAGGTGAACTTCTGCATCGGCGAGTGCAGAGAGTGCGCCCAGATAGCGCCGACGACCTCATCGCCGCCGTACAGGAATCCGATCTCGCCTCCGGGCAATGCGAAGGTCCGAGACTTGCCATAGCGATGGGCGTCCACCGATTCATGGTCGAGCGGCACGATCACCAGATTCATGAACCACGGCGTGATCAGCACGCCGAGCAGTTCCCGAGCGCCTAACGGCGAGAAGCCGAGAGCCTCCACTTCCAGATTGGCGTTGTAGAACGGCAGATCGCGCATCTGCCGATCACCGATGTCGCGAAAGTGCACGGCGAGGCCGGAGATACGCAGGTCGGCGAGGTGATCGTTCATTTCACTGGCCCCGTGAAGTGCGTTCTGGAATTCCCGATGGGAGGTGGGTCACGTAGCCAGCAGCGCAGTGCGACGTGACACGCAACCCAATGTCAGCTTGCCCTGCAGGCAACGTGATCTGCGATCTGGCCATACAGCCCAATCAACTCTTCCGCCTCGGCGTCACTCAGCTTCGCCACTGCGTGGCGCTGCGCCTGAACGGCCAGCCAGTCTCCAACCGCGACCGGCTCGTCGAGCAGATGCAACAGGATCGGCATGCGCATGCCCGCACGCTCGACCATCGCCACACCGGGGCCAAGCTCGACCACCCGCTCTGGCGTGGCGAAGCACATCAGGCGGCAGCCAGCAGCGGGCGCGGTGCAGCACCCAGTTCAGTCAAGCGACGAACCACCCGATCCAACGCCGCCTCGCAAGCGCGCTCGCCGATGGCGGTCAACAGCATGCCGAGCTCGACGCTCGCCGGTTCGATCGCAATCAGCGACAGCTCCGCGGGCAGCGCGTCGAGCAACGCCGCAGCTGCGAGCAGATCGGAAAGGCCGATCTGGTGCGGCGAGATGCGCTGCTGGAAAAACGCCGGCACCGCATTGCCGTGAAACTCGTGGATGGTTCCGGGTGGACCGTCGAGGCGCGCGCAGTCGACGATCAGCAGATGCTGACACGCCGCGATGTCGTCCAGCAGCGTCATGCCGGAAGTGCCGCCATCGAGCACGCTGACGTTGCTTGGCAGCAGGTAGCGCGACTGCAGGCGCTCGACCACATGCACGCCGATGCCCTCGTCTTCGAGCAGGATGTTGCCGATGCCCAGAACCAGGATCTCCATGGCTGGCTCCACACTAAAACGCCTTGACCTGGACGATCGGCCGCCGCTGCGGATCGGTCATGTGGATCGCGCAGGCGATGCACGGATCGAAGCTGTGGACGGTGCGCAGGACTTCCAGCGGTAGTTCCGGATCGGCGACCGGGTTGTCGAGCAGCGACGCTTCATAGGGGCCCGGTCGACCCTGGTCGTCGCGCGGGCCGGCATTCCAGGTCGACGGCACCACCGCCTGGTAGTTCTTGATCTTGCCGTTGTCGATCACCACCCAGTGCGACAGCACCCCGCGCGGCGCTTCGTGGAAGCCGAAACCGCGAATCTCGCCTTTGGGGAAGGTCGGCCGGTTGTAGGTGTCGAAATCGCGCTTGGCGATGTTCGCCATCAGCAGGTTCCACTGGTTGACCAGGCTGTCGTGCAGCACCGCGCAGCGCACTGCGCGCGCAGCGATGCGACCGATGGTCGAGTGCAAGGCGCTGACCGGTATTTGCGAACCGGCGACCGCGCTGGCCTGCGCCAGCAGCTTGTTCAGGTGCTTCGTGGTCGATTCGTGACCGGCTGCCGCCATCGCCAGCACATTCGCCAGCGGGCCGACCTGCACGCGCTCGCCGTGGAAGGTCGGCGCCTTGATCCACGAGTATTTGCCGTCGTCCTGGAAGTCGGTGTAGTTGGGTTCGGTCTGGCCGTCCCACGGATGCAGCGCCGGCGTGTCGCCTTCGTATTTGTACCAGGAGTGGCCGATCTCCTCCTTGACGCCGTCGCGGAAGAACGCATCCTGGTAGTCGCCGATCGCGCGGAACTTGCTCAAGTCGCCGTCGGGGATGTGGCCGCCAGGCAACTCGAACTTCGTCCCCATCTCGTCCAGAGGCAGATCCGGTACCGACAGATAGTGGGTGATGCCCTTGCCGTAGCCGGTCCATTCGGCATACAGCGCACCGACCGCGGCGACATCGGCCATCATCGCGTTGTGGACGAAATCGCCGAGTTCGTCGATCAGCGCCTTGACCGCGTACAAGCGTTCCAGCGTCAACGTCGACTGGCTGTCCGGGTTGATCGGATTGGCGACTCCGCCGACCGCCAGATTCTGGATGTGCGGCGTTTTCGAACCGAGGATGGCGACGATCTTGTTGGCGCTGCGCTGGACTTCCAGCGCCTGCAGATAGTGCGCGGCGGCCATCAGGTTGGCGTCCGGCGGCAGCTTCATCGCCGGATGGCCCCAATAGCCCGACGCATACACGCCCAACTGCCCGCTGCCGACGAAGTTGCTCAGGCGATCGCGCGCCGCCTGCATCTGCTGGATCGAGTTGCCCTTGTAGTCCGACAGCGACTGCGCCAGCGTCGATGCACCCGCCGGATCGCCCTTCAGCGAGGACACGATGTCGACCCAGTCGAGCGCCGCCAGGTGATAGAAGTGCACCAGATGGTCATGGATGCCGTGCGCGGAAATGATCATGTTGCGGATGTACTGCGCGTTCATCGGCACCGGCAACTGCAGCGCGTTTTCGACCGCGCGCACGGAAGCCACCGCATGCACCGTGGTGCACACGCCGCAGATGCGCTGGGCGAACACCCAGGCATCGCGCGGATCGCGTCCGCGCAGGATCAGTTCGATGCCGCGCCACATCTGGCCTGACGACCAGGCCTTGGTCACGCGTCCGTTGTCGACCTCGACATCGACGCGCAAATGGCCTTCGATGCGGGTGATGGGGTCGATCACGACACGAGTCATGGGAATCTCCAGGGGTCAGGCGTGCGCGCGTTGTTGCGCCGGGGAATGCAGGACCGGGAACAGCTTGATGATGACCAGGTAAGCCAGAATTTCAAACGCGATCATGCCCACCGTGACCAGGATCTCCTGGACCGACGGGAAGTACTCATAGCCGTCGACCGCCGGCGTATACGCCACCAGATAGGCGTTGAAGCGATACACGATCGCGAACAGCAGCAGCGAGACGGCAGCGAGGAAAGTCCATACCGCGTCGCGCCGCGCCCGCGGCGACAGGAAGGCAACGGCGGCAAACAGCGCCAGTGCGTTCTCGAGCCAGAAGCTCGCTGCCAGCGGAGTCAGCGCCAGGGCGTCGCCGAGCGCACCACGCCACAGCAGATCGGCCCAGCGCAGCAGCAGCCAGCCGGCCAGCAACCCGCCAATCAGCGTCGACAGCCGCGACAGCATGCGATGCTCCGAGGCCAGTCTGAAGCTCTTGGTGACGATGGTTGCCTCGAACACCACCAGCGCATAGCCCATCGCCAGTACCGAACTGACGAACAGCAGCGGCAACCACGGCGTGTAGTAGAGCGGCGACAGTTTGTGGCCGAGCACCAGCAGGATCGAACCGAGTGACGATTGGTGCATGAACGGCAGCAGGATGCCAATCGAAATGACCAGCCACATCACGTTGGCAACACGCTTGCGCCATTGCTCGAGGCCGAAGCGCTCCAGCGCCATCGGCGAGGCCTCGACGAACAACAGCATCATGTAGGCGGTCACGCACAGTCCGGTTTCCAGCATCACCGAACTGAAATTCCAGTGCCACGGCAACAGCAGATTGTAGAACTGCCACCAGCGCCCCATGTCGATCACCGCCGCCGAACCGGCCAACAGGTAGCCGAGCAGGCTGCCGACCAGTGCCGGGCGCATCAGCGGATGGTAGTGACCCTGGTTGAAGGCGTAGATCAGCATCGCCAGCGCAAAGCCGCCGCAACCGAGCGCGCTGCCGATGATCAGATCCCAGGTGACCCACAACCCCCACGGATAGCCCGCGCTGAGGTTGCTGACGTCGCCTAGCCCGTAGATGAAGCGCTTGAGCAGGAATACGCCGGCGATCAGCACCAGCAGTCCCAGCACCAGGCTGAACGGTGTGACCAGCGACACGCCGCGCAGACGTTGCGGATGACCGGACATCTCAGTTCTCCTTGTCGTCCTGCGCGTCGATGCGAGGCTTGTTGCGGCGGACCGCCCAGGCCAGGCCGAACAACGCCACCACCGGCGCCAGCATGTAGTTGTAGAGCGTGTGTTGCAGGCCCTCAACGAAGCGCACCGGCGCGTCGGGACCCAACGTCGGCAAGCCCAGTTTCTCGAATGGCACGGCGGTCAGGTAGCGCACCTGGGTGCCACCGACCTCGGTGACGCCGTAGACGTGCTTCTGGTATTTCGGAATGACTGCTTCATGCACGGGCCGGTCCTGGCGGATATCACCGCGCGGGAATGGATGCAGCGTTCCCGGCTCGGCCGCAAGCCGTTGGTCGGCCTCGGCCTGCAGCAGCGCCACTGGCCCAAACAAGGACGCGCCGGTCGGACAGACATCACAGCAGGCCGGAATGCCGCCCTGCGCCTGCAAGTGCGAGCACATCTCGCACTTGTTGATTTGTCCGAAGGTGCTCTTCAGGTCGAACTGCGGCACCCCGAAGGGGCAACCGTAGGAGCAGTAGCGACACCCCAGACACGCTTTCTCGTCGTAACTGACGATGCCGGTGACCGGATCCTTCGCCATCGCGCTGACCGGGCATACCGAGACGCAACTGGGATCAACGCAGTGCAGGCAATTGCGCTTGATGAAGGCAAAACCGTCGCGCTCGCGATCCTTCACCGAGGCATCGCCGTCCCGATAGACCTTGATCACGTTCAGGGTGACGCCATCGAGGTCTTCGGCCACCGCCCAGGTATTGGCCGCATTCCAGTCGGCCAACGGCGCCGGCGTGATGCCGGCGTCGACGTCATTGGCGGCCCGGCACGCGGAGACGCACGCCTGACAGCCGATGCACAAGGTTGAATCGAACAACATGCCGAGCGCGCCTTCCGGCATCGACTTCGGCGCACGAGTCAACGCCTCGGCAGGCGTATGCGCCAGGCAAGCCGCACCCGCTGCACCGGCACCACCGGTCAGGAACGCTCTGCGGGAGAGGCCCATGTCATGCCTCCCGTTCAGCGACTTTCTGGCTGGAAGCTGCGGTCTGATCCCGGTCTTCCGCCATGTTCTTGACGAACATCGCGCCGGCACCCAGCGCTACGCCAACGACGCCACCCACGAGTGCTGCTGCGCCCGCACTGGCACCCTGCCCGTGCGCGCCGCCGACCGATGGGTACACCGACGGCGGCGTTTGCGAAACCAGGTCTGCCAGCGCGTGGATCGGCTTGGTGAAGCCCACGCCCTTTTCGGTGCAACCGAAACACGGCGCACCGATGCCGACCGGCCAGTTGCCCTCGCCGACATCGCCGAAACCGATCGCCGGACAATTGGCGTGGGTTTCCGGACCCTTGCAGCCGATCTTGTACAGGCAGAAGCCCTGGCGGTGACCGGCGTCGCCGAACTCCAGCGCGAAGCGACCGGCGTCGAAGTGCGGACGGCGTTCGCAGTTCTCGTGGATCAGCCGCCCGTAGGCGAATTTTGGTCGATTGTGCTCATCCAGCGCCGGCGGCTCGCCGAAGGTCAGGATGTGCAGCACCGTCGACAGGAAGTTGTACGGATTGGGCGGACAGCCCGGCACGTTGATGACCGTCTTGCCAGGAATGACCTCCTGCGTGCCGACCGCGCCGGTGGGATTCGGGTAAGCCGATTGCACGCCGCCCCACGACGCACACGAACCGATTGCGATGACGGCAGCGGCCCCCTCGGCGGCCTCGCGGACCAGCTCGACCTGGGTGCGCCCACCAACCTTGCAGTAAATGCCGCCGTCGGCCATCGGTGTTCCACCCTCGGTCACCAGGATGTACTTGCCGCGGTGTTGTTCCATGATCTTGTGCTTGTAGTCGAGCGCCTGCTTGCCGGCGCCGACGCACAGGGTGTCGTGGTAGTCGAGCGAAATGACGTCGAGGATCAACGACTCCAGCGTCGGGTGATAGGCGCGCAGCAGCGATTCGGTGCAGCCGGTGCACTCCTGCCCGTGCAGCCAGATCACCGGCGGGCGCAGCGGGTTCTCCGCCGCCATCGCCATGCGCACGCCCGCCGCCTGACTCAGCCCCATGGTCGCCGCCACCCCGGCGCAAAACTTCAGCATCTGCCTGCGGGTCAACCCTCCGAGCGTGGCGACCGGATGCTCGGCGTAGTCGTCCAGCACGCTATCGAAGGTCGTCTGCTGCCCTGCGTCGATGCTCATTGCGCCCCTCCCGGCTGTGTCATGGCGAGCTGCCCCACGCGACTGATGCGCATGCTGGACCGCTCGATTGCATTGACATTGATCACGATCAAAGTGCCCGCGCTTTGACAATTGTCATGGCGCGATCAACCCAAAGGGTGATCAATGTGGCGCAAGCCGTCGACCGGGCGGTCGTGCGTTGGGCAGGAGGTTCACGTGCGCAATTTACCGATGTGGGCAACGCTGGCTGCGGCCGTATTGATCCTCGCGGTCGTCGCATGGGCGTTGAGCAGCGAACAGATTGCCTCCAATGCGACCGTCAGCGCCGATGCCGATTCACGCTTCGGCACGCTGGTGCCGTCCGACCAGGGCGCATTGGCAGCGTGCGCCGTGTGCCACCGGATCAGCGCCAATGGTCCGGAGAGCTCGGCACCCGCACTGTGGGAAATCGTCGGCGCTGCCAAGGGTGGGTCGCCGTGGTTCGGGTACTCGCCGGCACTTGCCGCAGCGACCGGAACCTGGACGCCCGACGATATCGATGGCTACCTCGCGGACCCGGTCGGCTATTTGCCCGGCACCAGCAAGACGCTGTCGCAGGTACGCGATGCCGGCGAGCGCAAGCGCATCCTCGATGCCCTGAAACAGCTGAAGAACTAATCCCGTCTTACCGCATGCGCAAGGATTGACCTCATGTCCAGATCCACCGCAAGTCCAACACTGATGTTCCGTACCGGGCTGCTGGCTGCAACCGCACTGCCGCTGCCAGCATGGGCCCATTCCGGCACGGGATTGCATTTCGACGTCGCCGAGGGACTTTCGCACCCGCTACTCGGACTCGATCACCTGCTGGTCATGGTCGGAGTCGGCCTGTTCGCGGCGACGCTTGGCGGTCGTGCGCGCTGGCAGTTGCCGTCAACCTTCGTCGCGGTGATGGCGCTGGCCGCCTCGGCTGCGATCGCGGGACCGCTGGCCGGCAGCCCGTCCGAGCATCTGCTCGCGCTCAGCGTGGTGGCGATCGGCATGCCGATCGCGCTGGCGCTGAAGCCGTCGCTGCCTGCGGCGCTGGCGCTGGTCGCCGTGTGCGCCGCACTGCATGGGCACGCGCACGGCGTCGAGCTGCCTGCGGCAGCCCAGGCGATGCCGTACCTGGTCGGAATGATGCTGTCGACAGCGCTGCTGCACGCAGCGGGTGCGCTGGTCGGGCTGGCCCTCGGTCGGTGGTCCACCACAGGCCTGCTGGTCACCCGCGGCGCCGGTGCCGCGATGGTGGTTGCCGGCCTGGCGCTGGTCTACGCCTGAATCGGTGCGGCAACCTGCGATCGGGCGCGGATGGCACTATCCTCGGCGCCCCGAACCCGCCGAGCTCGATCCCGTGTCCAATCTGCAAACCGACGCCACCGAAGATGCCGAACCTGTCAGCGTGCCCATCCATGAAGACCGGCAGTGGTCGGACGATGGCTGGACTGCCAGGGTCATCAAGAATGAAGAGGACGACGGCTGGGCGGTGGCAATGACGCTCGATGGCCACAGCGAGCCGGCGCTGGTTGGTCCGTGGACCATGGGCCGCGACAAGAAGAACCCGAAACCGCTGGATTCGACAGCGTTCGCGACGCTGGTGAAGACCGCCTCGGAAGTCATCCGCCGCCACGAGCAGCAGGCTTACGCCGCGCTGCACAAGAGCACCAAGGTCGCCAGCCCGAACGGCCGCATTCGCGTCAATCTCGACATCGTCCCCGACGAGGACAGTCCCTGGGCCGAGCTCAGCGCTTTCGACGACAGCGGCAACGAACTGGCGCACGAACGCGTCGCGCCGAACTTCCGCTTCAACCACGACATCGCCAGCGCCTGGGTAGCGAGCGGTTTCACGCGGCACAGCGAAGGCGACTCCTGACTGCGCTCACAAGTGCATGCCTGCAGCTGTCGCCGCAGCCGCGAGATGTGCAGTGATGATGGTCAGGCGTAGCGCCGGTGCCAGCATCGAAGGCGTATTGGCGTATCGCAGGAGAATGCGTGCTGCGAGGACGCCCGGAACCAGTGCCACAAGGCCCAGCGCAGTTCCGCGCGGCAGTTGTCCGGCAAGCACCGGAAGCAGCATTGCCAGCCCCGCCAGAACCAGGATGAGCACATATCCCCAGCGCGCCTGGGCGACCGGCAAACGGGCGACCCAGTGGTGCTTGCCTGCCGCCAGATCGGCGTCGCGATCAGGGAACTGGTTGATGTAGAGGATGTTCGCGGTCAGCAGCGCGTAGCCTGGCCCGGCCCACACCGCGGTCGCGCCGATACTGCCGCGCTGCACCAGATCGGCGCCGACCACGACCAGCCAGAACGTCAGCACCACGCAGAGCTCACCGAGCCCACGGCTGTTCAGCCGCAAGGGCCCAGCCGAGTATGCCCAGCCGGTGATGACGCCAAAAAGTCCGATCCACAGCAGTCCGGTCCCGACCTGCCACGCCAGCCCGATTCCACCGACGATGGTCGCCGTGAACAGCGCACGCGCCAGCCATCGCGTCGCCTCCGGCGTCATCACCCCGTTCTGGATGAAACGCGAGCCGCCGGTGAACGGGAACACACGCTGGGTGTTGCGCGCATCGGTGCCGTTCAGATGATCGCAGTAGTCGTTGGAGACGTTCACCGCCGCATGCAGGAGCAACCCCAGCACCAGCGTGGCGATCGCGGTACAGGCATTCAGCGGCACGCCGTCGGCAGCCGCAGTGGCGATTCCGAGCAGGCACCCGAACAGCGTGACGGTCAGGAATGGCGGCCGCGTCGCCAGGAAGTAGCGCTTGACCGGACTTCGCAGCGCATCGGCACCAGGCTCGCTCGATGTCGGCCACAGCGCCAATCGACGAAAGCCACTCGACTGTCCATCAGCGATGCGTTCGCCCTTGATGACTTTCACCTCAAAGCAGGTGCGCCCTGCCGGGCGCACCAAAAAAAAACAGCCGGACATTACCGTCCGGCTGTCATTGGAACTTCAAGCAGCATCGCCGTCGCGATCAGAAAGCCATCGAAAATCCGAGCACGATGCTGTTCATGCTGCCGCTCAGATCGCCATAGGCGTCGTCGTCGTAGTTGTCGTAGATGTACGTCGCGGTCCAGTCCATCGATTCGTTCATCGAGTACGCCGCACCTATTTCCACCGAGTGCAGCCGATTGTCGATGCGCGCATCGACTTCCGGCAGCGAGGACTGAATGGTGGACCCATTGGCAACCTTGCCCGACGAAGACGAATAGGTGTAATTGCCATTGAAGCGCAAGGTCTCGCGTGCCTGCCAGTCACCACCGATGGAGAAGAAATAGGTATCGACGTCATAGTTCGGGCGGTTCTGACGCAGGAACAAGACCGGGTTGTTGGGTGCCTCAAACCGCCGTCGGCTGGACTGGATGAAGTAGGTCTCGAAATCGTTCTGCACCCAGCCAAAGTTCGCCGACATGTTCACCCACTCGCCGAAAGGCTTGTTGAAGGTGAATCCCGCCGATTGCTGTGTCGAATCGACGTTCTGGGCGGTCAACCCACCGTCCGCGACCGGATTGGTTAGCGCGTCGGTGAAAACCTTGTTGTCGTTGCTGCGATCCTTGTAGTTGTAATAGCCGCTGAGCATCCAGCCGTCCGGCGCTGCGTAGCTGGCGCTGGTCTTGAGGATGAACGCTTCGCCCGGCTCGGTAATCAACCCGGTGTCGTCGGCGGACGCGTAGGACGGCGAAATCCGCAGCATGACGCCGGTGGCGGGCCGCGCAACGAAGTTCATGTAGAACTCGTCGATCAGACTCTTTTCGGAGTACAACGAGCGCTGCGGCTGGATACCATTGCGGCCGGGGACAGTGACCGCCGTCCAGGTGAGGTCGCGGTCGCGGTCGAGGCGCCGCCATCCGGCGATCAGATTCGATCGCCAGAAGTCGGGGCGGAAGTTCGCAGAAACGCCGTAGGTGTACGACTCGATGCTGTTGATCCGTACGCCGAGTTGCTGGTCTGCAGTCGGGTTGATCAAGCCGGTGACCGGGAAGTCCGAATCGTTTTCACGGTCATAGTACTTGACATAGCCCTCCAGCCCGAAACTGCTGAATGCCGCCGAACTGACGGTCAGATAGGCGTTGTTCGTTTCGATCTGGCCATCGTTGTAGCCGACGGTCTGCTGCTGTGTCGAAAACGAGTCCTGATCGAGCACGCTCAAGCCATAACCAGCGGCAATCGATGTGCTGCCGAAAACCTTGCTGAGCTTGAAGTTGTTGTTGACCAGCGTGCTGTCGGGCGTGAAGAACAACGGATTGGGGCTAGGCACCAGCGCCGGACTGTTGTAGGAGAAATCCGAAATCTGCACTTCCGAAGCTTGATTGTTGAACTTCTCGACTGATCCCTCGTAGGACAAGTGAAAGTCGTTCGGAGAGCCACTGGCGCTGATCGTGGCGCGGTTCATTTCCTCGTTGACGGGGTTGTCGAAGCCGCGCCAGCGCTGCAGTACGCGCGAGGCGCCGCCGGTCACATTGCTGCCGCCCAGGACATAGCTGGAGAATCGATCGCCTTCGCGCGAGTAGCCGTCGTACTTCAGGCCCAGCGCGGCAGCGTCGTTGAACAGGGCGGGCTTGAACTTGAGGCCGGCGCCGTAGGTGTCTCGATCGATCCGGTAGTTCGAGCGATCGGAGTCGTTGTTGAACTGCGCAACGTAACCCGAATTGGTATTGGTCCCGGCCGGGAAGAAGTAACTGCGATCGACACCGCCGGGCACGCGACTCGGATTGTACTGGTAGCCCAGGGTTCCGGTGGCGGAACGATACGAGTTGTAGTAGCCGGTCACGCCGATGTTGTCGCTGTCGTAGCGCGCGCGGTTGCGGTTGTTGTAGATGCCGAAGCCGTCGCGTTCGAGGACAAACACGTCGCGCTCCGAATTGCTGCCAACCACGCGAAAACTGGCATCGGCATAGAAACCCGAACTGTTGTTGTCGCCGTAACCTTCCCGGTAGTTGTAGCGCTGCAGGAAGTCGCGGCTATCGTTGTAGTTGTAATAGAACAGCGACGCCGCAAAGTACCCGGTGTAGAGGAATTCGTCGGAACTGTTGGTCGCGGTCGTGCTTTGCGCCTGAGCCTGACCGATTACAGCCGAGATCAGCGCAGCCAGCACAAGCCTTTTGTTGGTATTTGCTTTCATGGCAGATGCTCCTCAAGGCCTCAATGTCTCAGATGTTGGTCGATGGAACTGCCGTGGATGGCGCCGTGGCAACTGACGCAGTCGCGCATCACTGCCCCGGAAATCATCTGGGAATTGCTGGCAGCACCGGTCTGGCCATGGCGATTGCTCGCGATCGAATGACACTGCAGGCACAGACCCGGCTGGGGAACGGCCAACAACTTGCGTACCGGCGATCCATGCGCGTCATGGCAATTGGCGCAACTCTCGACTACAGGAGGGTGCTCGAACACGAATGGGCCGCGAACGGCCTGATGACAGGCGGTGCAACGCTCGGTCGTATTGGCTAGCGTGGTCTGACGACCGGCATGCGGATCGTGGCAACCCGTGCACGTCACGCCACCCTCCGGGACCGGGTGATGCGAAGGCATGTTGAAGCGCGCCACGACATCCTGGTGACAACCGGTACACAAGCTCGCCGTAGTGCCAGCCTGCTGCGCGCTCAGGCCGATCAACTCCACTTTCGGTTTGTGGATGCCGTGGCAATCGCTGCACTGGACGCCGGCACGGTTATGTTCGGCAAATGCAAACGTCGAACGCTTCTCGTCCTTGACGTGGCAGGTCAGGCATTCCTTCGACTCCGGTTTGCCGACCTTGGTCTTCCGCGGGCTGTCCGCGGTGGAGTGCGCGAGCGCACCTTCGTGGCAGGTCGCGCAGTCACCGTGGTAGACATGCGCCTTGGACTCGGCATCATGACAATCTGCACACTGCGCGCCCGAGATCGGCTCGTGCTGCGTCACCCCGGCACTGACGCCCATTGTAACGACCTGTAATCCAACGCCCATGATTACGGCCAGAACCAGCCTGATGCGTTTCATCGAACACCCCCTTGCGACTGTCTTTTTAGTTGTTGACTGAGGCGACTACGCTGCGAACTAACTCTTGCGCTCGACCTTGATATCTCGAGGTGTCTCCGGACCCACCGGTTCGCCGTGCGCGATCCCGAAGTGGCAGTCAATGCACGTCAAACCTTCGGCATCGGCCTTCTTGTGCCGCTTCTGCGCGAGTTCGGTTTGCAGATCGGAGGACATGGCGTCGCGGTGATGGCAGTTGCGGCATTCCAGCGAGTCGGTCTCCTTCATCCGCACCCAAACCCGCCGCGCCATCGTGAAGCGATGCGCCTCGAACTTTTCCTTGGTATCGATGCTGCCGGTGAAGTGATGGAAAAGTTCAAGGCTGGCTGCAAATTTGCGCTTGATCAGTGCAACCGGTTCGCGCGGCACATGGCAGTCCGAACAGATTGCGCGCACGCCGCTGCGGTTGGTGTCGTGGATAGTGCCTTTGTATTCGGCATAGACGTTGTCGCGCATTTCATGGCAACCGGTGCAGAATTCCTCGGTCTCCGTCCATGCCAACCCGGCGGCACCACCGACAACCAACGTGCTCGCCAGCAACATCACCAGGCCGAAGATTCCTGCGGACCGCAGGAATCCCCATCGCTTCAATGTCGCCCAACCGCTCCGCAACCAGTTCACAATCCTGCACTCCCTGCGTTAAAGCGAAAGAATCCAATCGACGAGATTCTTGATCTTGGCTGCATCGCGCGTCTTCACGGCGCCGTGGTCTTCCATCTCACCGTCGATTTCAACCTTGGACGGCTCCGAGACATGCTTGATCAGCTTGGCCTCCGCTTCTGGATGATCCTTGTATTTGGCTGCCACTTCCTTGTAAGACGGGCCGTCCTTCTTGGTTTCAACGGCGTGGCAGGTCAGGCACTTGCTTTGCTTCAGCAGCGCCATCGCGGCGGCCTCGTCAGCCGCGTAGGCCGGAGTCGCGCCGACGTTGACGAGTAGACCCAAGGCAATGGCTGCAGCGGGAATCCGAACTTTCATAGCGTTAACCTCCACTTAAGAATTGTACGCAGCATGGCAGAGGCAAGATCCTGAGGGTTGATCCATATCAAGGCATCACCCCGACTTGCTCCCTCAGTTCGTAAAATACCGCAGTCGGCACTGGATCGGCACTTGCCCTGATGGATCTGAGCGTCCTCGGCTCACGAGCGTCCTCGGCTCACGCCGCGAATATCCAGTCGGCGCCTTCCTGCAGCGGCGTCGAAGCCATGTCGTCGCGGATGCGATCGCGGGCACCCGGGCTCCCCACCGCGATCAGACCGAAACCCGCCATAGGTTCGCGCAGACGTGCCCGCGGCCACACCGGCAGGCCGCGTTTGAGCCCGCCGATGCGACGCGGGTGGACGTCGACGAAACCAAGCACCGGCACGCTGCACGCGCGCAACGCATCGTGCAACTGGCGTCCACCTGGGCCGGCGCCACCGATCCATACCGGGCGACCGCCGAGCCGCCAGGCGGCCAGATTTCGCGCCTTCAGCCCAACAAACCGCGCCTGCGCATAGCGCGGATCGCAACGCGTCAGGCGCTCGTCGTGGTCGCGCCACTGCAGCAGCACGGGTTGCGGTTTGCCGAAGCGGCAGCCCGCTTCGGCGGCGCGCAGCCAGAGGTCGTAATCTTCCGGGAAGTCGCCGTCGCGATAGCCACCGAGTCGCTTCAGCAAACTCGTCGGCATCAGTACACTGGGGTGCACCAGCGGACTCTCGACGAACATCTCGCGGGCGATGTCGGCGGGCTCGGTGAGCGCATTGCTCCACTGCAGATAGCGCGCCCACCCGCCGGCGGCTGGCGCATCCAGCATGGCAACGCGACAGCCGATGATGTCCAGTTCCGGGTATCGATGCGCGTGCTCCATCTGTATCGAAAGGCGCTGCGGCGAGCAGACATCGTCGGCATCCATCCGCGCTATCCAGTCCGCGCGCGCATGGCGAAGTCCATGATTGAGCGCCGCCACGATGCCCGATCCCGGCGACCTGAGTACGCGCAGACGCGCATCAGCCGGCAGCGCATCGACGGCGCCGTCGATGCTGCAATCGTCGATCAACAGCAGTTCCAGATGCCGCCAGGTCTGCGCGAGAACGCTGGCCACCGCCGCGCCGAGCCAACTGCCGCCATTGCGTACCGGCAGCAGCACCGATACCAGCGGCCGGTCGGAATCGAAATCGGGAAGTCGTGAAAATCGAGCGACGGCCATAGTCGGATGATGCCGCAGAAGTGGGCGCCCATTGCCGGCGGCAAGCCGAACAGGGGCTAGTATGACGAAACCTCCAGGTTGGCGATCGGAGTCGATTCGAAGGGAGATTCCAGATGCCGGAGGGTGAAGCGACGGTGGGACCGCCGCCACGCAGCGTGCTGCAAAAAACGGCACTGTGGGCGGGTCCGTTGGCGGCGCTGATGGTGGCCCTGGGCGTAATCGGCTCAGGCCAGGCCGCGGCGATGGCCTGGGTCGCCGGCATGACTGTGTGGGTGGCGATCTGGTGGATATTCGAGCCGATCGAGATTCCGTTGACCTCTTTGCTGCCGTTGGCGGTACTGCCGTTGGTCGGTGTACTGACGCCGGCGCAGGTCGGACAAGCCTATGGCGATCCGGTCATCCTGTTGCTCATGGGTGGCTTCATGCTCAGTCTGGCCCTGGAAAAATCCGGTGTTCACCGGCGCCTCGCCCTGGGCATGCTGACGCTGACCGGTGGGCGCGGTGGCCGCCCGCTGGTGTTCGGCTTTCTGATCACCGCAGCGCTGCTCAGCATGTGGATTTCGAACACCGCGACCTCGCTGATGCTGCTGCCGATTGCCATGGCGATCTTGCGCAACAGCGACGATCAGCGTCTGGTCGTGGCGGTGTTGTTGGCGATTGCCTACGGCGCCAGCATTGGCGGTCTGGGCACACCGATCGGCACCCCGCCGAATCTGATTTTCATGAAGGTCTACGGCGACAGCACCGGCGAGACCCTGAGTTTCACCGATTACATGGGCTACGGCATTCCGGTCGTGCTGGCGATGCTGCCCGTGGTCGGCTGGTGGCTGGCGCGTGGTCTGCCGGCCGGCGCAGCGCTGCAACTGCCCACTTCCGGGGCGTGGCGCCCAGCGGAGCGTCGCGTACTGGCGATATTCGCGCTAACTGCGTTCGCCTGGATCACACGCGGCGAACCCTTTGGCGGCTGGAGTGCGTGGTTCGATCTGCCGCACGCCAACGATGCCACGGTCGCCTTGCTGGCTTGCGTGCTGATGGCGCTGACTCCGGATGGCGATCGTGAGCACCCTGGGCGGCTGCTCGACTGGCAGCACGCGCAACGCACACCGTGGGGCATCCTGTTGCTGTTCGGCAGCGGTGTGGCGCTGGCCAATGGCTTCGGCAGCAGCGGCTTGAGTGCCTGGATCGGCGCGGCCGTCGGCAGCAGTCTGGTGTTGCTACCGGCGCTGCTGCTGATCGCGACGATCTGCCTGGTGGTGACCTTTCTGACCGAGGTCACCTCCAATACCGCCACTGCCACGTTGCTGATGCCAATCCTGGCGGCCGCTGCGCTGGGCGCCGGAATCGATCCGAAGCTGCTGATGATTCCGGCAGCCATGAGCGCCAGTTGCGCCTTCATGCTGCCGGTGGCGACCGGCCCCAATGCCGTGGTGTTCGGCTCCAATCGCATCAGCATCGCCGAGATGGCACGCGCCGGATTGGCCATCAACCTGCTCGGCAGCGTGGTCATCACGGCGGTGTGCTGGCTCGTGCTGACTTGAGCCTCACCAAACACGCCGTAAGCAATTGATCTTGTTAGCCAACGCAACGATGAGTCCGTTCGCCCTGAGCAAAGCGGCCGACGCTTTATCAGGACGCGGGTCCGATTGCCCTGAGCTTGTCGAAGGGCGAAGGGCGGCGCGCACTGCTCACCCTTCGACGACGCGTCCCGGTGAAGCTCCGGGACGCTTTCCTCAGGGCGAACGGTGGACTAGAAGTCAGCCCGTTCGATGGGCGAACAACCGCTCCGCCAGGGGCGACCAGGACTCCTACTCCGCAGCAACGACCGCCTTCAAGGCCGCAATCATGCCCGGGTCAGCACGCACGGCAACTGCGTGATCGGGTGACTCCGTAGAGACTCAAAAGAAAAGGGCCTGCGCGGTTACCCGTGCAAGCCCTTGATATAGCTGGCTCCCAGAGCAGGGATCGAACCTGCGACCCAGTGATTAACAGTCACTTGCTCTACCGCTGAGCTATCTGGGAACGGTAGAATCGGAATGATGCCGTGAGATTCGCTGATCCGTCAAGAGGCCGGCTTCAGCCGATAGCACGGCTTGTATGGATCGCTGCCCGGCAGCTTCATCCGGTGCTGTTCGACGAAAGCCCTCAACAGTCCGTCCATGGCATCCATGATCGCCGGCTCGCCGGTCAGCTCGTAGGGTCCATGCGCTTCGATGGCGCGGATGCCCTCCTCCTTGACGTTTCCGGCGACGATGCCGCTGAACGCGCGCCGCAGATCGGCGGCCAGTTCGTGGATCGGGCGACCGCGGTGCAGTTGCAGATCGGCCATTGCGGCATGCGTCGGCGAGAAGCGGAACTGGAAAGCCTCGGGAATCTTCAGCGTCCAGTTGTAGAAGAACGCATCCTTGGTTTCGACCCGATGGTCGGTGACCTGCGCCATGCCGGCCTTGATGTGTCGAGCAACCTCGACCGGATCGCCGACAATGATGCGGTAACGCTGCGACGCCGATTCGCCCAGCGTCAGCTTGAGGAATGCGTCTATCTGTTCGAAATAGGCAGCGCTCTCCTTCGGTCCGGTGAACACCAGCGGGAAGGGCACGCGCGCATTGTCGGGATGCAGCAGGATGCCAAGCAGATAGAGAATCTCTTCTGCTGTGCCGACGCCGCCCGGGAACACCACGATGGCATGGCCGACGCGGACGAAGGACTCGAGCCGCTTTTCGATGTCCGGCATGATCACCAGGTGATTGACGATCGGGTTCGGCGATTCGGCGGCGATGATTCCGGGTTCGGTGATGCCGATGTAACGCGTGTTTTCGATACGCTGCTTGCCGTGGGCGATGGTGGCGCCCTTCATCGGCCCCTTCATGGCGCCCGGTCCGCAACCGGTGCAGATGTCCATCCCGCGCAGGCCGAGCTCATAGCCGACCTTCTTGGTGTACTCGTACTCCTTGCGGCCGATCGAATGGCCGCCCCAGCACACCACCAGATTGGGCGCGTGCTGCGCGCGCAGGATGCCGGCGTTGCGCAGGATGTCGAATACCGCGTTGGTGATGCCCTCGGACTCGTTGAGGTTGGCCCGCGTCTTGATCTCGTTCTCGACGTAAAGGATGTCGCGTAGCACCGCGAACAACAATTGGCGAATGCCGCGGATGATCTCGCCGTCGACAAAAGCCTGCGGCGGCGCATTGATCAGGTCGAGCTTCACACCACGATCCTGCTGGATGACGCGCACGTCGAAGTCCGGGTGCCGCGCGAGCACCGCGCGGGCGTTGTCGCTCTCGCTGCCGGTGGTCAGCACGGCCAGCGTGCAACGTCGGAACAGGTCGTAGAGGTTGCCGGTGGTCGCAGCCGTCAGGCGGCGAACTTCGGCCTTGGAGAGCACATCCATGCCCGCTTCGGGATTGATGCGGGCACTGACAGGTCGATGATTCATGGGACATCCTTGTTTTGCGCAGCGCCATCGCTGCGCGTCCTGTGGTTCGAAACGAGCCACGCAGTGCGGGGCCCTTTTGGAGCGGAGCCCGCTCCGCTTGGGAATGCCCAACGCAGCCGAGCAAGCTCGGATCTAAAAAAGCCGCGGAGTGCAGGGCCTGTTTAGAGCGGCGCTTGCTCCGCTTGGGAATGCTCGAAGCTGCCGGGCAAGCTCGGCTCTGCGAGGGGCGGGACTCTACGCGGCTTCGGTCAATTGCGCGACACCGAGGCCGCCGCGCACCAGTTTTGCATCGAAACCGCGTTCGCACAGCAGAAACACCGCGGAGGCACTGCGGCGACCGGTATCGCAGTAAACCCAATACTCGCGATTCGGATCGAGCGACTGCGCCAGCAAGCGCAATCGTGCCAACGGCACATTGATGGCGCCCGGCCAATGCCCACGCTCGAATTCGCTTGGGAGGCGCACATCCACGAGTTGCGCAGTGGCGGCGATTTCGCCGATCTGGACTTCGCGCAACAGTGGCGCCTTCAACAGCCGCGAAAACGAAGCACTGGAAAGCCGCATCAGCGAACAGCGCGTCAGCGCGCGCACAGTGGCATTGCGCGGCTCACCGGACACCAGGGCTTCCTCACCGAAGGCGCGGCCGACACCCAACTGCGCCAACTCCTCCTCGGAGTTCCCGTCCGGGTCCTCGAGCACGACCTGCGCCCTGCCCTCGGTGACCACGTAATAGTAGTCGCCGGGATCGCCCTGCTTGAGGATGATCTGGCCAGCCTCGAAGGCCACCGGCTCCATGCTGGCAAATAACTGCGCGATGTTGCCCGGCGGAATACGCAGGAAAGCCTTGCTCTGCAGGAGTGCGGTCATCCAGTCGTTGCTGTCCTGCTCGCTGGCGCCGACGCTGCCGAGTTCGCGCACTTCGACGCCGCCGGTCTGCGACCATGCCAGCATGATGTCGAGCAACTCGCGATCAACAAACAGGATCTGCGCCGGCTTCAGGCACAACGCCGTCTGTGCACGCCGCTGTCCAGGCGCCAGGACGTAGCGCGCGTCCGGATCCGTCGCGCGCAGCCTTCGGGCCGTGCTTTCGTCCTGCAGTTCGATCTCACCTTCGATCAGGAACGCCTGCGTTCGAGCCAGCTCACCACGACTGAAAATCACCTGCCCGGGCTGGTAGTTGACCAGACTGCTCTGCTTGGCGAGTTGCGATCGATCCGAAGGGACCAGCGACTGCAAAGGCACGAAGCGCCCGAACAGGCTGATGTTCACCATGAGTAGTTGCATCCGGATCCAGCGCGAAGGCGGCGATTCTATGCCTTGCGATGGTGGGTTGCGAGTGCACAAAGACCGCAGCGCTCGGCAAAAGAAACGGCCGGCAAAAGCCGGCCGTTTCCCTGCAACGTTGAAGCTGGATCAGAAGCTGTAGCGGAAGCCGAGCTGCAGCGCCCAGCGCGACTCGCCAGAGCGGTCGCGACGAGCCAGACCCTCCGGCGTCGCCAGCACGTCGTAGATGTAACGACCCGACGAGTCGATGCCGGCGAAGTTGACGAAGCTGCGCGCCTGGCCACCATTCGACTGGAAGCCGACCTCTTCGATGTGGCCCCAGTCTTCGTTGATCAGGTTGCCGACGTTGAGGATATCCAGCCAGATCTCGGCCTTGTTGCCAGCGAAGAAGCCGGGCAACTCCTGCGAGATGCGCATGTCGAAGTTGTGCACCCACGGCGCCGTCTCTTCGTTGCGCGGCACCACGTTGCCGGCGAACCGGTTCAGATCGAAGTTCCTCAGCAACTGGTTGAAAACCTCCTCCTCGGCCGGATTGGTGAATACCACCTGCCCCGGAAGCGGCACGTAGAACAGATCGTTGCCAGCGAGACCGTCGCCGTTCATGTCGTTGTTGAAGGTCCAGCTGTAGGGCTTGCCCTTGCGGCCTTCGTAGAACATGGCGAATTCGGTCTTGTAGCCGTCAAAGAAGAAATGACGATAGCTGACGGCGCCGGTGAAGCGGTCCTTGTTGACGTATGGCGAACGCGAGGCCAGTTCTTCGTTCGGATTGTAGACCGCGCGACTGGCCCAGTTGGAGATCGCGCGGCTGGAGGTCAGGCCGTTGACTTCGGTCGCATCGGTGTACGAGTACGCCGCAGTCCAGAACCAGTTGCTCTCGACGCTCATCGGCTTGGTCAGCGACAGCGTGAAGTTCTCGCCGTGGCCCTTGGAGGTCGGACGCGCCAGCAGCACCTCGCGATAGGCCCGGTCGCGCAGCGACCGCGAAGTGCCGTTGAAGGTACCGTTGGTCTGGTAGCGACCCGAATCATAATTGGTCCAGTACATGTTGCGACCATCGAGACCCAGGCGGGTCGGATCGCCGAGGTTCAGGTGCTCGTAGAACACCGCATCCTCGACCTCGGTGATGATCGCCTCGGCCGACGCCACCAGGCCGTACCACGGCAGCTCGTGCTCGATACCGAGGTTGAACTTCCACACCGACGGCTGATGCAGGTCGTCAGCGACGATGTCGACGTCCGACGGCGGCGCGCCGCTACCGACCACCACCGGCGGCTGGTTGTCCGGATCCGGCTCAAACACCGAGGGACGCGGTGTCGGGCAATTGGCCAGGCCCGCCGTGCCGCAACCATAGACCGCAATCGACAGACCGTTGTTGGTGTACGGGTTGGCCAACCACACGTTGGCCGCCGAACCCTGGAACAGACCGAAGCCGCCGCGCAACTGCGTCGGGCGCTCGGTGTCGAAGCTGTAGTTGAAGCCGAAGCGCGGCTGGAACAGCTCGTTGCCATCGATGGTGGTGTCGTTGCGGATACCGAATGCCTCACTGAACGCCTGGTTGTAGCGCGGCGCCTTGTCCACATTCGGCGTGTCGATGCGGAAGCCGTAGGTCAGCGTCAGGTTGTAATTGACCGCCCAGGTGTCCTGCGCGAAGAAGCCGAGACTGTCGAGTTCGAGCCTGGCCGCGGCGTCGCCGAGATTGCCGCTGGTCGACGCGCGCGAGGTGTACTCGCGATAGACGCCGTTGCGGAAGTCGTTGGTGTTGGCAAACCGATAGACGCCGAGATTCGACTCGAGGAACAGGTTGTAGATGTCGTTGCTCTCGTAGTCGGCACCGAACTTCAGCGTGTGGTCGCCGAGGAACAGGTTGCCGGCGGCGAAGAAGTTGTAGGTCTCGGTGTCGAGAACGTTGGCGTGGCGGAACTGCTCGGTACCGAGGCGCATGTTCGCGGTGCCGAAGTCGACCTGCACCTGCGGCTGGCGCGCAAAGGTCTGCGGCGTGCTGTAGTAGTCGCGATAGGACGCGCGAACCTCGGTCGAGAAGGTCTCGCTCCAGTCGCTGAACACTTCAACCACGTAGTTTTCGAATTCCTTTTCCTGGGTATACCAGTAGCTCGACAGCGAGAGAAAGTTGTTGCCGAAACCGGGCAGGATCGCTTCGGCCTGGTCGGTGGAGCTGAAGCGGAAGGCGGCACGGTGGTCGTCGGTGATGTTCCAGTCGAAGCGCCCGAGGTAGGTCTCGACCTCGGTGTCGCGCGACCCCGGGTTGAGGTCACCCGCCGTCATGCCCCAGACGTCCTCGGCGATCGAAATCACTTCCTGGATCTGCGCGTCCGAGATGCCGTTGGTGGTTCGGTTGTAAGGGCCACTGGCCAGGTCCGGGCCCGGGGCCGAGATCTTGGTCTTGTCGTAGTTGAAGAAGAAGAACAGGCGGTCTTCGATCAGCGGGCCGCCGAAGGTGGCGCCATAGGTCTCTTCGCTGTCGAACCCGTTGAATTCGACGCCGCGGTCGTCGGTCCCGCGCACCCAGTCGCCATCGCGGTAGGTGCCATACACAGACCCGGTGAACTCGTTGGTACCGGATTTGGTCACGGCGTTGATGTTGGCGCCGGTATAGCCGCGCTGGGTGACGTCGACATTGACGACGTTGATCTGCACCGACTCGATCGCATCCATCGAGATCGGCTGGCGCAGCGTCGGCAGGTTGTTGGATTCCAGGCCGAAGGTGTCGTTGGTCGAGACTGAGTCGATGGTGATCGAGTTGAATCGCGAATTCTGGCCGAGCGCCGAGATTTCGCCACGTTCCTTGTCCGTTTGCGAGATGCGCGGATCGAGGCGCGCATAGTCCTGCAGGTCGCGCTTGATCGACGGCAGCGCCTTCAGGACTTCGTTGTTGAGGTTGGTGCCGGCGCCGAAGCGCTCGGACGAGAACAGGCTGTCCTGGGTCGACGCCACGACCTCGATGGAATCGAGCGTGGTCGTGGCCGGATCGAGATCGACGTTCAGCGACGTCGCTTCGCCGAGCTTCAGCGTCACGTCGTCCTGCGCCTCGCCGGCAAAACCGCTCTTGGTCACCGTGACCTTGTAGGGACCACCGACGCGCAGGCCGGAAGTGGTGTAGCGGCCCTGATCGTCGGTGACGACGGTCTTGCGGGAATTCGATGGCACGTGCAGCACTTCAACGGTGGCGCCGGCAATCGGACGACCTTCCGGATCCGTAACGCGTCCGTTAAGGGCTGAGGACGTCGATTGCGCGAACGCTCCCTGCGAGGCTGCGAGACCCAGCATGAGACCGAGCACCAGCGCTTTCATCTGCGGATTTTTCTTCATGGCGACTGCCTGACCTTGTGTTGCGGGATTGGACTGCCCTCGATCGCCCCGACTCGATCGGTCACCGAGGAGGCATCTGTGCAGCGAGAATTAAGGAGAGTTTAACAGCGCTGGATGACGGTTTGTTAACACCCCGCTTCGATGTCACGAAGTTCTGAACAGCACTGAGGGATCACGCAAAATCGCAGAAACCGCGTCATGACAACGTCGCAAGGCACGGAAAGCAGTAGAGACTCGCAGCCGGGCCAAGTCAGAACACGCCCATCGCCAAGCCCAGCGCCATCGCTGTACCCAATTCTTCACATTCGGGCAGCCGTCGCTCGACGTCTGCGCTGTGAACCACCAGCGCCGGTTGCACCTCGCGCCAGCCGAAACCGCGAGCAATGCGCTGGACCGACGCCACCGCGCCGCTGCCGTCGTTGCCGGCGCAGACGAACAGCGCGAACGGGCGCCCACGCAATTGCTCCTGCGCCGGATAGTAGGTGCGCTCGAAGAAGTCCTTGAGCAGACCGCACATCGATCCGAAGGTCTCGGGCGTGCCGAACAAGTAGCCATCGGCAGCGAGCAGATCGGCAAGCGTGGCGTCGACGGCACGGCGGTCGATCACGTCGACCGCATCGGTCGCACGCGCCGCGGCAACAATCGCCTCGGCCATGCGTGCCGTGCGCCAGCCATGGCTGTGGTGGACGACCAGAAGAGTGGGACGCATTGGGGTAGCTCGCGGCAATGCGACGGCAGAAACAAGCGGGGCAAGGCTCCGGGGGCAGGGGTCCAACCACCGCGCACGGTCCGACCGTGTCGTGAACTGGTTCCCCTGCCCCCTGCCCCGCATCGGGCATGCCCAAATCTTACAGCGGTGCGGTCTTCAGGTACTTGACCACGCCGTCGAGAAACATCTGCACCGAGATCGCGACCAGCAGCATGCCCATCAGCCGCTCCAGCGCGGTCAGGGTGCGCTCGCCAAGCCAGCGATAGAGCGCGGTGGCGGCAAACAGGATTGCCGCCGTGGCCAGCCATGCCGCCACCAGCGCCAGCGTCCATTCAAGCTGGCGGCCGGGGCCGTCGTTGGCGAGCAGCATCAGCGCGGCGATCGTCGACGGCCCGGCGACGCACGGAATCGCCATCGGCACGATGAACGGCTCGCCCTCGGGAATGTCGCCGAATACGCCATCGCGCGACGGAAAGATCATGCGGATGCCGATCAGGAACAGTACGATGCCGCCGGCAATGCTGACCGACTCCTGGCGCAAGTGCAGCAGTGCCAGCAACGCCTGCCCGGAGTACAGGAACAGCAGCAGGACTGCCAGCGCGATGAGCATTTCCCGTGCCAGTACCAAGCGACGCCGTGCCGGCGGCAGCGCCTTCAGCAGCGACAGGAACACCGGGATGTTCCCGAGCGGATCCATGATCAGGAACAGCAGGATGGCGGCGGAAACGATCTCCATCGGCGTGCTCAGTTCGCCGCTGCGGGCAGTTGCCGGGCGTCCACCAACGACCCGCTCCACGCATCCGGCGCATGCGCCAGCAGCCAGGTCGCAAGTTCGCCGTAACGCGCCGGCGCCACCAGACCTTCGGCCGCCTCGCCGACCTGAGCCTTGCGCCGGAAAGCGCTCGCCAACGGCGCCGGCAGCACGCCGAAAACACCGACGCCACGTGCGCCCCACTCCGACGCGGCGATGCCGATCAATGCCCTGAGCGCCGCCTGGGCGACGCCGTAGGCGCCCCAATAGGCGCGCGTCGCGCGTTCGATCTCGTCGATGAAGAACATGACTCTGGGTACCAACGTCGATTCCGCCAGCGCCGGCAGCAGCGACTGCAGCAACAGGAATGGTGCATTGATGCCAACCTGCAATGTGCGCAGCCATTCTTCCGCATCGAAATGCTCGATCGGCGTCAGGCCATGCAGCCGACCCGCCGCATAGACGATGCCGTCAATCCGACCGCAGCCGTCGAGCAGGCGCTTGCCGAGTTCCGCGTAGTCCGACGGCGTCGCGCCTTCAAGGTTCATCGGGTAGATCGCCGGCTGCGGCGCCCCGAGCGCCTCGATGTCGTCGTACAGCTTCTCCAGCGGCGCCACGCGGCGGCCGAGCAGTACCACGCTGGCACCATGGTCCGCCGCGGACATCGCACAGGCTCGCCCTAGGGCCCCGGAAGCGCCGATGACCAGGACCTGACGCCCACCGAGCCCCGCGCCTGACCAGGATTCGACTGGCGGCAGGACTGTGGGCAGCAGTTCGCTCAAGCAGCACCCGCCTGCACGCGCGCTTCCTCGACGATGCGCTTGAGCTCACCGGATGCCTCAAGGTCGGCGACGATGTCGGAACCGCCGATCAGTTCTCCATGCACGAACAGCTGCGGGAAGGTCTTCCAGTTGGCGAACTGCGGCAGATTGGCGCGGATTTCAGGATCTTCGAGAACGTTGATCGAATGGAAACTGGCGCCGACGTTCTTCAGGCATTGCACGGCGCGCGACGAAAATCCGCACATCGGGAACTGCGGCGTCCCCTTCATGAACAACACGATGGGGTGCGCATCGAGAACCGTCTGAATCCGTTGCATCACATCCATGGTCAATCTCCGATCGACGCCGGGACTGGCGTTGCAGCCCGCTATCATAGCGGGGACCTCGGCTGGAACCGCACAAGTGACCCTCAAGATCGACACCCATGCGCACGTTCTGCCCCGCGAATGGCCGGATCTGGCCACACGCTTCAACGATCCACGCTTTCCCAGCATCGACCACAGCGACGGGCGCCACCGCATCTACAAGGATGGAACGTTCTTCCGCGAGATCCAGCCGCGCACCTGGGATGCGCAGATGCGCATCGACGACTACGCGCGCTTCGATGTTTCGGTACAGGTCATTTCAACGGTTCCGGTGATGTTCTGTTATTGGGCACCCGGCAATCAGGCGCTCGAACTGCACCGCGCGCTGAACGAACACTCCGCCGAAATCTGTCGCAGTCATCCGGCCCATTACCTGGCGCTCGGCACGGTGCCGCTGCAGGATCCGCGCCTGGCGATCGCCGAAGCCACCCGCTGCGTACGCGAACTCGGACTCAGTGGCGTGCAGATCGGCTCGCATGTCGGCAGCTGGAACCTCGACGCGCCGGAGCTGTTCGACTTCTTCGCGGCCTGCGCCGAGCTCGACTGCGCGCTGCTGGTGCACCCGTGGGACATGATGGGCGCGGCGTCGATGCCCAAGTACTGGCTGCCATGGCTGGTCGGCATGCCGGCAGAGCAGTCGCGCGCGGTGTGCAGCCTGATCTTCGGCGGCGTCCTCGAACGCCTGCCTGCCCTGCGCGTGGCCTTTGCCCACGGCGGCGGCTCCTTCCCGTACACGTTGGGGCGCATCGAGCACGGCTTCCGCATGCGCCCCGACCTGGTGGCGATCGACAATGCGCGACCGCCGCGCGAATACCTCAAGCGGATCTACTTCGACACCTGTGTGCACGATGATGCTGCGCTGGCCTATCTGATCGACACCTGCGGCGCAGATCGGCTGATGCTCGGCACCGATTACCCGTTCCCACTCGGCGAACAGGAACCCGGCTCGCATATCCGGCGCATGCCACTCGACGACGCGCAGCGCCAGCGCCTGCTCAGCGGCACGGCACTGGAGTGGCTGCGGGTGGACGAATCGCGGTTCGACACGTTGCAGGAGTCCCGGTCGCCCCTGGCGGAGCGCTTGTTCGCGCAT
>JAIMJQ010000019.1:19528-38882 GCA_020693165.1 Xanthomonas sp. | reverse complement strand
CCGCGCGCGGACTGAGTCGGCCGAGCTGTCTGGCGGATGAATGAAACGCGGAAAAATCGGGCCATTCTGCGATATAATGAGATCGCCACTCGGCACAAAGGATCAATTAAATGAAAGCCCTTTTGTTTGGTTTGCTGGCGCTGCTGCCGTCGGTGTCGATGGCCGGCGGAACGTATGCGAATGCCAATCCGCCGCTGATAATCGGCTCGGAGCAAATACTGCCGCACCGCGGTGGGTATTGGGACCCGGCTGCACCGGGCTCGGGTTATTTTGTCGATGTGATCCGGCGCAATACCGGCGTGTTCGGATTTGCGACGGCGTATACCTACGATGAGCAGGGCCGCAGCACCTTTCTGATTCTGCAAGGCAATATCGAGTTTGCGTCGGAAACCCAGCGGCGCGCCGAAGGCTGGTTTGCGCGACTGGTCTCGCCGACCTACCAGGCGGCCGATGGTCAGCCCTTTGGCGGGGCCTACCGCCCGGCACTGGTCACGCCGAGCGCCTTCGGCGAAGGCACGCTGACCTGGAAGACGCGCCGCACGGCCGAGCTGCGCGTGGGCGATCGAGTCACGCAGATCCGCACGCTGCATCCGGATGACGCCGCGACCGAGGCGACCAATCTGCTCGGCGGGTACTGGAAGATTCAGGTTCGCCGACGGTCCATTGGTGTGCCGGGTGTGTTCTTCGCCCCGCAAAATCAGCAGTTCACTTCGCATGTCGTGCGCTTGACGCCGGTGACGCCGGCACCGACGTGGGGCATGGGTAACGGGGCGGCCGCGATACCGCAGTCGGTGTTTCAGACCCTGTGGCTGCCGCCCGCCAATGTGCTGACGTTTGAGGTGACGTGCATTTCCGAGTGCCTTCCCGTTCCGCCGCAAACGATCCCCGCTGGCACTGGCGCCACGGCAATGGTCTACAACGGCGCCCGTGTATGGATCGATCCGGTCACGCTGCGGGCCGGCTGGGTGCAGAATGCAGTGGTGACCACCGCCCAGGCGACCAGCCCGAGTGTGACCCAGTTCGCCAACGGCGTCAGTGCCACGGTGGCCTATGACCTGTATGTCGACGATGACACTGCGGTGGGACGGGGGCTGACCTTGTTCGGCGACAACAATTTCCCACCTTTTTCCCCTGGCGCCTACCCCGGCTCTGAACTGCTGATGACGCGGATTACCCCGAATGGGCTGCACGCGCCCTTGGGTCAGGAAATCAAACTGTTCTGAGCCCGGTTGTCCGAAACCAATCAAGGGACGCATTCGATGAGATCGGCAAGGCACGAGAACCGGGGCATGACGCTGCAGGCTGGACGCCCGGTCGGGTCGGGGTCAGCGCTGAAGGCTGACCCAACTCGTCCGCCGATGCCGGTCATGGCCTCGGACTCGACGATCCAATCGCGCGACCGCGAGGCGTTTCGCCTCCAGCGGTGTCGCGCCGCCGCGCTTGGCCCGCAGCCGGCCACGAGCGCCGACGAGGCGCTGCTGTTTCAGCTCGCTGCCGAGTTGATCGCGTTTCGCTCAGCAACCGCCGCAGCCAACCTGATGCGTGCGGCCGAAGCGTTCGCGAAGCCGACCAGCGTGGCGAGCGAAGCGCTGCGGCGCGGACTCATCGTCAGCCTGCCGCGCTTTCGCGAGCGATTGTTGCAGCAGCTTGGGGTGAGCGCGTGAACACGCCGCTGCCACTTCCCGCCACGCCGATCGGGGCCGCACTGCGAACGCTCCTTGTGGAGCTGGCGCGGCGGATTCAGCCGCCATCGCCGCTGCGCATCATCCTGGCAGGCGGCATGGCGGCCCATCTGTACGTCGGCAAACGGGTGACGCTCGACCTCGACGCGGAGTTCTGCGCGCGGGTTCTGATCCCACAAGACTTGGTTGTGGAGGTCGAAGGGCAGGGGGCACTGCATTTCGACACGAACTACAACCCGATGTTTGCCCTGATGCACGAGGACCGTCAGGTCAACGCGATTGCCGTGGATACGGGCGTAGCGAACATCGATCTGCGGGTCCTTGCGCCGGTGGATCTCGCGGTCAGCAAGATTGCACGATGGGCGGACGTCGACCAGGAAGACATCGCCGACCTGGTTCGTGCCGGCCTGGTGACTGCCAAGGCGATCCAGCGCCGTGCAGACGCGGCGCTGGTCGGTTACATCGGCAACCTGAGCGACGTTCGGGCAAGGATCGAATCGGCGGTGGAACTGGCCGCTCGCGTTGAAGCCGAGACCGCGCCACGCTTGAAATGGTGACGGCAAAAGTTTCTGATGGGTGCAGCACGGTTCCCGGGAGGACAGCAGCGGCGACATCACCCTTAAATGGCCCCAAAACAAAAAGGCCACCCTCTCGGATGGCCTAAGTGCTTGTTTCTATTGGCGTCCCCACGGGGATTCGAACCCCGGTTACTGCCGTGAAAGGGCGGTGTCCTAGGCCTCTAGACGATGGGGACGTTGAATATTGGTGGAGCCAGACGGGATCGAACCGTCGACCTCTACAATGCCATTGTAGCGCTCTCCCAGCTGAGCTATGGCCCCACGACTGAGCTGAACAGGATAGATTCGAGTTTGAGTTGCTGTCAAGCATGGCGCTGCATTTTGCATGTAGCCGGCCGCGGCAGTACCAGTGCGGGTCGACAATGGTCGACAGCGATGTCGTGTGGTCTGAATCGTCGATCGATTTGCGGCATGATCCGTGGCGATCACGGATCGGAGCCGATATGGCGGTGCGCTTTCTGCAGTTGGATGTGTTCAGCGAGCACCCGGGTGGCGGCAATCCGCTTGGAGTCGTTATCGGCGCCGGGCACTGGTCGGATGCTGCGATGCAGGGTTTTGCTGCCTGGACCAATCTGGTGGAAACGACATTCCTGCTGCCGCCGACCCGCCCGTCGGCGAGTTACCGGCTGCGCATCTTCACCCCTGCAAGGGAGATCGCGTTCGCCGGGCACCCGACGATTGGAAGCGCGCACGCGGCGCTGGCAGTGGGTCTGGTTGCGCCGGGGCCGGACGGCCTGGTCCAGGAATGCAAGGCTGGCCTGTTGCCGATTCGCGTGCAGGGCACCGGTGTCGGGCAGCGACTCTACGTGCAGGCGCCGGCTGCAACGATCCTGATGCAGGGCGACTCGGCGCATGCACGCCTGCGCCCGGCGCTCGGCGGGAATGCGCTTGGGCCGTGGGGTGCGGCGCTGGTCGATGGTGGCCGGCGCTGGTGGCTGGCCGAATTTGCCAGCGAGGACGTGTTGCGCGGATGGCGCCCAGAGCACGCGTTGATCGCCGAACTGGCGCACGCCAGCGACAGCATGGGGCTATGTGCATTCGCCCGTTGCGATCGCAGCGACTATCAATTGGTCGTGCGCGCCTTCCCGGCTGGCGTCGGAATCGTCGAGGACCCGGCGTCCGGGGCGGCGAATGGGCTGATCGGGGCGTATATCGCGCAGTGCGACCCGGGCAGCGCACTGGCGCGGGGCTATCGGGTCAGTCAGGGCCGCGAAATCGGCCATGACGCAGTGATTGACATCGAGTTCGATGTGAATGCGAAGGTCTGGGTGGGAGGTCGCACGCATACCGTGATCGACGGCGCATTGCGCTGGCCGGGGATCTGAAGGTTCAGCGAACAGGTGCAAACAAGTCGCTGGAACTGGATTCCGTTCATGGCTCGACCGGCCCACCTCGAACGCAATCAAGTCATATCCTCCATGCGCAGCCCGCCGCCTTCCGCGGCGGGTTGGTTGAGGCGGATTCGCAGCGCCAGGTCGGTGCGTGAATCGGCGTTGTCGAGTGCCTCGTCGATGCTGATCCGGCCGGCGCTGTAGAGTCGGTACAGCGACTCATCGAAGGTGAGCATGCCGAGGCTGATGCCTTGCTTCATGGCGTCTTTCAACGGGTCGATTTCGCCCTTTTCGATCAGATCGGCGATGTACGGAGTGCGCAGCATCAATTCGACTGCGGGCACGCGCCTGCCGTCGACGCCTCTGATCAGGCGCATCGAGATCACCGCCTGCAGGTTCATCGACAGGTCGACCAGCACCTGGTGGCGGGCGATGTCCGGGAACAAGTTGATGATCCGGTCCAGCGTCTGGTTGGCATTGTTGGCGTGCAGCGTGGACAGGCACAAGTGGCCGGTTTCGGCATAGGCGATCGCGTGTCTCATGGTCTCGCGGTCGCGGATTTCGCCGATCAGGATCACATCGGGCGCCTCGCGCATCGCATTCTTCAAGGCGTTGTCGTAGGACAGCGTGTCGAGTCCGATTTCGCGCTGGTCGACGATCGAGTTGCGGTGCTGGTGCAGGTATTCGATCGGCTCCTCGATGGTCAGGATATGGCCGGTACAGTTGCGGTTGCGGTAGTCGATCATTGACGCCAAAGTGGTCGATTTGCCCGATCCGCTGCTGCCGACGACCAGCACCAGTCCGCGCGGCAGCATGATCAGATCCTTCAGCTTGTCGGGAAGTCCCAGTTGTTCCAGCGATGGAATCTCGGTCGTGATGTAACGCACGGCGATCGCGATGTCGCCGCGCTGGCGGTAGATGTTGATGCGAAACCGGCCGACATCGGGCAGCCCGACGGCCAGGTTCATCTCCAGCGTGGTCTCGAATTCCCGCTGCTGTTGGTTGCTGAGGACCGAGTAGGCCATGTTGCGCACCTGTTCCCCCGTCAGCGCGACATCGCCGAGGTGAATCGTGTTTCCCTCGATCTTGATCGACGGCGGCGCGCCGGCGCTGAAGAAGCAGTCCGACGCCTTGCGCCGCGCCATCAGCTGCATGAAGCTGGTGAGTTCCAAGGAGTTCTGCATTCGAGTCCAGTCCTTTGGCCGGCCCAGGGCCAGCCGCGAAGTTCATCACATCGACGATGCTGCATGCCACTCGCGAACATGATGGCGCGCCGGGCGTCGCTGCGGACTTGATCTGGATCGTGGGCGACCGCCCATGATCCTTTACCATTCGAAAATTGGGCAATGTGCCTGAACGTCGAACGAGGTGATCCATGGCCTTCGCATTCAGTCCGGAACAACGGGAGCGTCTGTTCGACGCGCTCGGGCGCAGCGACAGCGGCGCCTGGCATCTGACCGAGGATGTGGAGCTGGCGCTGGATGCCTATGCCGCTTCCGCGCTGGCACCTGATGCCAGCGTCGACGCGGTCGCCAGTGTGGCCGAGCTCATCCGCATGCGCGAGCAGGTTTCGCGCCTGCGAGCGCAGCTCTACGCCCTGCCGGAGCACGCGCACAAGCTTGCGGCGTTCGAGGATCTCTCCAGCGACGTCGTGGCCGATCTGATCCGATTGGGCAACGCCGCCGGCGATACCCTGGAGCGGCTGGGCAGCCGACTGGCTGCCGTCGCGCCTGCGCAGGCGCCTCAAGCGGGTCCCTGCGCTTTGGCCGAGCGCTTCGTGCATGCGGTCGGGCAGGCGTTCCGCAATCGGCTCAACATCAAGCCTACCGTCGATGCGCATGGCTTGTTCAGGCGCTTCCTCGATGCGCTGGTCGACATGGTCCGGCGCCGCCATACCGATCTGGATGAGTTGTCCCGAGCGATGACCGATGAGCGCCTGAAGGGCATCCTGGCGATCGACTAGCAGCCTGTCGGATCGGCGCAAATCCCTTCGCCATCTTCCACGACCGGTGTGAGAAATGCGGGCAGGCTCGGTGCTGGACGAATCCGTCGATTGGATGTCGCCGAATGGGTGAGTCATTGGATTATTCGACCGATTCATGGCGAACTGCGCCATGCCTGCCAATGTTGTTGCCGTTCCATGGCGCTTGGGTCGTGGCCTGATTCTTGCGATTCCCCTTGGGTAGCCGGACCTGTGCATGCCGGCATCGACGAGGAACACCGAATGAGTGCTGGACAAGGCTCCGCTGGCAATGTGATTGCGGCATTGGCGAGCTTCTTCATCGCCGGGCTGGGGCAATTGCTGCAGGGACGATTCCTGATCGGCGCGGTGCAGTTCGTGCTGGCGGCGATCCTGTGGCTGGTCTGGCTCGGCTGGATCATCCACCTGTGGTCGATCCTCGACGCCGCGCTCTACCAGCCGCCGCGGCGGTATTACGCCTGAAGCTGAGGCTTGCGTGCCCGCAGGTAATTGCGGGCACTGTCGAGCGCTTCATGGGTGCCGGCGACAATCAGCACGTCGTCTGCGACGAGCGCCTGCTTGCCGTCCGGCGTCAGCACCGAGTCGTCGCCGCGACGGATCGCCAGCACCGTCGCGGCGGTGACGGCACGCAGGTTGATTTCGCCGAGCGTGCGCCCGATCCACGGGTTGCCGCGTACGAGCGCGATGGCGGTTAATTCGCCAAGACCCGGCAGCAGCCGTTCCATCTGGTCCAGGGCTTGCGCATGCTCGTCTTCGCTAGCGCCGGGAACTGCGACGGCAGCGACCAGCGCCTCGGCGCCCGCACGCACGTGGCCCTGCAGTTGCGTCGCCGTGCCCCAGAACGCGTAGCCGGCGACCGGCAGCAGAAGTAGCAGTACCAGCGGCAGGGTGCCGCGCACCCCGGGCAAGAACGGCTGCAGCAACGCCATGCAGGGCAGTACGACCAGTAGCATCAGCCCAAGTTGCAAAGCGACCACGAACGCACGTCGCGGTGCCTGCGCAAAATCGACCATGCCTTCTGCGGCCGCCGGTAGCGCCGCCAGCGCGAGCGCGTGTCCCAATGCGCGGATCAGCCGGAACAGGCCGAGCGCCAAGGGTACCGCCAGCGCGACGAACCCGAAGGCAACCAACCAACGGACCACATCGGCCGCAAACGGGAGTCGTCGGTTGAGAAAGGCGGCGACTTCGTCGGCCCCGGCACTGGCGGCGATCAGTACCGCGACCAGCAGCGCGGCGTCGAGAATGATCAGGCGGATCAAGCGGCCGATCCGCACGCCCAGCGAGCCACGTTCGCGGGCACGACCGAGTTGCTCGATCCAGGTGCCATACAGGGCCACGAAAGTCTGCATGGCGCGTGGCAGGCGTCCATCAATCCACTCGCCGATGCGCCCCGAGTGCTTGACCGCAAACGGCGTCAGCAGCGTGGTCACGCAGGACACGCCAACGGCGATCGGAAACAGCGCCGAGTCGACCGCGTTCAGGGTCATGCCAAGCCCGGCGATGATGAACGAGAACTCGCCGATCTGGCCCATCGCCAGGCCCGCCTGGGCGGCCGTGCGTACGGCGCTGCCGGTGGCGAAGAAGCCGACGGCCACGCCGACGAACTTGCCGACGATCACCAGCAGCGCGAACAGGGCGATCCAGCCGCTCTGCGCGAGCAGTTGCGCCGGGTCGATCGACAGCCCGATGGAAACGAAGAACACCGCCGTGAACATGTCGCGCAGCGGACGAATCTGCGCGGCGATGCGTTTGCCTTCGCCGGACTCGGCGACCAGGCAGCCGGCAAGGAAGGCGCCGAGCGCCACCGAATACTGGTACTGCTGTGCCGCCAGCGCCGCCGCGAAACACACGCCCACCGAGGTTACCAGCGTGGTTTCGGGTCGCTTCAGCGAGACCACGAAGCGAATCAGCCGTGGCACTACCAACAGGCCCACCAGCATCAGTACGCTGAGGAAAATCCCCAGGCGGCCCGCCGCGCTCGCCAGTCCGGCCAGATCGAGACTGTGCGTGGTCGCCAGCGTGGTCAGCAGCGCGATCAGCAGAATTGCGAAGATATCCTCGATGACCAGCGTACCGAACACCTGCTCGCGCAGGCGCGCGCCGACTTTGTGCTCTTCGAAGGTGCGCGCAATGATCGTCGTCGACGAGATCGACAGCATCGCCGCCAGGAACGCGCACTCGATCGGATTGAAGCCTGCCAGACGGCCGGCGAGATAGCCGAGGAACAGCATCAGGCCCATCTCGACCAGCACCACGGCGAAGCCGCGCGGCCCGACCTCGGCCAGTTTGCGCAGCGACAATTCCATGCCGATGTAGAACATCAGCAGGATCACGCCGAGTTCCGACAGTGTGGCGATGATGCTGGGGTCGGCGACCAGCAGCGTTGGCGCGTGCGGGCCGATCAGTACGCCAGCCAGCAGGTAGCCGAGGACCACCGGAAGACGCAAGCGCTGACACAGCACGGTGGTCGCCGCGGCGACGCACAGGACTACGGCCAGACTTTGCAGGAATAGCGATTCGCCATGCATGGGCCGATATTAGTGGGTATCGCCGCTGCGCGTATGTGACGCGCACGCGCGCCGGAAGCTGCCGCGGGTAGGGCTCACGCGCTGTCCACAGCCCCGACCTCGCCACGTCGTATCGCCGCCGCACGCGCGCTTACCGCCTGCTTGTCCACTTCGGACAGGCGCGCGAGGTTCTTCACCTGCAGCGCCATGCGCGGGTTTTTCGCCAGCAGCGCTTGATGGCGCATCAGGAATTCCCAGTACAGGGTGGTGAACGGGCACGCGCGCTCGTCGCTGCGCTGTGCCGGATCGAAGCGGCACCCCTTGCAGTGCGGACTCATGCGGTCGATGTACTTGCCGGTGGCGATGTAAGGCTTGCTGCCCATGACGCCGCCGTCGGCATACTGGCTCATGCCCAGCGTATTCGGCAGTTCGACCCATTCCACTGCGTCGACATAGACTGCCAGGTACCACTCGTGTACCTGTTTCGGGTGCACCCCCAGCATCAGCGCGAAAAGGCCAGTCACCATCAGGCGCTGGATGTGGTTGGCGTAACCGTGGGTCAGCGTTTGCGCCAGCGCGTCGCGCAGGCAAGCCATCTCGGTACGCCCGGTCCAGTACCATGCCGGCAGGTCTGCGTTGGCGTCGAGCGCATTGCGTTCCAGGTAGGCGGGCATCTGCGTCCAGTAGATGCCGCGCACATACTCGCGCCAGCCGAGGATCTGGCGGATGAAGCCTTCGACGCTGGCCAGTGGCGCCTGACCCTGGTCGTACGCGGTCTCCGCCGCAGCGACGACCTCGCGGGGGTTCAGCAACTTGAGGTTGAGCGCCGCCGACAGGTGCGAGTGGTACAGCCACGGATCGCCCGGCCAGATCGCATCCTGATAGCGACCGAACAGCGGCAGGCGTTGCTCGATGAACCCATGCAACGACTGCAGTGCCTGCGCGCGGGTGACCGGCCATGCAAACTGGTCCAGTTGGCCGGGATGGGCGCCGAAGCGGGCCTCGACCAGCGCGATGACGTCCTCGGTGATGACGTCCGGCACGAACGACACCCGCGGCGGCACCGCGCCTGGGCCGGCGGCGGCGAAAGACTCGCGGTTGTCGGCGTCGAAGTTCCACTGTCCGCCGACCGGCTTGTCGCCCTGCATCAGTACCTGGTGCCGCTGGCGTTGTTCGCGATAGAAATACTCCATGCGCAGCGATTTGCGCGCCTTGGCGTGCGCAGCGAACTCGCGCACGCTGACGTAGAAATGGCGGTCCTCGCGGATATCGAGCGGCAAACCGCGTGCCTGCGCAACCGCCTTGATCGCCTGCAACACACGCCAGTCGCCGGGCGCAGTCATCACCAGGCGCGCAGGTTGCAGGCGCTCGATGTCGGTCTGCAGTTGCGCCGCCAGGCTGCCGCGGTTGTCAGGTGCATCCAGTCGCGTGTAGTGCAGAGCTCGACCGGCGTGCTGCAACGCGAGCGCGTAGTGGCGCATCGCGGCCAGGAACATCGCGGTGCGCGGCTTGCTCGACCACACATGGGTCGATTCCTCGACGACTTCGGCCATCCACACGGCATCGAGATCGGCGTCAAAGCCATCGAAGGCAGCCGCCTCCAGATCGAGCTGGTCACCCAGCACGACGACCAGATTGCGCAGTTCAGCCACGCGGCCGCTTCCTGCGCCGACAGGCGTCGGAACAGTACTTCACCTCGCTCCAATTCTTTGCCCAGCGTTTGCGCCAGGTCATCGTCAGGCCGCAGACGGCGCAGGGCTTGCTCGGCAGCGTGGCCTTGTTGCCGCGGAAGGACATGCTGGGCGATGCATTCGACATCGGGGAATCGATTTCAGCCGAGTTTGCAGGAGGCTAGGTGAGTGGCTGTTGCGCCGCGGTGAACGCGGGGACACGCGCGATCTGGAAAGCGTCGAGCTTCCGGCTCCGGTAGCCGAGCTTGCTCCAATACTGTTGAGTGAGTCGGGATTCCGTTCGGGCTGAGCCTGTCGAAGCCCCGGCGCAAGCCGCAGGCCTTTCGACTGACTCGTTGATTCGTCATGACAAGGTTCAAAGTCGCCGCGCAGCGAGGGCAGCGGCGCAAGCTCCGCTACAAAGGCGGGGGCAGGGCGGCGATCGCAGCGCATGCGTGGGAGTAAAGGATGCGTTCCTGTTCCAGACGCAGCGATTCGGCCCAGCGGTCGTCGAGCAGACCGGCGTAGACCTCGGCTTCGTCGGCATCGAGGTGTGCAAGCGGCTGCAGCCAGCGTTGGCCGCTGCCCTCCTGCCCCCACCATTCGCGATGCGCAAACAGGGTGTGGCGGTCCATCAGCAGTGAGCACGTCTGCGGGAAGCGGCGGCGCAGCGCCGACAGCATCGCGAAGCCATGGGTGTCGATGTCGCCCCAGTAGTGGATGTCCTTGTCTGCGAGCCACGCGACGCTCTCCAGCTGGCGCAGCGCGTGACCCATGCCGAACAGCACGATCGACTGCTTCACGGGCGGAAAGCTGAGCCCGCTGATCTTGTTCTCGGTGATGAACACGCGCGCGCAGGGGATCGGCCACTGCGCCAGATCGGCAAGCGGTAGTTCGATATCGCGCAGCGCCGCGATTGGCGCCAGGGTCGGGTCGAGCAGACGCAGGCGCACGCGCGCTGGCGCAAAGGCGAATCCGAAGCGACGCGCGAATCCGGCCGGACCGCTGGCGCGTCGCGAGGGCTCGATCGCGCTCGCCGGCAACACCTGGTCGAGCAGGCTTCCGAGCGCGGCATGATGGTGTTCGATGAACTTGCTGTCGACGCCGGCGACATCGATCTCGCGGACATGGCAACCCGGCCGCGGGCGCGTGCGCAGGCGCTGCGCGATGCCGAGCATGCGTTCGAAGGCATCGGCACTCTTCAGCGCACGCCATGGCTCGTTGGCCAGCCAGCCCAGTGCATCGGGCAGACGCTGCGCGGCAGTGGCGGTGATCCAGCGAAAGGTGTTGAGATCGGCCTCGAAGCCGAGCCACTCGGCGAGGCGATCGATGTCGGAAATGCACACGGCGACCGGCCAGCGCAGCGTTCCGGAGCGGCGGAAATGCAACTCCTGCCATTCGATGCTGTAGCGGCCGGCCCGCTGGTCCTCGATCAACGCGCGCAGATGCGCATCCAGGGCCGCCGACTGTTCCAGCAACAGTGAGGCACTCGGTCGACCGAGGCGCAATCGGCACGGCAGGGCGGGCTCCGGCGAGTCGGTTAGCGCCGCAGGGGCATCGTGACCCGCCGATCGCGCAGATTCGCGGGCCAGGTCAGCCAGCGGCCGACCGCTGGCCCACAGCCGTTGCGCCGCGTTGCGCACGCGCTGGTGCAGGTCTGCCGTCAATGCGCTGCCCCACGACGCGCGCGTTTCTCCGAACGATGGCTTTCGATCGAGATCGTGCGCACGCGGGAATCGCAGCCATCGGTGTTGGAGATGAAGTGCAGTTGCGCGACGTAGTCCTCGATCACGTGGATCTTCTGCAATGGCGTCACGATCAGCAACTGCAGATCCATGCGCTGGAACAGGTCGAGGGCATAGCGGGCGCTGTCGTCGGTGCCGCGACCGAAGGCTTCGTCGATCATCACGAAGCGGAATGAGCGCGCGCGTCCGGTGTCCTGGTTGACGCCGAACTGGAAGGCCAGCGCCGAGGCGAGGATGGTGTAGGCGAGCTTCTCCTTCTGGCCACCCGACTTGCCGGCAGAATCGGCGTAGTACTCGCGCTCTTCGCCGCTGTCCCGATAGCGTTCGCTGGCCGAGAACACGAACCACTGGCGCACGTCGGTGACTTTCTCGGTCCAGCGACGATCGACGTCGGTGAATCCCGGGCGACCGTTGAAGCGCTCGATGATGGCTTTCACCTGCAGGAATTTCTGCTCGCTGTAGAGCGACTCATCGGCGCCGACGGTGTCGCTGAGGCAGGCGACCAGGTCGGAGCGGAATTGGCGCACCTCGACGTCTGCCTGGGCCTCGGCCAGCAGCTCGATACGGGTGCCGGGGTTGTATTCGATGTCGGCGAGCGAGCGATTGATCTCGGCGACCTTGTCGCGGATCGCCCGGCTGGCGTGTTCCAGGCGCGCGTTGAACAGTGCGACGCCGCGGATGGTCTCCTGGCGCAGCAGTTCGCGAAAGCGCACCTCGAAGCGCGGCAGGTCGTCGCGCTCGATCGCGGCGAGCAGTTCGGCGTACTCGGGCCAGGCGCTGGCGCGCAGATCGAAATCCGCAGAATCGGCAGGGTAGGTGCGCCGGAAGGTGTCGATCTGGCGGGTCAGCCGTTCCTCGACGGTGCGGATGCGGCGCTCGGCGGCCTCGATCTCGGTGCCCAGGCGCAGACGGACTTCCGACTGCAATGGATCGAGGCTGCGCAGCGTCAGCTCGCGTCCGGCAGCCTGCTCGGCGCACAGCATGTCGAGTGCAGCAAAGCGCGCACGGTGGCGGCCCTCGGCGTCGGCGCCGAGCACTTCACGCGCCGAATCGGCCGATTCGGCATGTTGCGCCAATTGCCTGTCGATGCCGCCGATCTCGGACGACAGCCGGTCGCGCGTCGCGCCCAGCTTGCCGAGTTCGTCGCGCACCAGCACCAGGCGTTCGCGCAGCGTCTGCAACAGATCGCTGCTGGCCTCGATGCGGTTGTGCTCTTCGCGCAATTCGCGCATGCGCCGCGCGGTGGCCGGCCAGTCGATCTCGGCGAAGTCGCGCAGGTTGGCCAAATCGCGCGCGCCGTCGCGGCGAGTCAGCACCGCAGCGCGCTCGGCGTCGATGCGCTGGCGCTGCTCGAATGCCAGTTTGCCCTTGCCCTGAATTTCGATCAGGCGCGCCTTGAGCGCGCGCAGCTTGGCGGCGTTGCTCCAGCCGAGTACATAACGGGTGCGGTCGTCGAGGCGGTGGCGATCGTCTTTCTCATGACGCGCGCCGCCGCTCTTGGTCTGGCCGGCGCGGGTGATCGCGCGGTGCTCGCGGCGGAACTGGTCGAGATCGTCGCAACACAGGTAGTCGAAATCCTGGTGCAGGCGCGCGCGCAGCCACGGATAGAACGGGCTGTCGCCGTTGAGACGCAACTTGTTGACCAGCGATTGTGCGGTCACCGATTTCGGCGGCGCGGCATCGCTGTGGGTGCGGAAATACACCAGGCGCTCGTTGAGTTGGGTGCGATCGACATGCGCGCTCACTGGGCCATAGAGTGCATCGGCGACCAGCAGGCTTTGCGCAAACCCGTTCAACACGCGTTCGGCCGCGCCCTCCCAGGCGGCCTCGCGCTCGTCGACCTCGATCAACTCGCCGGCGAACGGCAGCGCCGATTCCTCGCAGCCGAGCGCGGCGCAAAGACTTTCCCGGAGAAGCAGGCGCGAGCGCGGGATATTGCTGCGGCGAGACGCCAGCGCCTGGATCTCGTTGCCGAGCGCCTGCTCTTCGCTGCGCAGCGCGGCGATCTCGACCTGGATCGCATCGCGGCGTTCGCCGAGCACCGCGTCGAGCGCGACCGCCTCGTCGACGATCTGGCGCGCGCGCGTCTGGTTGGCGATGAAACTCTCGGCCTCGGCGCGTACCGGCAGGTCCAGCGCGCGCGCGAGTTGCTTGTAGTGCTTGTCCTGCTCGACCTGGCGGCGTTGCAGCGGTTCCAGTTGCGCCAGTTCGCGTTCGATGTCGCGCAGGCGCTCGCCGCCGTTGCGGTCGATGTCGCGTTCCAGTTCGCGCTCGTCGGCGCCCTTGAGCAGAAGGTCGGCGAGCACACGCTCGCGCTTGCGCGTGGCGGCGGCCGATTGCTCTTCGAGGCGGGCGCGCTCGATTTCGATCAGCGCCAGTCGCTGCGCCGCGCGCCAGTAGTCGAGCGCCTCGCGTAGGCCGCGGCGCTCGTCCTGCTCGGATTGTTGCGCCACCAGGCGCGTGCCATCGTCGCGGATCGGCGTCAGCAACTCGACCTGGCGGCGCGCCTTGAGCACCGCCTCATGCGCCGCATTCAAATTGGCGAAACCGCTGACGAGGCCGGCGATGCGCTCGTCCAGTGCCGGCGCATCGAGCATGTGGGTGCGGATGAAATCGGTCAGGTTGCCGATCGATTTCAGCGACACGGTCTGATAAAACAGGCCCAGCGCGTGCTCCTGGGCGATGCCGAACAGACGTCGCCAGTGCGTCTGGTACTCGCTGAACTGCGCATGGACGCTGACGCCGTCGAGCTTGCGCAGGCGCTTGCGCAGCTCCACCGGGTTGGCGGCGATGCTGAGCAACTCGCTGATACCGAACGCCTTTTCGGCGACGATGAAGTACTTTTCCGGTTGTGCCTGACCCTCAATCAACCAGAATACCTGGACCAGGGTGACGGTCTCGCCCAATTCGACGTCGGCAAAGCGTGCCAGCAGTACGCTGAACTCGCGCTCGTCGCGCAGCGAGACCGTGCGGCCGCTGCCCTCGTCGGTCTGCGTACTCTTGTAGGCGCCGCGCACATAGGTCGCCAGCCGGCGTTCGCCCGACTCGGCGCCGGCGGCGCGGTTGTAGGTGATGCGCTGGTGCGGCACCAGCAGCGTCGTCAGGGCATCGACGACGGTCGACTTGCCGGCACCGATATCTCCGGTGAGCAGAGTGTTCGCGCGCCCGCACGGCAGCACCGCGATGTGCTGGTGGAAGGTGCCCCAGTTGTAGAGTTCGACCGCGTCCAGGCGGAAGCCGCGTGCATTCGGGGCCAGCGTGCTCGCGGCGAAGAAGTCGGGCTGCGCGCTCATGCGAGCTTCTCCGCATACGCTGCGATCAGGCTGTCGAAGCGTTCCAGCCACTCGGCGTCGATCAACGCCTTGAGCACGCGGCGTACCTCGAAGCGGCCGGGATCGAGCTCGCGCACGAAACCGTATTCGGCGAGCTTGGAAAAGGCGCGCGCGAGCTGGTCGTCGAGGCGCGCGTCGTTGACCTCGGCCGGCAGGAAAGTCTTCAGCTCGCGTGTCATCGCGTCGCGCTCGACCACCAGACGCGGGCTGGCGTCGCCGAGATCATGCTCCAGCAGACGTCGGCGCAAGGCCAGGCACAGCAGCGACTGCGGATAGCTGAGCGGCCGCCGCGCCAGCAAGCGCGGCAGCGGGTGGGGCTCGTCCTCGGCAGCCGGCAACTGGCGCAGGAAAGCAAAACCCTCGGACTCGTCCAGATGTACGCTGAGCCCGAGTTCCGCCAGATAGTCGCGTACCTGCGGCAGCAATTGCAGCAGCGCCTGCCAGGTGGCCGGTTGCAGGTCACCGTAGATGACCCCGCGCAGCAGCGGAATCAGTACATGACCGAGAGCCGGCGCAGTGGTGGTCATCGGCAGAACAGGATTTCCGGCAGCAGATAGCGGCGATCATCGCTGTCGATGCACTCGCTGCGCGCTTCGTCGATCAGCGCCTTGATGCTGCCATCGGCGCGCGTGGCGAGGTTGAGATAAGTCACCAGTTCCGCCAGACCGTGCTCCAGCGGAAAGCGCATCAGCAGTTGCGCCAGGCTGATCTGCGGCGAATTTTCCAATGCGCGGCGGATGCGCGCGGCCAGTTGCGCTTCGTCGACCAGAGTGTGTGCGTACAAGGCGGCGAGGTCGATTTCGGGTTGCGTCAGATTCAGTCGCACCGGCGCGAACACGCTGCGCGAAAGCGGATCGGCGAGACTGCGTTCGAGCGGCATCTCGATATCCGCGTCGACGGCATCGATGCCATGAAAGGCGCGATCTGATGGCGGGTTGAGCTTGATCGCCAGCGCACGCTTCTCGATCTGGCGGATGCGCTCCAGCAGTCGTCGCTGCTCCAGCCGTTGGCGGTCGGCGACCAGTCGCCGCAACTGCTCGACCAGCACCTGGGTGCGCTGGTAGACGAGATCCGCCGCGGACACCAGATTCTCGCCCAGGTGGCCGAGAAAGCTGTCCGGCGCGAGCGTGCGGACCTCGGCCAGCGCATAGCATGACTGGATCATCTGTTCGAGTTCGGCCTGGCGCTGCGGCGACAGCAGATACTCCCAGAAGGCGGTGAAGCTGCGCCCCTGATCGGACGACCAGATGCTGTCGGTAGCGTCGAAGATCTCGGCCAGCGCGGTGCCGCGTACATCGGCCAGCGCCAGGCGTTCGCGCGCCTGCACATCGAGCGCGCGGAAGTTCTGTTCGACCTGGCGAAAATCCGACAGCAAACGACGCGCGATGTCCTCGATGAAGTAGAAGCGCTCGCGGATCTGGGTCGAATCGAGCACCGTCAATTCGCCGGCGCGCGCGCGCTCCAGTTCGCGCTCGAGCGCATCGCGGCGCTGCTCCAGGTCGGCGATGCGCACGGCGAGATCGCCGCTGGCGCGGATGGTGAGTTCGCGCAACTGATCGAACAGGGATAGGAATCTCGATTCGGTACCGACGAACTCGCGTTCGCCGAGGCTGCGCAGCCACTCGATCGCGCGTTCGGTCGCCGGCGTCAAATCGTACAGCGGCTCGTCGCCGTGGGCGCCGTAGTACTTGCGCAAGTAGGGCGGCGACGCATTCGACCAGTCGTCGAGGTACTGGCGTGCGCTCTTCGGATAGCGACCTTCTTCGATGCGCGCCAGGCCGGCGAGGTGATCGGCCAGCAACGCAGTCAATTCGCTCTGCGCCAGCGCTCTCCGGTTGGCGCGTACGAAAACCGTATCGAGAAAGCCGACAATCAGCGGCATGTGGTCGGCCGCGAGCAGTCGCAGGCTGGCGTGCGAGCGCTTGAGCTGATCGAGGCGGTCGTGATCCAAGGCAGATTCGATCTGAAGCGCAAACTGGCGGGCCCGGAGGGACTCGAACCCCCGACCACCTGGTTCGAAGCCAGGTGCTCTATCCAACTGAGCTACGGACCCGCAAACCAACATGCTACGTCGAGGCGGGCTTGGTTGGATACCCCGGTGAACGCGCTGGCTGCGTCCGCCGGACGGCCTCAAACCGACGATCCATCGGGTTCTGCCAGACCGCTGCACTGCGCAGCGATCTGGCCGGGACCGCGCAAGGTCCGCAATCGATCAGAGATTCCCAGGCGCCATCGCGCTCTTGTTCTTGCCGTAGGAGAAATACACGACCAGGCCAATCGCAGCCCAGGCGAAGAACATCATCTCGGTGTTGCCGCTCAGATTGAAGAACAGAAACACGCAACCCGCCATGGCCAGCGGGCAGACCAGCCAGGCCAGCGGCGTGCGGAACGGGCGGAAGCGGTCCGGTTGGGTGCGCCGCAGCACGATCACGCCCAGAGCCACCAGGAAGAATGCGAACAGGGTGCCGCTGTTGGACACATCGGCAAGGATTCCGACCGGGAACATGGCCGCGAACAGCGAGACGACGAAGCCCGTGATCAGGGTAACCACGTGCGGTGTCTGGTACTTCTCGTGCACCTTGGAGAACACCGGCGGCAACAGGCCATCGCGCGACATCACGAAAAAGATGCGGGTCTGGCCGAACAGCATCATCAGGATCACCGAGGGCAGGGCCAGACCGGCCGCAATTGCGATTGCATTGCCGAAGCCGGCAAATCCGAGACTACGCAGCACGTAGGCCAGCGGCTCTCCGGTGCAAACCAGGGCTTCGGTGCCCTTGCAGGCTTCGATCAGCGCGTCGCTGCCGGCGGCGAGAGCCTTGCCATCCGGCCCCATCATCGGCTGCGCGCCGATTGCACCGGCAGCGCCGTAACCCACCAGCAGATAGAAAATCGTGCACACGGCCAGCGAAGCGATCAAGCCGATCGGCACGTTGCGCTGCGGATTCTTGGTTTCTTCAGCCGCTGTGGACACCGCATCGAAGCCCACATAGGCGAAGAAGATCGATGCAGCAGCCGCATAGACGCCGGTCAATCCGGTGGGCAGGAAGGGGGTGAAGTTCTCGACCTTGGCGGCCGGCACGGCGATCGCGATGAACGCTGTAAGTGCCGCGATCTTGATCGCCACCAGCACCGCGTTGACCTTGGCGCTCTTCGAAGTACCGATGATCAGCAGCCAGGAAATCAGCCAGATAATGGCGAATGCCAGCACGTTGAAACTGCCGCCGTCCCAAGGTCCGGCCTGCAGGCCTTGGGGTAATCCCATGCCGACACTGTTGAGCAGTCCGTTGACGTACTTGGACCAGCCCACGGCGACCGCGCCTGCGGCGACCGCGTATTCGAGAATCAGCGCCCAGCCCACCACCCAGGCCACGACTTCGCCCAGCACCGCATACGAGTAGGTGTAGGCGGAACCCGACACCGGCACCATGGAGGCGAGCTCGGCATAGGCCAAAGCGGCAAGCGCGCAGACGATGGCGGCGATGACGAAGGAAATCATCATGCCCGGACCGGCCTTCTGCGCGGCTTCCGAGGTGAGCACGAAGATGCCGGTGCCGATGATCGCGCCGATGCCGAGCATGGTCAGCTGGAAGGCGCCGAGCTGGCGTTTCAGGCTCTTTTTTGCAGCAGTCTCGAGAATCTGGTCGAGCGGCTTGACGCGCCAGAGAATCATGCAAAGCTCCCTTGATGAAGGTGTCCGCCAGCGAACGGTCCGAACTGGATCGAACACGTTGCACAGCGGATCGTCGGTGTTGTGGTGGTCCTGCCCGGATAGTCTTGCAGGAGGCAAGAAGCTGATCGCCGGCTGAACCGCAGCGGTCGGTAACATACGGCAGCCCCCATGGGGCGGCAAGCACGAAGGAACGAGCTGATGTCATCCCATCCCGCAACTGGCGCACTGGTCCTGCTGGAACGCTACGCGGCGCGTCACCCGCAGGAGCTCGACGCAGCCACAGCCTTCACCGGATTCGCCCGCAGTGGCATCGACGTGTTCGAGCGCACCCGGCTGGACGGCCACTTCACGGCGTCGTGCTGGCTGGTTTCCGGCGATGGCGCGCGCGTGCTGTTGACCCACCACCGCAAGCTCGATCGCTGGCTGCAACTCGGCGGGCACGCCGATGGCGACACTGACCTGGTGGGCGTGGCGTTGCGTGAGGCACGCGAGGAGTCGGGCTTGTCCGACCTGCTGATCGACGCCGAGATCTTCGACCTCGACGCGCACCGGATCCCGGCGCGCGCCAACGAGCCCGCGCATACCCATTGGGATGTGCGCTTCATCGTTCGCTGCGGGGGCGATGAGGCGTTCGCGGTATCGGCCGAATCGCATGCGCTGGCCTGGGTGCCGATGCAGACGCTTCTGGATGACTCCGCAACCGATGCGTCGCTGCGGCGGATGGCGGCGAAGTGGCTCGCCCGCAGCCGGTAAACACTTGTCGTGGCTCAAGTAGTCGATGGCTTTAGACGCTAGTCTCGGTAGCAATTTCAGTCGAGCGCGGATGGCGCGATGACGCTGGCGTATCTGTCGCAT
>JAIMJQ010000019.1:0-19498 GCA_020693165.1 Xanthomonas sp. | reverse complement strand
CACCATCCGGAGTGCCCAGCCCGGTTGCGTGCGATCGAGGACCGGCTGGCGGCGGCCGGAGTGCTCGACTGGCTGCTCCACATCGATGCCCCCGAGGCGCCAATGGTTGCGCTGCAGCGCGCCCACAACGCCTTGTACCTGGCCGAGCTGGAATCGGCGCGACCGAAGACCGGATACACGCACCTCGATCCCGACACCTGGATGAACCCGAACACGCTGCGTGCGGCGAAACGCGCCGCCGGGGCTCTGGTCAGGGCGGTCGATGGGGTGATGGCGGGTGAGTTCCAACGCGCCTTCTGCGCCGTGCGTCCGCCCGGCCATCATGCCGAACGCGGCGAAGCGATGGGTTTTTGTTTTTTCAACAACGCCGCGGTCGGGATCCTGCACGCGCTCGAGCACCATGGCCTGGCGCGGGTGGCTCTGGTCGACTTCGACGTGCACCATGGCAACGGCAGCGAGAACATCCTCGCCGACGACGAGCGCGTGCTGATGGTCTCGACCTTCCAGCATCCGCTGTACCCGTCCTCCGGCATCAATCCGCTCGGGTTCAACATGGTCAATGTGCCGTTACCACCCTACAGCGACGGCAACGCCTTGCGCGGAGCGGTCACCCGCGACTGGCTGCCGGCGCTGGAGCGCTTCCAGCCGCAGTTGATCGTCATCTCCGCGGGATTCGATGCGCACCGCGATGACGACATGTCGCAGTTGATGTGGACCGAGGCGGATTACGCGTGGGTTACCGAGCAGATCGTCGAGGTAGCCAACCGGCATGCTCATGGCCGTATCGTGTCGACGCTGGAGGGGGGCTACAACCTGCAAGCACTGGCGCGCAGCGTGCTTGCGCATGTCAAGGTGCTCGCTGGGCTGGACTGAGGCAATGGAAAAGCACACCCTCTCGCGATTGTTCGATCCGGAACGGATCTGGATACTGGCCGCTCCCGGCTCGCCGGATGCCGCGTTGGTGCGCGAGGCACTGGCCGAGCGCCTCGCGGACGGGCGTGCGCGCATCGACGAGCTGACGCCGGCGCTGCTGGCTGCCGGCGAGCCGCTGCTGCGAGCCGATGTCGTCTGGCTGCTGATGGACATCGGCAGGGTTCCCGAGATTCTGCCGGCGCTCGGGCGCTGGCAGTTGCGACTGGTGGTTCACAGCGGCGACGCCGCTGACGCCGCTGCCGTGGATCGTTCGCTGCAACTGGCGCGCGACCATCACGTGCGTCTGCTCGGTCCGGATACGCTCGGAATCCAGCGACCCGGTCGGCAACTGAATCTCAGTCTGCTCGGCGCAATGCCGCCAGCCGGCAGCGTGGCTTTCGTGGCGCAATCGGGAGCGCTGGCGGCATCTACGCTGGACTGGGCGCTGGACCAGGGGGTCGGTTTTTCTGCGGTCGCCACCGTCGGCGACCAGCGCGATATCGACCTCGCCGAAATCCTCGATTTTCTGGCCGCGGATGCGGCGACGGAGAGCATCGTCCTGTACCTGGAGGGCGTGCGCGAACCACGCAGCTTCCTGTCGGCGCTGCGCGCGGTGGCAACGGTCAAGCCGGTGGTCATATTGAAAGCGGGGCGGAATCCGGCGACGGTGGTCGCCGCACAGACGCATTCGCGCGCGCTGGTCGGCGACGACGACGTCTTCGATGCAGCGCTGCGCCGAGCCGGTGCCGTCCGCGTGCGCTTCTTCGTGCAGTTGTTCTCGGCGGTCAAGTGCCTCGCGTCGCGCTACCGGCCGAGCGGCAGGCGCCTGGCAGTGATCGCCAATGGCGGTGGTCCGGGGGTGCTGGCCGCCGACTGGGCAGCCGAGTCCGGGTTGCAGCTGGCGCAGCTGGCCGATGCAACGATCGTGCGGCTGCGTGAGCAGATTCCCGAGGCCAGCGGCGGCAATCCGGTCGATATCGGCGAGCGCGCGCAGGCGACTGCATTCGCCGATGCGGTGCAGACAGTGATGGACGACGCCGGCGTCGACGGCGTGCTGGCGTTGTTCGCGCCCAAGGCGGATCGCGATCCATTGGTCTATGCGCAGGCCCTGGTGAACACGCGCGAGCGCTACGGCAAGCCGCTGATCGCCTGCTGGCTGGGCGATCGTCGCGTGCTCGAGTCGCGGGCATTGCTGGCCAAGGCGCGGATCCCGACCTTCCGCACACCGGAACCGGCGGTCGACGCCTTCGGCAATCTCGCCGCCTTCTATCGCAACCAGCAATTGAGCTGGCAGACGCCGAAGGCATTGGCAGAAGGCGAGCCGCCCGACCTCGACAACGCGCGCCTGCTGCTCGCCGACGTCACCGCCAGCGGCCGGTCGATGCTTTCGGAGACCGAATCCAAGGCGTTGCTGGCCGCATTCCACGTACCGGTGGCGCATGCCGTGCTGGCGCACACGCCGCAGGAGGCAACGCTGGTCGCGCAGCAGTTGGGCTTTCCGGTGGTGCTCAAGATCAGTTCGCCGGATATTGCCCACAAGTCGGATGTCGGTGGCGTCATGCTCGACGTCCGCGGCGCGCGCCAGCTGCAACTGGCCTGGCAGGAGATGATGGATGGCGTGCGCCGACGCGCGCCGCAGGCACGCATCGACGGCATGGTGGTCGAGCCGATGGTCACCTCGCGGCACGGTCGCGAGTTGTACATCGGCGTCGTCAGCGACGCGCTGTTCGGGCCGGTGATCCTGTTCGGCGCCGGTGGACGTGCGGTGGAGGTGTTCGCCGACCGCGCAATGGAGCTGCCACCGTTGAACCGCTTTCTGGCCGGGCGCCTGATCGGGCGCTCGCGCGCGGCGCGCATGCTCGGCGAATGGCGCGGCGCCGCCGCGGCCAATATCGATGCCATCGAGGCGACATTGCTGCGGGTCTCGGAAATGGTCTGCGAGTTGCCGCAGATTGCCGAGATCGATCTCAATCCGATGATCGTCGACGATTGCGGCGTGACCGTCGTCGATGCCCGGATCGTGCTCAAGCCGGGCTATCGCGCCCCGCGCATGGCCTACGGGCATATGGCGATCATGCCGTATCCGGTGCGCCTCGAACGCGAACTGGTGCTGCGCGACGGCAGCGCCTGCCGGTTGCGCGCCATTCGCCCGGAAGATGCCGAGGCGCTGCAACAGTTCGTGCGTGGCATGTCGCAGGAAGCACGCTATTTCCGCTTCGTCGCCAGCATCAAGGAGCTGTCGCCGAAGCAACTGGCGCGCTACACCCAGATCGACTACTGGCGCGACATGGCGCTGATCGCCGAAGTCCCGGCCAGTGCGGCAGCGGGAGACGGTACGTCCGCGACGGGCGATGGCGATGGCGCAGCGCCGCGGCTGCTGGTCGGCGTCGCGCGCTACATGCTGAATGCCGACATGCAGACCTGCGAATTTGCGATCGCAATCAGCGACGACTGGCAGGGCAAGGGTCTCGGTCGACAGCTGATGCAATCGTTGATCGAGGTGGCCCAGTCGCGCCAGCTGACCGCCATGAACGGGATGATCCTGGCGCAGAACCACAAGATGGCGAAACTGATGCAGCGGCTTGGTTTCGCGCTGCGCCCGGACCCCGAGGATGGGGCGATGCTGCTGGCGACGCGGGAGTTGTAGGCGCTGGCTGCGGCGACTGGACGGGTTGAGCAGCGCTTGAACTTGTGCGCGTGACGGTGGTCGCCCCTGTCGGTGCGCTTGTCCGCGCATCGAACGCTTGGAAGTAGGTCATGTTGCCCAAAGGGCTACGTGGCACGTGCCCCTATCGTAATCCACCGTTCGTCCTGAGCGTTTCCCGCGAGCCCCGCGAGCGGAAAACAGTCGAAGGACGCCGGCCGCGCAGCCGCTCTGCTTGCGATTCGGGAAAGCCAGGCAACTCCAAAGCCGTCAGCGCGTTGGGTGCGTTTCTTGCCACAGCATCGACCCGGGCGAGTCAGCGTCCTTCGACTGTTTCCCCTCCGGAAGAGCGCAGGGGAAACGCTCAGGACGAACGGTATCTCGATGGGTTCACCGAATTTCTGCGAGTCACGGCCGCCCCTGGCGGTGCGCTCGTTCGCGCATCGAAACTGGAATGCTCCGCTCGAGTCGTCAGCGCCCGAGCACCAGTTCCAGCACGAATTTGCTGCCGAAAAAGCCGAGCAGCAGCACGCCCATGCCGATCAAGGTCCAGTTGACCGCAATCCGGCCGCGCCAGCCGAAGCGCCAGCGGCCGAATATCAACATTCCGAAAACGACCCAGGCGAACAGCGTCAGCACGGTCTTGTGCACCAGGTGCTGCGCCATCCAGTCGTCGATGAACAGTGCGCCGCTGAGCACAGTCAGCGTCAACAGCGCGAATCCGGCCACAATGTACTGGAACAGCAGTTCCTCCATCGCCGACAACGGCGGTAGCGCGCGCAGTGCCAGCGACATGTGCTTGCGGCGCAAGCTGCGTTCCTGCCACGCCACCACGATTGCCTGCAAGGCGGCGATGCTGAGCAGCGCGTAGGCGGACAGCGCAATCACCACGTGCAACCGGATCTGCCAGCCGGAGACGGTGTCCGGCGAGGCAGCCGGACTGAGCGCATCGGCGGCCGCCGCCAGCAACGCGATTGGCCAGATCATCGCCAGCAGCACGCGCGCCCGGGTGCGCGCATTGGTGATCGTCATCACCGCCGACATCGCCCAGGCGACCAGCGACAAGGCGCTGAAAAAGGTGGTGCTGATCGCCGCGCCGGCCAGCGTCGGCAGGAACAGCAAGGCGGCGTGCGCGGTCAATGCCGCGGTGCCGCAGGCCAGTGCGCGCAGCGGCGGATCATTGCGCACGCCAAAAGCCGCGAGCAGCAGCAGAGTCGATCCGGCGGCGTAGCCGACTATCGCGATGGTGAGTAAGGCGGCATCTAGCATTCGCCGATAATCGCACAGCGTCGTGCGCCGATTGTCGGTTTTCGACCACGAAGCACATCGCAGGCGACGACACTCAGGGATTTCGGTCGCGATCGCCTGGCGTCAACGCCAGTCAGGCCTGGTCGTAGATCAAGCTTGCCGCGAAGTCGCTGATCGTTGGGGTCACCCGGCGACCGCAGTCATCCCGGTAGCCTTCACGAAACTGAACGCAGGCGCGCCTGGATTTCTTCTGGTGCGGTTCCGGTTCAGCTCGCGCAGTGCAGTTTTCCGCCTGAAGTCAATCACTGGAGCAGGCGTATGCGCATTCGATTCATCCTTGTGGTGCTGCTGGCGCTCACGCTGGGTGCGTGCGCATCGAGCCCGCGCTATTACGACGATGGTTACGCGGGCTCCTGCGGCAATTGCGGCACGGTCGAAAAGATCGAGCGCGTCTATGGCGAGCGCGACACCAGCGGCGGCGGGGCGGTGGTCGGTGCCGTCATCGGCGGTGTGCTTGGCAATCAGGTCGGCAGCGGCAGCGGCAAGACCGCTGCGACGGTGGCCGGCGCGGTGGCGGGCGGCGTAATCGGCAACAACGTCGAAAAGAACGAGCGCTCCAAGCCGCGCTTCGAGATCTTCGTGGTGATGGACGACGGTCGGCGTCTGGTCGTCGAACAGCCCGAACTCGGTGGCCTGCGCGACGGTGACCGTGTGCGCTTGGTCAATGGCCGCGCGCAGCGCTACTGAGCCCCGAGATTCTTGCCGAATTCCGGCGTCACGCGCACGCCGTTCACGGTGAACTGAAACGGTACCGAGACCAGCGTGCCGCCCTGGTTGCGCTGAATCACGAAGTGCAGGTGGGGTCCGGTTGAAAATCCGGTATTGCCACTTTTGGCGATGACCTCGCCGGCGCGCACCCGTTCGCCGATGCCGACGATGACGCTCTCCAGCGCCAGGTGAGCGTAGACGGCCATGGTGCCGTCGCTGTGAACGATGCGGATATGGTTGGCGCGATCGCCGAATCTGGAAATGTCGGTGCCGGCGCCGTGGAAGTCGCTTTCGACCGACATCACCACGCCGGCGCGCGCGGCGCGCACCGGCGTACCTTCGTCCATCGAGATATCGACGGCGTGCCTGCTGTGGTCCTCCGCATGGCTGTACTTGCCGCCGAAAGCCTGGTCCACCCGCAGCGACAGGCGCTCGTCGAAGGGCAGCAGGTAGACCGCATCCGGGTCGGGCCGGGCGCTCGGGTCGCCATGCACATAGCGGTAGCTGAGCCGATAGCTCCACGGGCGGCGGTCGTCGATCGGTTGCACCTGCAGGATCAACGAATGCTGTTGCGGTGGTATCACGCGGACGCCGGGGAGCGGCGGCTCGCTGACGATGTTGACCGCCTCGGCGAAGTCCATCAGCACCTCGATCGGCCCGCCGTAGCCATTCCAGAGCGAGAAGCTGCGATTGTCGTCGGGGCCGTCCTCGCGCAGATAGACCAGTCGCTTGGGATCGACTTCGATCAGCTGTTCGGAGACCTCCGTCCGCGCATCGTCGGGTGGGCGGTCGCTGAAATGCACGACGCCGCTGTCGTCGCGGTAGGAATAGATGCGCTTGGCGTCGACCGTGGGGGCGAGTCCGGCCAGCAGCGCGATGCCCAGCGATATTCCGACCAGTTGCGGATGGCGTTTGCGGAGGTGCGCAGTCATCGGCTTAGCCTAGCGGACGATCACGGCAGCTTTCCACTGCTGTTGGTCGCGCCGGGCGCAGCATCAGGGCCGGCGCGCTGAGTTCATACAGGCGCTCAGCCAGTAGTCGCTGGCCGCGTTCGGACAGATGCACGAAGTCGAAGAACACCGGCTCGGAGGTGGTGTCGTACAGATTGCCGAGGTCGATGGCTGCGATCGACGGGTCTGCCGCCAGGCGCGCGCGCAGGCGTGCCCGTGCCTGGCGTTGCAGGGTCACGTGAGTGGCAATCGAGGCGCCGACGATGGCCGCTTCATCGGCGCGCGCTGGTGACCGATCGAATGCGGTGGGCTGCCAGGCGTGGATCGTGTCCATCCGATGCTGCCGCGCCAGCGCGGACGCCTGCATGGCGTGGGCGAGGTAGGCATCGACGATGGCCGCCGCCAGGGTGTCCAGTTCCGCCGCGCCGGTCGGCCCAGGCGTGCTGCCGGCGAGTCGCGCGATGCCCTGCAGTCGCAGCGCCCATGCGCGCAGCTGAGCGGAAAGCTGACGCGAGCTGTTGAATTCCCGGCGGCGATTGTCCTCATTCTGCGGCAGCCCGGCCTGGCCCTCCTGCAAGGCTGCGAAGACATCGTTGGCGCCATCGAGGAAGATTGCCAGCTCGGCGGCCGGCTGCGGGCAGGCCAGCGCCGACTGGAACGCGGTGAGGCTCTGGCGCGACACGTAACCCGATTCGGCGAAGTTGAGCACGCGTACGCCGAGTTCCGGCGCGCGTTCGCGGTAGACCTGCTGCAACTGTGCGGCCAGGGTGCCCTGGCTGCGATTGCCGGTGCCCCAGGCGGTGGAGCCGCCGAACAGCCAGATGGTGTGCGCAGGCGGGGTGGTGGGCGCCGGGGTGACCCGGAAGCCGTGCGCGTCGACATCGATGATGGCGCCGTCGAACGGCTTGCGGCGCCAGTAGACGTAGCTGGTCCATTGCGTGTGGCGCGAGTCCTGGTGCTCGTTCCAGTAGGCATCGATCCAGTCGTCGCCGGCTACCGCGTCGGCGCGCGAGCGTCCGGGGGCGATGACGCCGGGTTCGTGGCTCGCCAGGCGTCCGCCATCGGGCAGCAGCGCGCGCAGGGCCTGATCGACCAGCAGCAGTAACAGCAGCGAGACGCCTAGGATCATCCAGGCCTGGCCGAGCAGGCGCAGGATGGTGCCGAGCGCAGCCAATGCACGAGTGGCGGATGTGCCTGCGGTCACGGCGCAGGCGCCTCAATCGACGCCATGGCCGTGCTCAGCATTCGATGACATTGACCGCCAATCCGCCGCGACTGGTTTCCTTGTACTTGTCCTGCATGTCGCGCCCGGTGTCGCGCATGGTCTTGATCACCTTGTCGAGCGAGACCCAGTGCTTGCCGTCGCCACGCAGCGCCATGCGCGAGGCGTTGATGGCCTTCACCGCCCCCATCGCATTGCGCTCGATGCAGGGGATCTGCACCAGGCCGCCGATCGGATCGCAGGTCAGGCCGAGATTGTGCTCCATGCCGATCTCGGCGGCGTTCTCGACCTGATGCACCTTGCCACCGAGTGCCGCAGCGAGTCCGCCGGCCGCCATCGAGCAAGCGACGCCTACTTCGCCCTGGCAGCCGACCTCGGCGCCGGAGATCGAGGCGTTTTCCTTGTAGAGGATGCCGATGGCGCCGGCGGTCAGCAGGAACTCGATGACGCCGTCGTCGTTGGCGCCCGGACAAAAGCGCGTGTAGTAGTGCAGCACGGCGGGGACGATTCCGGCGGCGCCGTTGGTCGGCGCGGTGACCACGCGGCCGCCGGCGGCGTTTTCTTCGTTGACCGCCAATGCATACAGATTGACCCAGTCAAGGATGGTCAGCGGGTCGCGCAGCGCAGCTTCGGGTTGGGACTTGAGTTCGCGGTACATCGACGGCGCACGGCGCGCCACCTTGAGGCCGCCCGGCAGCACGCCGTCCTCACGCAGGCCGCGGGTCACGCAATCCTGCATCGCCTTCCAGATGCGCATCAGGCCGCTGCGGATTTCGGCCTCGGTGTGCCAGGCGCGCTCGTTGGCCATGACTACGCCCGCGATCGAAAGGCCGGTTTCGGTGCAGCGCTGCAGCAGTTCATCGCCGGTCGCGAACGGGTATGGCAGCGGCGTGGCGTCGGGCACGATCCGATCCGCTGCCGCTTCGTCGTGATTGACCACGAAGCCGCCACCGACCGAGTAGTAGTCGCGCGTGAGCAGCACCTCGTCGTGTTCGTCGAAGGCGGTGAAGCGCATGCCGTTGGAGTGGTAGGGCAGTTTCTGGCGCTTGTTGAAGACCAGGTCGGTCTTCTCGTCGAAGCCGATCTCGTGGCTGCCGAGCAGTCTCAGGCGCCGCTCGGCGCGGATCCGCGCCAGCGTGGCCGGGATCGCGTCGGGATCGCATTGATCCGGCTCGGCGCCCTCGAAACCGAGCAGCACCGCCTTGTCGGTGCCGTGGCCGCGCCCGGTATGCGCCAGCGAACCGAACAACTCTCCGCGCAGTCTTGTCGTTCGCGCCAGCACGCCGCGTTCCTCCAGGCGATGCGCGAAGCGACAGGCGGCGCGCATCGGGCCCACGGTGTGCGACGACGACGGGCCGATGCCGATCTTGAACAGGTCGAAGACACTGACTGCCATCGTGCAATTCCAGGGCTCGATGCGGGGACATCGGGGCGCGCATTATGCGTCGCCGGGTCACCCGGCGAACACGTCGATTGCCATGTCAGTCAGGTTCTACCATCGCGAGCAGTGCCACCTGTGCGATCAGGCGTTGGCGCTACTGCAGCAAGCCGGTCTCGGCGACCATCTCCTGATGATCGATATCGACCGCGATCCGGAGCTGGGCGCGGCGTACGGGTTGCGCATTCCGGTGGTCGAGGCCGAGGATGGCACGGTGCTGGACTGGCCGTTCGATTTCGAGGCGCTGCGCGGGCTCAACGGGTAGATACGACGCGTACATTGCGACCGTCGGCACTGCGGCATCGACGGTCGCAACGCCAGCGTCGCCTACAGGGAACGACCGAGCGCCTTGGCCAACGCCGCCAGCACCCGATCCACGCTCTCCGGGCTGCTGCTGGCGCCCATCAGACCGATGCGCCAGATCTTGCCGGCGAGCGCACCGAGACCGGCGCCGATCTCGATGCCGAACTCGTCGAGCAGGCGCTTGCGAACCGGCAGGTCCTCGACGCCTTCGGGAATGCGCACGGCGTTCAACTGCGGCAGGCGATGGCGTTCGTCGACCAGCAGTTCCAGACCGAGTGCCTGCAGGCCATCACGCAGGCGCAGATGGTTGGCACGATGGCGTGCCCAGGCGGCCTCCAGACCTTCTTCCTGCAGCATCAGCAACGATTCGTGCAGCGCGTAGAGCATGTTGATCGGCGCCGTGTGATGGTAGCTGCGCGCGCCGTCGCCCTGCCAGTAGGCCATCACCAGGCTGAGGTCGAGGAACCAGCTCTGCACCGGCGTCTTGCGTGCTTTCAGCGCGGCCACCGCACGCTCGCCGAAGCTCAGCGGCGACAATCCCGGCGGCGCCGACAGGCATTTCTGCGAGCCGGAGTAGATCGCGTCGGCACCCCAGGCATCCACGTACAGCGGGATGCCACCGAGGCTGGTGACGGCATCGACGATCGCCAGCGCGCCGTGGTCATGCGCCAGCCTGATCAGCGCCTGCGCATCGGATTCGACGCCAGTCGAGGTCTCGGCATGCACGAAGGCGAGCGCCTTGGCGCCCGGATTGGCCTTCAGCGCAGCCTCGACCTTGCCGAGGTCGATCGCCGTGCCGAAATCATCCAGCACCATCACCGGCGTGGCGCCGACACGGCTGACGTTTTCCTTCATGCGCCCGCCGAACACGCCGTTCTGGCAGACCACGACGACGTCGCCGGGCTCGATCAGGTTGACGAAACAGGCTTCCATGCCAGCCGAGCCGGGCGCCGAGATCGGCACGGTCAGCAGGTTCTCGGTGACGAAGGCGAAGCGCAGCAGCGTTTTCAGCTCGTCCATCATGCGCACGAACTGCGGGTCGAGGTGGCCAATGGTTGGCCGCGCCAGCGCCTGCAGGATGCGCGTCGGCACATTCGAGGGGCCGGGGCCGAGCAGCAGGCGGTCGGGTGGGATGAAACTCGGCATCGGGGCATTCCTCGGCTGAAAGCCCGAGCGTAGCGCCGACGCGTTCGCGCCGGAAGCAGCAGATTGGAGCAAGGGCTCGGGAACCGGGCGCGGGCCCAGAGCGCGTGCGTTGCCTGCGCTGCAGGCTTGTTCTGGGTCCGGACTGGTCCGGACGCTGCTTGGAAATCGCGAATAGCGTCCAGACAAGTCTGGACCCACCAAAGCCGCCTGTCCTGCGAGCCTTGCGCGTGCCCGGTGCCCCGTGCCCCGTGCCCGTATTCGGGTTAGTTGCTGACGCGGCGCAGCGCGACTGTTCCCAGGGCCATCAGCATCAACGCCAGCAGCAAGTTGCCGAAGCGCCCGCCGACCGGCACCGGCGCAAAGTCGAGCGTCGCGGTAATGCCGTTGATTGGCGCGGTCTGGCCGGGAAGCGCAGCGAAACAGCGGTCGCCGAAGCGCAGCGACGTCGTCACCGTGGCGGTCGTGTTGACCGCGACCCCGGCGGCAACCTGCGTCGTCGTACCGTTGCTCGTGCAGTACAGGTCCAGGCCGGTCGGGCAATACCCGGTCACTTGAATGCGGTCGGGCGTCGACAGGGTAATGGCAGACACCGTGCATGTCGCCACTTCGTAGACACCCAGGGTGCCGCTGACTTCATTGGCCATCAGCAACAGCGCGCGCTGGTTCGGGCTGACGCCGGGAGCGACGTAGACGACGCCCTCCGGCGAAGTGTCGCCGGCCTGCGAAAGGCTGTAGCCGAGGCGAATCGGCGTGCGCGGGTTGCTGATGTCGTAGACGAACGCGCCGCCGATGCGCTCAAGTCCGATGAAGGCATAGCGGCGCCCGCCGACGTCGCCGGTGGTGATGGCTTCCGGTTCCGGGCCCTTGTTGTCGCTGCGGCGATCGAAGGTGGCAGCGTCGCCTTCCGAATTGAACAGGGTCGGCGCCTGCGCGGCGATGACCTGCTCGAACTCGTCACCACTGTCATAAATCAGTGCGCCGGTGTCGCCGTCGAAAGCCGAGAACGAACGCGCTCCGAACGCGTAAATGGCGTCGAAGTCGCCATCGCCGTCAATGTCGCCGAGCTTGTTGGTCACGGTCAAACGGCCGAGATTGGCGCTCTGCTTCAGCGTCGCTGCATTCGGAAAGACGGTCGGATCGAGCACGTAGCTGCTGGCACCCGCGCGGACCTCTTCGCTGAAGGCCGAGTAGTCGCGCGAGTCGCCCTCGTTGGCGGTGAACACGATCGGGCGGCCGCTGCTGTCGCTGGTGACGACGATGGCGTCGGGCTGGTACATGCCGAAAACCGGGAAATTGCGGATCGAAATTGCCGCGCCGTTGCTCGGCCCATCGCGATCGGACGGGTCGAGCGCCGCTCCGGGAAGATCGTGATTCTTGAACCCGAGCGCAAGGATGCGGCTGACGGTGGCACTGGCGACGTCGATCACCGCCAGCGCATTGGCCTCCTGCAACGACACGAAGGCGGTGCGGCCGTCAGCGGTCACGGTGATGTACTCGGGCTCCAGGTCTTGCGCCACGCTTGCGTTCGGGCTGAAGATGCGAACCGCGGCCGGCAACTCGCCGTGGCGCGGGGCGCCGACATTGAAATCGTCGAAGCGTACGTGGCGCACGGTCGCCGTCGCCACGCCGGCAGCAAGGTCAATGATCGAAACCGTGCCTTCCGGGTCGTTGGTGTAGCTCGCGTTGGGCTCGCCTTCGTTGGCCACCAAGGCGTAGCGACCGTCCGGCGAGAAGGTGACCATGTCCGGCAGTGCGCCAACCACCACATTGCCGAGCGCTGCACCGGCGGTGGTGTAGAAAGCGACCCGGCCGCTGTTCTGCGGCGTCGGGTCCTGGATCGCCACGGCGACGATTCCATTGGCGACGGCGACGCTGTTCGGACTGCCGAACTGTGCCGTGCTGATGCGCTGCAGTCTTACCGGCAGCGCCGGGTTGGCCAGATCGATGATGTCGAAGCTGAGATCGGCACCATTGACCGTGAACACCCGTTGGGTCGTCGCATCGTAGGCGGCAATCTCAACCGAAGCCGAACCCAGTCCCGACGAGTACCCGCCGATCCGCTGCAGTTGCGTGTCTTGCGCGAGGGCGCACGGCGCCAGCAGGGTGGCGGCAACGGCGAAGGTCAATCGATGCATGGGACGGCTCTCCAGTTTCGGCAGGCTGCGGACTATCCGCACCGCGCATGACAGCCGCATTGCAATGCCGCTGCTCCACCTGTTCATTCCGTCCGTCCTGTTGCAGCATTGACTTCCCGCTTGATTTGCCCGGTCAACCGACGCCGATGCCCGAAATCCTGGTCGTTGAACGATCGGCCACACTGTGCAACCTGCTTGAACGCACGCTCGAATCGGCTGGGGTCGGCATTGCCCGCCATTTCGAGCGCTTCGGCGATGCGGTAGAAGAGATGCGCGAGCGCGTGGTCTCGGCACGCCTGCCGGCGCTGCTGGTGATCGGCATTCCCGAACGCGAGCCGGCCGAATGCCAGGCGCTGCTCAAGATCGTGCGCGAGCTGTCGGGCCCGGCGCTGCCTCTTTTGATCCTGAGTCACGCGCCGCTGCCCCGGCTGGATGCCTGGCTGGAACGCCGCGGCTCGTCGATGCGCTTGTTGTGGTCGCAGTTCTGGCAGGTGCCCGGTGCGATCAGCGAGCTGGCGCCGAATCTGCTGTTCAGCACGCCGCCGGAGAGAGTGACCCAGCAGAGCCCGATGCGCCTGCTGCTGGTCGATGATTCGGTCAGCGTGCGCCGCACCTACCATCAGTTGCTGACCCAGCAGGGCCTGGTGGTCGATCTGGCGGAGAGCATTGCGGAGGGTTTCGCGCGTGCGCGGGCCGGCCGCTACGATCTGGTCGTGGTCGACTACTATCTACCCGATGGCACCGGCGACGAGTTGGTGCGCAAACTGCGAGCCGATCCGGGCACTGAAGGTGCGGTGATCGCGCTGATCACCGCGACCTACAGCGAGGATGTCATCCAGAAGGTGCTCGATGCCGGTGCGGTCGAATGCCTGTTCAAGAACGAAGTGATTTCGTTGACGCTGGCGCGGATCAAGGCGCTGGCGCGCTCGGTGCAGGACCGGCGCCGCATCGAAACCGAACGGCGCCAGCTCGACGGCATCCTGCGTTCGGTGGGTGACGGCGTCTACGGCCTTGATGAGGCCGGCGTGGTCACTTTCGCCAACCCGACCGCTTGTCGCCTGCTGGGCCATGCGGAAGCGGCTGAACTCGTTGGCAAGGACGGCGGGCAATTGCGGCTGAAGTTCGAACGCGATGATGTCGCCGGACGCATGGAGACTTATTTCAACACCAGCGACGGACGCATGCTTCCGGTCGAGTGCAGCATGGTGCCGATGCTGGTCGACGGCGAAGTCGAGGGCTCGGTGGTGGTGTTCCGCGACATTTCCGAGCGCAAGAGCGTCGAGCGCGTGCGCTGGGAACTCGATCACGACAAGCTCACCGGATTGTCCAACCGGCGCCATTTCCTGGCGACCCTGGGCGAAGTGGTCGAGCGGCGCCGCGAGGGCGGCTACAGCGCCGTGCTGTTCCTCGACATCGACCGCTACACGCAGGTCCTGGAGAACGCCGGCGAACTGGCAGGCCAGCAGTTGCTGGTGGATGTCGGCCAGCGCCTGAAGGCGCGCCTGCGCGGTTGCGACGCGCTGGCGCGGCTCGAACACGATCAGTTCGGATTGCGCCTGGAAGATATTCAACTCGAACATCTGTACACGCTGGCCGACAGCCTGCGCGAGATGCTGCGCGAGGCGCGCTACACCGATCACGCCGGACGCGTGCTGGCGATCACCGTGTCGGTGGGCGTCGCCATCGTCAGCAAGGACTCGCCATCGGCCGAGTACGTGCTGGAGAACGCCCGCCAGGCCTGCGCGCAGGCCAAGCGCCGCGGCCAGAACCAGACGCAGATCTTCGTGATCGAGAGCGATTCGCGTATCGCCAAGGAACTCGAGGCGGGTTGGGCGCAGCGCATTCGCGAAGCGATGAGCGAGGATCGTTTTGTCCTGCTTGGTCACTCGATCCTGCCAATCGCCGGACTGGCCGAGAAAGGCGGCGTCTGGCAGGTACGCGGCGACAACGTCGAGCGCGCCTTCGAAGTGCTGATGCGCATGGTCAATCGCGATGGCCAGTGGGTCAGCCCGAGCGTGTTCGTGCCGCTGGCCGAGCGCGCCAACCTGATGCCGAAGATCGACCTCTGGGTAGTGGCGCGCACCGTGCGCATCGCCACCCGCGTGCCCGACGACGTCGCCGTCTCGTTCGCGATCAACCTGTCCAACCAGACTTTGCAGGATGCCGAGGCGCTGGGGCATATCGAGAACACCTTTGCCAGCCACCGTGTGCGCCCCGATCGCTTCATCTTCGAGATCTCCGAAACCGGTGAGATCTTCCAGTTGCACGCTGCGCGTCGCTTCATCACCCAGTTGAAGCGCCTGGGTTGTCGCTTCGCGCTCGATGACTTCGGTGCCGGCAACAACTCGCTGTCGCACCTGAAGTGGCTGCCGGTGGACCTGGTCAAGGTCAGCGGCGAATTCGTCGCCGAGAAGCAGGGCAGCGAAGTCGATCGGGCGATGGCGATCTCGCTGACGCAAATGGCGCATTCGCTGAAGCTCAAGGTGATCGCCGAGCGCGTGGACTCGGCGAAGGCCCTGACCTGGTTGCGTGCGGCCAAGGTCGACTATGTGCAGGGCCACCTGTTCGGCGAGCCGACGCGCCTCGACGAAATCGACTTCGAGGCATTGCAGGAAGCGTAGCCATTGGCGACCCGTCCGTCGCGCTGTTGAATTCGGCCGGACGTTGCGGAGACGGCGGTGGCTTCCTGCCTCGCCCGGAACGCCGTAGAGTGCGCGTCCTTCGTATCCGTAGAACCGACGTGCCATGTTCGAGAACCTGTCCAAGCGCCTGACCGAGACCGTCAATCGCCTTCGCGGCCGCGGCCGGCTGTCTGAAGAGAATGTCCGCGAGGCGCTGCGCGAGGTGCGCATCGCCTTGCTTGAAGCTGATGTGGCGCTGCCAGTGGTGCAGGCGTTGATCGAACGCGTGAAGGGCAGGGCGATCGGGCAGGAAGTCCTGCAGAGCCTGACGCCGGGGCAGACCCTGGTGAAGATCGTCCACGACGAACTGGTCGCGGTGATGGGCTCGCGCAACGAGGAACTGAATCTGAACTGCCCGGCGCCTGCGGTGGTGCTGATGGCCGGTTTGCAGGGTTCCGGCAAGACCACCACCACCGGCAAGCTCGCCAAGCTGCTGCAGGAACGCCGCAAGAAGCGCGTCATGGTGGTCAGCTGTGACGTCTACCGCCCGGCGGCGATCGAGCAGTTGAAGACGGTGGCGGGGCAGGTCGGTGCGGAATGGTTTGCCAGTACGCCGGACCAGAAACCGCTCGATATTGCCCGCGCTGCACTCGACGCCGCGCGCCGGCAGCTGGTCGACGTGCTGATCGTCGACACCGCCGGTCGCCTGGCCATCGACCAGGCGATGATGGCCGAGGTGGCCGAGCTGAACCAGGTGCTGAACCCGATCGAGACGCTGTTCGTGGTCGACAGCATGACCGGCCAGGACGCCGCCAACACCGCCAAAGCCTTCGCCGAGGCGCTGCCGCTGACCGGCGTGATCCTGACCAAGACCGACGGCGACGCTCGCGGCGGCGCCGCGCTGTCGGTGCGTTACCTGACCGGGCGGCCGATCAAGTTCCTCGGCGCCGGCGAGAAACTCGACGCGCTCGAGCCGTTCCACCCGGACCGCGTCGCCTCGCGCATCCTCGGCATGGGCGACGTGCTGTCTCTGATCGAGGACGTCACCCGCAAGGCCGATCAGGACAAGATGGAGAAACTGGCCAGCAAGATGGTCAGTGGCAAGAAGTTCGATTTGAACGACATGCGCGAGCAGTTGCTGCAAATGCAGAACATGGGCGGCATGGCGTCGCTGATGGACAAGTTGCCGATGATGCCGAAGGTCGGCGACACCGCCGTCGCCGGTGCCATGGGCGACAAGGAAGTGCGCAAGATGGTGGCGATCATCAATTCGATGACGCCGAAGGAACGGCGCTTCCCGGACCTGATGAACGGCTCGCGCAAAGTTCGCGTCGCGCGTGGTTCCGGCACTCATCCCTCGGACATCAACAAGCTGTTGAAGCAGCACATGATGATGGCAAAGATGATGAAGAAGCTGACTGGTGGCGGCATCAAGGGCATGCTGCGCGCGCTCAAGGGCGGTATGGGCGGGGGCATGGGCGGCATGGGTGGCGGCATGCCGCCGGGCGGATTCCGGCGCTGAGGCGCGACAGCTCTTGGCGTAGGGCCCCGAATCGATTAAACTTGCGGGCTTAGCTCGTTCCACAGAAGTTTGAAAGGACTCAACAATGGTCAAGATTCGCCTTGCCCGGGGTGGTGCCAAGAAGCGGCCCTTCTATTACATCGTTGTTGCCGACGAGCGCGCGGCGCGCGATGGTCGCAGCATCGAACGCGTTGGCTTCTACAACCCGATTGCTCAGGGCAAGGAAGTGCCGCTGACGGTCGATCTCGACCGCGTGAACCATTGGGTTGGCGTCGGTGCGCAGCCGACCGAAAAAGTGCGTCAGCTGATCAAGATTGCGCAAAAGCAACAGCCGGCTGCCGCCTGAGGCGGCCGCGGTGTCCATCGAGCCCGCTGCTTCGCCTGCGAGGCGGCTGGTGACGATGGGTCGGGTGCTGGGTGCACACGGCGTCAAGGGTGCATTGATGGTCGCATCCTTCTGCGAACCGCCGCGCCGCTTGTTGAGCTATTCCACATGGTGGCTGGTGCGCGGCGATGAGCCGCGCGCAGTCGCCATGCTGCGTGGTCAGGACAGCACCAAGGGCTTGATCGTCGAACTTGACGGCATTGGCGATCGCGATGCGGCCAATGCGCTGAAGGGTAGCGAAATCGCGATCGAACGCTCCCTGCTTCCGGCGCTACGTCCCGGCCAGTACTACTGGACCGACCTCGAAGGGCTTCGGGTCATCAACCAGGGCGATTGCGAACTCGGACGCGTCGATCATTTGTTCGACAGTGGAGCGCATCCGGTTCTGGTCGTCCGTGACGGCGAACGCGAACGCATGATTCCCTTCGTGCTCGACCGCCATGTGCTGGAGGTCGACCTCAATGGCGGCGTGATTCGCGTCGATTGGGACGCGGATTTCTGAGGGTTCTGGTTCCTGCAGGAGCAACCTTCGTTCGCGACCGATCTGTGAGTCGCCGAGGCGCCACTTTTCACGCAGGCCCTGCGAGCCAATCTGACCGACCGGGTCCTGCCAATGCGCTTCGACGTCATCACGCTGTTTCCCGACATGGTCCGCCAGGTGATGGCGGTCGGCGTGGTCGGGCGCGCGTTGGAAAAAGGGCGCATCGCGCTCGACTGCTGGAATCCGCGCGACTACACCGAGGATAACTACCGGACGGTCGACGACCGACCCTACGGCGGCGGTCCGGGCATGGTGTTCATGGTTGAGCCGTTGCGCAAGGCACTCACCGCAGCGCGCGAAAAGGCAGGTTCGGCGCCAGTGGTGTTGCTGAGTCCGCAGGGCCGGCGCTTCGATCAGGATCGCGCTCGTGGGTGGGCGACCCTGCCCGGACTGGTCTTCGTCTGCGGCCGCTATGAGGGCATCGACCAGCGCTTTGTCGACAACTACATCGACGAGGAAGTGTCGATTGGCGATTTCGTCGTGTCTGGTGGCGAGGTTCCGGCGCTGGCGATCATCGATGCGGTCACGCGCCTGTTGCCGGGCGTGCTGCATACCGACGCGTCGGCGATCGAGGACAGCTTCATGGATGGCGTGCTCGACTGCCCGCACTACACGCGACCCGAGGTCGCCGACGAGGGTTCGGTGCCCGCCGTGCTGCTGTCGGGCAACCATGCTGCAATCGCGCGCTGGAGGCGCAAGCAGTCGCTCGGTGCGACCTGGCTGCGGCGTCCGGACCTGCTCGGGCGGCTGAGTCTGAACAAGGCCGATCAGCGGCTACTACGCGAATTCATGGATGAACTTGAAACGAATTTCGGTGTAGAATAGTCGGCTAAGTCTGTTGTTACCCGAGGGACGTGCCATGAGCAAGATCATTCAGCAGCTGGAAGCTGAGCAGATGAACCGCGAAATCCCGGCATTCACGCCCGGCGACACCGTCGTGGTCAATGTCAAAGTCAAGGAAGGTGCGCGTGAGCGCGTGCAGGCTTACGAAGGCGTAGTCATCGCCATCAAGAGCCGCGGCTTGAATTCGTCGTTCACCGTGCGCAAGATTTCGCATGGCGAGGGCGTCGAGCGCGTGTTTCAGACCTACAGTCCGGCAATCGAGTCGGTGCAGATCAAGCGTCGCGGCAAGGTCCGCGCTGCCAAGCTGTACTACCTGCGCGAACTGCAGGGCAAGGCAGCCCGCATCCGCGAGGATCTGTCGGCCAACAAGCGCTGAGATTCGGCGAATGGTTGAAGCGAAGGCGCCTGCGGGCGCCTTCGTTGTTTCTGGTGGTCGCGCCGATCTATCCGGAGCGGGCACTGCCTGCGATCTGCCGCTTTGCTGTTGGCACTCGCCTGCGTCGCGGTCGACTCGCTCAGAAGAGGCCAGTCCATGTCTAGCCCACATTTCTTTCCATGAACCCATGTCGTAAGTCATTGAAATTATTTAAAACCGCTCACCCTGAGCAGAGCATCCCAGCTTCATCGGGATGCGACGTCGAAGGGCGCGCGTGTGCCAGGAATCCGCGCGTCCTTCGACGTCGCGTCCTGGAAAAGCATCGGACGCTCTGCTCAGGATGAGCGGGTTCAAGGTCACCGCGCAGTTTTTGGTGAAACTGAAGGCTCTCCATGAACCCATGTCGTAAGTCATTGAATCGTCATTGCGAGGAGCGAAGCGACG
>JAIMJQ010000018.1:9212-39247 GCA_020693165.1 Xanthomonas sp. | reverse complement strand
GCGTCGACACCAGATTGAATGCCGCCACCGCGACGATCAGCGACAGGATGATGAACATCACCAGCTTCTCGGTCTTCACCGCGCGGAAAAAGTTGCTGTGCTGCTGGGTCCAGTCGCGCACGCTGTAGAGGCCATCGAGGCGCGTGGTCAGGTCCTGGGCGACGCGCCAGGCCGTGAACATGTCATCGAGCTTGAGGCGCACGCCGGTCACACCGTCGCCCTCGCGGAACAGCTTGGCGGCATCGGTCATGTGCACGAACGCAAAGCCGCGGTCGTATTCGTACATGCCGACCTCGAACAGGCCGACCACCTCGAACCGGCGCATCTGCGGGATCACGCCGACCGGCGTCGCGCGCATTTGCGGCGCCATCAGCGTCACCTGGTCACCGATCGACACGCCGAGCGTGTGGGCCAGTTCCGAACCCAGCACGACGCGGTATTTGCCAGGTTCCAGCAAGTCGAAACTGCCCTCTTGGGTGCTCTTGCCGACGTCGGAAACCGAGCTTTCCAGTTCCGGTCGCACGCCGCGGATCATCGCGCCGCTGATCCGGCGCGCCTGCAGCATGCCTTCGCGCTCGATGTAGGGCGCGGCACCGATCACATGCGGATCCTTCTCGGCCTCGGCGAGCACGCCCTCCCAGTCGCTCACCGTATCGCCATAGGCGGTGATGGTCGCATGCGAGACCATCCCGAGAATGCGCGCGCGCAACTCCTGCTCGAATCCGTTCATCACCGAGATCACCACGATCAGCGCAGTGACGCCGAGCGCGATGCCGAGCATCGATACCAGCGAGATGAACGAGATGAAGTGGTTGCGGCGCTTGGCTCCGGTGTAGCGCAGGCCAATCGCGATGGAGAGCGGGTGGAAAAGTTTCACTGGGGCGCGCTCCGTGCCGGGATCGCGCCCGCGGGAATTTCCGGGCGATGCGTTGCGAGCCAGACGCGCAGGCGGTGGCGGGCATCGGTATCGAGGCGGTCGGGGTAGAGGATGCCCGCGTAACGGCCGTCGCCGGCATCAGCCCAGCGCAATTGGGGCAGGCCGAGGAAAGTGGTGGCTTGCAGCAATGTCGCCGGTTGCATCCGTTCATCGCCAGGTTGCGGGCTGGCGCTTGCGCGAGATGGTTGTGGAGCGCGCGCGAGCGTGCTCGTGCAACGGACCGGGCACTCGACACTCCCATCGGCATAGAGCCGCATCGACGCCGGTCGACGCGCACTCACGGCGTGATCGCGAACCAGAATCAGTGCCACGAGCGCAGTGCCGAGGATTTGCAGCAACCACGGCAGATCGGCAAGCGCCAACCCGCCCAGCGCCATCAATCCAGCAACAACCCGACCTCCCCGCTCCCAGTCACCCGGAGACAGATCGAGGTCAATCGGCGCTGCGTACGCGCTGGACGAGGGCATCGAGTTGCGGATCCTGAGGGTGGCTGCGCCCGAGTATCCAGGCCCAGAGCTGGTCATCTTCCACGTCCAGCAAGCGCACGAAGTTATGCCGTTCGCTGGCTGACGCTGCGATGAAGTGCTTGTCCAGGTAACGCACCAGCACCAGGTCGAGCTCTTTCATGCCGCGCCGGCACTGCCAGCGCAGTTTGCGTTGCAGTGCGCTGATATCGCCGGAGTCGTCAGACATGCAGGCCCCTGTCAAAAGCGTCCGGACAAGGTCCGGACCCACGAACTGGCGGCGACCCCGTAGGTTCGGATCTTGTCCGAACGCTCTTCTCGAACCGCCGACATTCCGCCTCCGCCGTTGCCAGACGTCCGACCGTCAACCTCACACCGAACGCCGCATCAACATCGCCTTCTTGATCTCGGCGATCGCCTTGGCCGGGTTCAGGCCCTTCGGACAGGTCTTGGTGCAGTTCATGATCGTATGGCAGCGATACAGGCGGAACGGGTCTTCGAGATCATCGAGGCGCGTGCCGGTGTCCTCGTCGCGGCTGTCGACGATCCAGCGGTAGGCCTGCAGCAGGATCGCCGGACCGAGGTAGCGATCGCCATTCCACCAGTAGCTCGGGCACGAAGTGCTGCAGCACGCGCACAGGATGCATTCGTAGAGGCCGTCGAGCAGCTTGCGGTCGGCCGGCGACTGCAGGCGTTCCTTGTCCGGCGGCGGCGACGACTGCGTGCGGATCCACGGCTTGATCGACGCGTACTGCGCGTAGAACGTGGTCATGTCCGGCACCAGGTCCTTGACCACCGACATGTGCGGCAACGGGTAGATCTTGACCTCGCCGGAGACCTCCGCGATTGCCTTGGTGCACGCCAGCGTATTGGTGCCGTCGATGTTCATCGCACACGAACCGCAGATGCCCTCGCGGCAGGAGCGGCGGAAGGTCAGCGTCGGGTCGATCTCGTTCTTGATCTTGATCAGCGCATCCAGAACCATCGGCCCGCAAGCAGCCAGATCGATTTCATAGGTGTCGGTGCGCGGGTTGGCGCCGCTGTCCGGATCGTAACGATAGATCTTGAAACGGCGCACCTTGCCGGTGCCCGCTTTCGCCGCATGGTGCTTGCCGGCAGTGATCTTCGAGTTCTTCGGAAGCGTGAATTGGGCCATGGTCCTGCCTCTGGGGTCGTCACTACTCAAGCCGTAGGTCACGTCGTCCCGAAGGGGCTACGTGACAATGCCCGTGCCGCGAGTCACGTCGTCCCCTCGGGACAACGTGACCTACCTCAACATCAGTACGTACGCGCCTTCGGCGGCACCGCTTCGACTTCGTCGGTCAGCGTGTACAGATGCACCGGGCGGTAGTCGAAACTGACTTTCTGCTGGTCGTCGACGTAAGCCAGCGTGTGCTTCAGCCATTCCTTGTCGTCGCGATCCTTGTAGTCCTCGCGCGCATGCGCGCCGCGACTTTCCTTGCGGTTCTCGGCCGAGTACATCGACACCAGCGCGCAGCCCAGCAGGTTTTGCAATTCAAGCGTCTCCACCAGATCCGAGTTCCAGATCAAGGAACGATCCGACACGCGCACATCATCGAAACTGCGGCTGACCTCGCTGATCTTGCGGCAACCTTCCTGCAGCGTCTCGCTGGTGCGGAAAACCGCAGCATGGTTCTGCATCGTCTTCTGCATCGACATGCGGATGTCGGCGGTCGACGTGCTGCCCTTGGCATGGCGCAAGCGGTCAAAATTGCCAAGCGCCTTGTCGTAAGCGGACGGCGGCAGCTTCTTGTGTGCCGCGGATGCGGTCACCACCTGGGCGGCGCGATTGGCCGCAGCGCGTCCGAACACCACAATATCAAGCAGCGAATTGGAGCCGAGGCGGTTGGCGCCGTGCACCGACACGCAGGCGGCCTCGCCGATCGCGAACAGGCCCGGCACCACACTGTTCGGGTTGCCGTCCTTGATCGTCACGACTTCGCCGTGGACGTTGGTCTGGATGCCACCCATGTTGTAGTGCACCGTCGGCAGCACCGGAATCGGCGCGCGGGTGACGTCGACACCGGAAAACACACTGGCCGTTTCGGCGATGCCCGGCAGCCGCTCGTGGATCACCTCGGGACCGAGATGCTCCAGGTGCAGATGGATGTGATCCTTGTCCGGGCCGACACCGCGGCCTTCGCGGATCTCGATGGTCATCGCGCGACTGACGACGTCGCGCGAAGCCAGGTCCTTGGCGTTCGGTGCGTAGCGCTCCATGAAGCGCTCGCCCTTGGAGTTGCTCAGATAGCCACCTTCGCCACGCACGCCCTCGGTGATCAGACAGCCGGCGCCGTAGATGCCGGTCGGGTGGAACTGGATGAATTCCATGTCCTGCAGCGGCAGGCCGGCGCGCAGCACCATGCCGTTGCCGTCGCCGGTGCAGGTATGTGCCGATGTACACGAGAAGAAAGTGCGCCCGTAGCCGCCGGTCGCCAGCACCACTGCGTGGGCGTGGAACATGTGCAGCGTACCGTCGCTGAGATCCCAGGCGAGCACGCCGCGGCAGGCGCCTTCCTCGTCCATGATCAGGTCGAGCGCGAAGTACTCGATGTAGAAGCGCGCGTCGAACTTCAGCGATTGCTGGTACAGGGTGTGCAACATCGCGTGACCCGTACGATCGGCCGCCGCGCAGGTGCGCTGGGCCGTACCCTGGCCAAAGTGCGTGGTCATGCCGCCAAACGGGCGCTGATAAATCTTGCCGTCCTCGGTGCGCGAGAACGGAACGCCATAATGTTCGAGTTCGATGACTGCCGGAATTGCTTCCTTGCACATGTACTCGATCGCATCCTGGTCGCCGAGCCAGTCGGAACCCTTGATGGTGTCGTAGAAATGGAAGCGCCAGTCGTCCTCGCCCATGTTGGCGAGCGCTGCGCTGATGCCACCCTGCGCCGCGACGGTGTGGCTGCGCGTCGGGAACACCTTGGTCAGGCAGGCGGTGGACAGGCCCTTTGCGGCCATGCCCATCGTGGCACGCAGACCGGCGCCGCCGGCGCCAACGACGACGACATCGTAGTGGTGGTGAGTAAGCTTGTAGGACTCGGTCATGTGAGCGGGGCCGCAGTAAAGACCAGACGCAGGATTGCGATGGTGGAAGCGAGTACGGCCAGCACAGCCGCAAAGCGGATCAGCACCATCAGGGTGATTTCGAGGGCACGCGGGTGCACATAGTCCTCGATCACGACCTGCAGGCCGAGATAGGCGTGGTAGAACAGCGACCACACGAAGGCAAGCAACAAAACCGCGCTCAATGGATGCCCGAGCGCGGCACTGACCGTGCCATGCGTAACGTCAGGCAAGGTCGACGCAAACCAGAGAAACCAGACCGACAGCGGCGCCAGCGCCATCGCGGTCACCCGCTGGCCCCACCAATGCCCGCTGCCCTCTTTGGCTGAACCGAGGCCGCGAACCACTTTCAAGGGCGTGCGAAATGCAGTCATCGAATTGCCTCCTCAGGCCCAAAGGCACCAGAGCGTCAGCAGAGTCAGGGTCGGCGCCAGCACCACCACCAACCAACCGGTTTGATAGGCTCGCTTGATTTCCAGGCCCCAACCGGTGTCCCACGCCAGGTGCCGCAGGCCGTTGAGCCCGTGATAAACCAGACAGAAGACGAAGGCCGCGGTCAGCAGCCTGCCAAACATGCTGCCGGCAAAGTCACTGAATGTGGCGTAGGCCGCAGGCCCCAGCGCGACTGCCACGATGCCCCAGACCAGGGCCGCCGACCCGACGCACAAGGCGACGCCGGTCGCGCGATGGATGATCGAAAGCAGCGAGGTCAGCTGCGGGCGATAAATCTGCAGATGCGGCGAAAGCGGGCGCGTGGCCATCTTGAGTCCCCGGTGACGTTCGTCAGAACGGTTCCTTGCGGATCGTTCCGGAAGGGTGCGTGACAATAGCAGCTGCGGTATAGCGATTGAGAATCGAGGCGTCAAAACCGATCGGTCCGCCACCAACCTTCCGGCATCAAAAATCGATGCAGCGACCGTTCTTTTCCCAGTCGCCGTAACGCGTGGGTTCAGGACCCCTGCGGCCGCCGATCTCGGCTCGCGCCGGTTCCATCGGCTTCGCCGTCACGCTCTCATCTGCGACTACCGGGTCTACTGGTGGCTTATCGACCTGAGACATTCGTATGCTCCGTTTCCGACCCCGCGAAGACTACTCCAACCCGGATGACGACAACGCCAAGATTCGCTGAAATCGAGGTCGTCGGCCCCGACGCGCGCTCGTTTCTGCACGGTCAACTCGCCAACGACGTTGGTGCGATCGAACCCGCGCAGTGGCGCTTCGGAAGCTACTGCACCGCCGACGGCAGGGTGCAGGCGCTGCTGATGGTCGCTTGCGAAACTGCGGAGCACTGGCGGCTGCTGTTGCCTGCCGACCTGGCCGAGGTAGTGACCGCGCGCCTGCAGCGCTATCGGCTGCGCGCGCGCTGCACGATCGCCAGCGCCGAGGTGGCCATCGACGCCAGCCGGGGAGCATTCGCGGGGCCCGTTGGGAGTTATGAGTGCGATGCGTACAGCTGGCATTGCGCCGGCGGTTCCTCGGGGCCGTTGCCGCTGCCGCTGTGGACGCAGCAGTTGCAACTCGGAATTCCGTGGATCGTGGCGGCAACCAGCGAGCGCTTCCTGCCGCAAATGTTGGCGCTGGAACGTCTGCAAGCGTATTCGTTGCGCAAAGGCTGCTTTCCGGGCCAGGAGATCGTGGCGCGCACCCATTACCTGGGACGCAGCAAGCGCCGCCTGGTGCGACTGAGCGAGGTCGAGGGTGGCGCTGAAGTCGGTGTCGAACTCTGCCCGATGGACCGCGACACGGGCATCGGCGTGCTGATCGCGGCAGGCGCCACGACCGCTATCGGCGGCCTCGCCGTGGTCGCCGAGAGCGCTGTCGCGGGTACTGCCGTGCGGGCCGCCGGATCAACCAGAAACGCAACATTCGTCATCGAAAGCGACGTGATTGAAACGATCGGCGACGCCACACTGAATGGGCACTATCACCCCCCATTCAGCGCATGGCATTCCGCTGGATAAAATGGTATGACCATGGCGTCTTTGAGGGGGGGAGCTGCACCATGTCCAAAGCACGACGCGGTAGTCCGTTTCAGGCAATTGCAATCGGACTTGCGCTGGCAGCGATGTCGGCGACTGGCAAGGCAACGGCGGCGGATTTCAACTTCGCTGTCGAACCGACCTACTCACCCGAGCGCGCCCGTGAAGTCTACGAGCCGCTGATCAATTACCTCAACACGGCGACTGGCCACAAGTTCAACCTGGTGGTAGCGCGCAATTACGCCTTCTACTGGAACGACATTCGCAATCGCAAAGATCTGGACTTTGTTTTCGACGAGGCACACTTCACCGATTTTCGCATCCAGCGCTTCGGTTACGAGCCGCTGGTGAAGTCGGCGGTACCGTCGAGTTATTCCCTGTTGACACAAGATGACGTCGGTGAGGGCAACGTGCAGGCTTTCGTCGCGCGCAGCCTGGTGACCATGCCGGCGCCGAACCTCGGTTTCGCGCTGCTGCTCGAGTATTTCCCGAACCCGATGCAACAACCCGACCTGCGCTCACTGGCTTCGTCGTGGAACGACACCGTCGAAAGCGTGTTCGCCGGCGAAGCCGATGCGGCGCTGGTGCCGACCTGGCTGCGCGACCAGTACCCGAATCTGATACCGATCATCACCACTCGCGAATTTCCTGGCGCGGCAATCTCCGCCTCCGCCGAGGTTCCGGCCGAGGTCAAGGCCGCGGTCAGGGAGGCGTTGCTGAAACTGCATGAAGACCCTGCCCTGTTCGAAGTGCTCAACGAGCTCGGCATTCCGCAATTTGTCGAGACCAGTGCGGCTGACTACAAGGGCTCGGAACAGATGCTGAAGAATTTCTACGGGTACAACAAGCGCTGAAGTCAAGACCTGTTGACAGGGGTCCGGACCTTGTCCGGACATGTTTCCCGAATCGACGGCACCTGCGTCCGCAGCTGCTGTGGCGCACAATACTTGGCAACCCCGGGCGCGCGTCGGCCGCGGAAGACGCTCCTCAACTCGCCCGCCTGAACACATACACCGATGCCGGCGGCAGATTCATCAGGGTGAAGTCGACGCGCTTGGCCTTCAGGTTCAGGCGCCGCAGGGTGCGCGCCGGTACTGGGCACTTCGGCCCGTAAGTGAACTGCACCAGCACACCGCCGGCGGGCAGACATGCGAACACCGATTCCAGGATTTCCTCGACCAGCGATGGCGGCATCGACAGGAAGCCGAGCGAACTGACCACGGCATCGACACCGCCTGTGCCGAATCCGTCCGCAGCGGCAAGAATCTGCGGCAAGTTGCGCGCATCGCCGCAGACCACGGTCGAACGGGGAAAACCGTGCTGCAGTTCTTCGTGCAGTTCCGGATTGAGTTCGATGACCAGCAAGCATTCCGGACGCACCCCGTAACGCAGCAGTTCGCGCGTTATCGCGCCGGTCCCCGCCCCCAGTTCCACGATGCGGCGGGCTTCAGCCGGCAACGCCATCGCCATCGCCTTGCCAAGACGCGGACTACTCGGAACGACCGAAGCAGTCGTCAACGGAGCCCGCAGCCACTGGCGAAAGAACACCCAGTTGCGCGAAGCGCCACTACGCCAGCGGTTGAACGAGGTTTCCAGAGGGGATTGCATGGACGCCTTTGCGCTCGAATCGCGTGAGCCTACCAAGGTCTGCACCCGCGCGCCAATATGACCCGTGGATCAGCGCTCGATCTTCGCCTGTTGCTTGATCGACTGCCCCAGATCCACAGCACGCTTGCGAATCAACGTTGCGCGGATGCTCTCACGGACCTGCTCGAAGGGAGGCGCATTGAACGGTCGGCGGGCGCGCAACAGCGCGACATGGAATCCGAATTCGGTGGCGACTGGCTGTGTCGACCAGGCGCCCGGAGTCAAGCTGGCCAGTACCTCCGCCAGCGCGGCCGGCAACTGGTTGCGGCGCACCCAGCCGAGATCCTTGGCATCGCGCACCCCAGCCTGACCTGCCTGAGCTACCAGCAACTCGTCGAAACTGGCGCCGGCATTGAGCGCCGCCAGGACCTGCTGTGCGCGCTCTTCGCTGTCCAGCAGGATGTGGGCGATCTGGAACTCCTCCGCGCCGGTGGATTGAAGCTCCTTGTCGTAGGCCGCGCGCAAGTCGTCTTCGGTCACCTCAGCAACGCTGCGCTCGATCATCAGCCCGCTCAGTCGGTTGAGCCGTTCAAGTTCAAGATCGGCGCGCACCGACTCGTCGGCGAGCAGGCCGCGCTTGTCGGCCTCCATCGCCACAGCGAGCAGTTCCGAGAGCTGATCGTATACCTGTTCGCGCTGCCCGGGATCGCGCACCTCCCACCCACGCTTACGCGCGTAGGCCAGCACCAGCGCCTCCGGGACTTCCTGGCCGTTGACCTTGAGGCCGCTCGCTCCTCCGGATAACTGGATCAGGTTCTGGTCGGTCGCCTGCGGTGCCTGCTGGCAGCCCGCCAGCAGCCAGATGGCAGCAGCAAGGGTCGCGATAGCAAGAATTTTCATGCAATTTCCTCTGGAGTCAGCGCCTTGACCGACAAGGCGTGGATGTCGGTATCGAGCAGATCGCCGGCAGCGTCGTAGATCAGGCGATGGCGGGCGAGCGCACCCAAGCCGCGAAAGCGCTCGGCGACCACGCGCACGCTGAAATGCCCGCGACCGTCGCGCGCCCCGGCGTGGCCGGCATGCTTGTGACTGTCGTCGACGATGTCGATCGAGGTCGGCGTCAATGCCGCCTGCAGTCGCGCGCGCAGGCGTTCGATGCGATTGTTTGCGTCTGAGCTCATGTCTGCCTTCCACGGAGATTGCTGTTGCCATCCGCCTTCAGCGAAAACACAGCGGGGAAGGGGGCGAGGTGCAAGGAACCCACCCCGGCGCATGACCGACCGGTGACGTGAGGTGGGGCCCCTGCCCTTTGCCCCTTGCCCCGCTTTCGGCGCGCCAACAAGCCGACCGATGCGGGCGAGCCCGAACTACTGCAAGACTCCATGCACATGAACAAGGCACCGACAGCAATGCGGTCGCGAATGGTACGGAATCCGTCCGGTCCGGTACACTCCCACGTCTTTGCTCGCTACCCTCGATTCGCTAGCTCTCATTGGGCTTGCGCGGTGGTCGAAGTCAACATTTGTACGGATCCGCATGTCGCGCCGCATCTCGATTCACCCGGTCTCTCCCCAACAACGCCTGGTCGATCAGGCTGTTGCGGCGTTGCAAGCTGGCGAACTGGTGGTCTACCCGACCGATTCCGGCTACGCGTTCGGGTTCGCCCTCGACGCACGCGATGCGATGGAACGGGTGGTTCGTCTGCGCCAGTTGAAGCCGCGCCACAATTTCACCCTCGCCTGTCGCGACCTCAAGCAGATCGGGCACTACGCGCGCGTCGACGATGCCGCATTCCGCCTGATGCGCGCGCACCTGCCGGGGGCGTACACCTTCATTCTGCCGGCCAGTTCGCTGGTGCCCAAGCGGGTGGCCACCGAGAAACGCCGCTCGATCGGTGTGCGCATGCCCGACCATCGCGTCGCCCAGGCACTGATCGAAACGCTCGGCGAGCCGATCTTGAGTTCCAGCCTGCTGTTGCCCGGCCACGACCTGCATGGCATGGAGGTCGACGAACTCGCCGAAGTGCTTGAACCGCACGTCGATGTCTTCATCGAGGCGGGTCCCTGCGGCGTCGACCCGACCACGGTGGTCTCGATGCTCGACCAACCGTATGAGGTCCTGCGCTATGGCAGCGGACCGGTGGACTGGGAATGAACGAACTCCCGCAACCGCCGAGCGGCGACGGCGCCAGCGCCCGTCAGGCGGAGATTCCGTTTGCCGTGGTCCGCGGCGAGCCTTTCTACGAGATGCCGCGGGACCTTTACATTCCGCCGGATGCACTCGAAGTCATCCTCGAAGCCTTCGAGGGTCCGCTCGACCTTTTGCTGTATCTGATCCGGCGCCAGAATCTCGACATTCTCGACATCCCGATCGCTGCGATCACCCGTCAGTACATCGGTTACATCGAGATGATGCGCGAGTTGCGTTTCGAACTCGCCGCCGAGTACCTGCTGATGGCCGCGATCCTGGCCGAGATCAAGTCGCGCCTGCTGCTGCCACGGCCGCCCGCCAGCGCCGAAGAGGAAGGCGACCCACGCGCCGAACTGGTGCGCCGCCTGCAGGAGTACGAGCGCTTCAAGAAGGCCGCCGAGGACATCGATGCGCTGCCGCGGATGGAGCGCGATACCCACGCTGCCAGCGTGTTCGTCCCCGATCGCAAGATCCACGTGGCGCCACCCGAGGTCGATCTGCGCGAACTGCTGCTCGCCTTTCGCGAAGTGCTCAACCGCGCCGACCTCTTCGTCAGCCACCAGATTCGTCGCGAGCCGCTGTCGGTTCGGCAAAAGATGACCGAAGTGCTGGACGCGCTGAGCAGCGGTGAATTCAGGGAATTTTCCCTGCTGTTCACGGCTGGCGAGGGTCGCCTCGGCGTCGTCGTCTGCTTCCTCGCTTTGCTGGAACTCGGCAAGGCCGGACTGATCGAAATCGTCCAGGATCGCCCGCTGGCGCCGATCTACGTGAAATCACTTGCCGCCCGCGACCCGGACGAACCATGACTGCCGAATCCACCCACCTGAAACCAATCGTCGAGGCCGCACTGCTGGCTGCCGGCCAACCACTGACCATCGCCCAGCTCGCCGAGCTGTTCGACGACGGCGCGCGGCCGACCCACACCGAACTGGCACAGGTGCTGGAACAACTGGCCGCCGATTGCGCCGAGCGCGGCGTCGAACTGGTCGAGGTGGCGAGCGGCTTCCGCTATCAGGTCAAGGCCGCAGTGCACCCCTTCGTCGCACGTCTGTGGACCGAGCGCGCGAGCAAGTACTCGCGGGCGATGCTGGAAACACTGGCGCTGATCGCCTACCGCCAGCCGATCACGCGCGGCGAGATCGAGGCGGTGCGCGGCGTCGCCGTCAGCACCCAGATCATCAAGACCCTGGAGGAGCGCGAATGGATTCGCGTGATCGGGCATCGCGACGTGCCCGGGCGGCCGGCGCTGTACGGCACCACGCGCAGCTTCCTCGACTATTTCAACCTGAACAGCCTCGACCAACTGCCGAGCCTCGCCGAGATCCGCGATCTCGACGCGATGGAGCCGGAACTGTCCTTTCCAGAACGTGACGGCAGCGACGCGCCTGGCGCCGATGCTGCGCCGATCGTCGCTGCCCCCCTCGAAGTACCGTCCACGGAGACGCGTCAATGAAACGCCGCCCTACCCTGTCACTCAAGCGCGGCGCCGATCTGATCGGTCCCGAACGGTTGCAGAAACTGCTATCCAAGGCTGGCCTCGGCTCGCGGCGAATGATCGAAGAGCGCGTGCTGCGCGGCGAGATCGAGGTCGACGGCAAGCCGGCGACGATCGGCGCGTCGCTCGGCGACGGCCAGATCGTCAAGCTCGACGACCGCGAGTTCGTGGTCCGCGCGGTGACCCACGAAGGGCCGCGCGTGCTCGCCTACAACAAGCCGGAGGGCGAAGTCACCACGACCTCCGACCCCGAGGGCCGGCCGACCGTCTTCGATCGCCTGCCGCGCCTCAAGGGCCTGCGCTGGATCGTCGTCGGTCGCCTCGATCTCAACACCGCCGGCCTGCTGCTGTTCACCACCGACGGTGAGCTGGCCAATCGGTTGATGCATCCATCGCGCGAAATCGAGCGCGAATACCTGTGCCGGGTGCACGGCGAAGTTGGCGAAGACACCCTGAAAAAGCTGCTGAAGGGCGTCGAACTCGACGATGGCCCGGCGCGCTTCGACGAGATCGAAGCGCTCGGCGGCGAAGGCACCAACAAGTGGTACAAGGTGATCATCCGCGAAGGCCGCCAGCGCGAAGTGCGACGCCTGTGGGACGCGGTCGGCGTCGAAGTCAGCCGGCTCAAGCGCGCCCGCTACGGCGTCATCGAACTCGGCAAGGAACTCAAGCGCGGCTGGTACCGCGAACTCGAGGCCGAAGAAATCGCGCATTTGCTGGAATCGGTCGAAATGCCGATGACCACCCGCAACGAGCTGCGCATCATGCCGGTCGAAGTGGCGCGCAAGTTCGAACGCGGCGCGCGCGGCGACAAGCGACCCGGCGATCGTCCGACCTGGAAACGCGAGGCCGGCGAGACCATCGCCGAACGCGGCCATGGCGAGCGCCCGCCACAACGCGCGCCGGGACAACGCCAGGGCGAGGAGTTTCGTGATCGCGGCGCGGCACCAGCCCGCGGTGGCCCAGGGCGCAGCGACCGCCCCGCAGCACGCGCCGCGCCGCGTTCACGCGACCGCGCCGCCGGCAGCGGACCGCGTCCGTCCTATCCGGCGCCGCCACCGTCGCGCGCCAGGCCGGAAGCGGTCGAAGTCGTCGAACGCGTGCAGTCGCGCCCATGGCGGTCAGCGGACAGCAAACCGCGCCCGGCAACGGGCGCCCCGCGCACGGAGCGCGCTGCCGGCAGCGGTGAAACCCCATACCGGGCGTCGCCGCGTCGACCCGCATCCGGCGACGCGCCGCGCAGCCGATCCGACACACCCCGCGGCGCACCGCGCCCCGGCGGCCGCGGCCCGAGCAGCGACCGCTTCGAAGGTCGCTTCGAGAGTCGCCCCGAGTTCGCCGCAAAGGACCCATCTTCCCGCCCCGCCGCGCGCAGCGGCAGCGGACGCGGACCGACCAGCAGCACCCGCCCGGCCCGCGACGGCGCCCCCGCCAAGCCGCGCAGCGCAGGCCCACGCAGCGAAGCAGGACCCGCGCGCCCCTCAGGCGACCGTCCTGCCCGCGCTGGAACATCGGCTGGCGCCCCACGCGGCACCGCGCCCCGTTCCGGCGGCCCACGCGGCAGCGCAGAGCGCGGTCCCGCGCCGACGCGCAGCGGCGAACGCCCGACGCGTTCGTCGGCGCCGCGCAGCAGCAGCGGACCGAGGGCATCGGCACCACGCGGTGGCGGCGGAGCGAAGCCAGCCGGGCGCGGACCTGCAGGTCCGCGCAAGCGCAGCTAGTCCGACGCAGACGAGGCGCCGATCGCGCGATTCGAAGCTTGACCGGCAACCATTCGGTGAACCCATCGCGATACCGTTCGTCCTGAGCGTTTCCCCCGCGCTGTTCCGGGGGGAAACCGTCGAAGGACGCGGATGTGCCGGATTCGATGCTGCTGAAAGAAGATCACCCAACGCACTTGCGGCTTGGGAGATGCCTGGCGGCGGGCGTCCTTCGAAGCTGGATCGTCGATTACACCAGCCTGGCGACATTCCCGCGGGCCGTCAGCACCGCCACTGCCTTCCGATCGAACCCCACGAAGGTCTCGCTACCCAGCCATTGCCCCGCCAACGCGATGACGCCATCGGCGAAGATGCTGCGATTTCGAGGGCAGGATTGAGGATTGGCGCGTTGGCGCAGCCAGACGCTTGCAGGATTGCCTTCCGCAGGAGTTCGGGTGGAAGCGTGTGCTGGGACGAACGCCGGCCGCTCAATCCACCAGCGGATTGCGCACCGACAAACCGGGAATCCGGAGAAAGTCGATGTCGTTGGAGTACACCGCGGCGCGCTCGAGTGGTCAGCCTCAGGAAGCCGAAACTCACGACATCGCAAAGGCCGATCTACTCGTCGCCGTTGAGGCAATCTTGCCACCACCGGTTTGCGGCCGCGTGCTGCGGAAAGCCGGAATCGACCGCATCCAGCAGCAGGTTCAGATCGGGGACGATCATCCGCCGGCCTGCCGCAGCGCACCCAGCGCATCCTCGGTCAGTGCGTCGTCCAGCACCCCGTTGAGACGCATCGGATCGATGCCCGGCAGCAGATCGAGGCGAAACGTCGGCGCGCGAACCTCGACTGCACTGCGACGTGGCTCGCTCAAACCCCGACGGATTGCCGCGTTGATCGTCCGCTTGAAACTCGCCTTCTCGCGTTGCATCGCCTCCTCGATCAGCCGCTGCACGTCGGGCTCAAGCGTGACGGTGTTCCGCATGACACCGCCTCATCACCGAGATTGATGACTTGACGATATCACGCCGACAAAATGGCACATTGGCGAATGCGCCGCGAGCGACCGACCACCGCCACGCTCGACGATTTCATTCTTCTCAAGCGTTGCCGCATTCGCTGCGTCGTGACCATTTCGATCTCCCGCAGTCCATCTTGATACCCGTTTGGGTTCGTGGACCTTGGTGACCACGCGATGCGGCAGGCTGAGCGGCGGCGCGGTCGGGTCGCTCGTTCACAAAACCTCGTTAGACCAAGACCGTCACGGTTGGCGTCATTCCGAGCCTCTTGGCTCGTCGAGCGAACTTCCGGTCGTCGAACGTCGCAATGCTGGCGCAAGACTTGTAGCTGGCGTGGTGCAGCGCATCTGCGAAGTCCAACCCGGCATCGCTGTTGGCGAGTGCTTGCTCGACCACCCCGGAATCCTCGACCGTGACGTGCTCCAGGCTCAGGAGATGCCGCAACACGGATGCCACTTCGGCCTGCGAAAAGCCGTAATAGCCGCGCATGACCCACTCCAGTTCGAGAACGACGGTCTTGCTGACCATCAGGGCGTGACCCGATTCGATCAGCCGCCGCGCCGCGAGGCGCTGACGTTTTGCTTCGGCGTCACCTGCATCGTCGACGTAGTAGCGAGCGAGGACATTGGTATCCAGCCCGATCATCGCTTGACCAGCGCGGCGGGATCGAGGTCGGCCGGCACCGCCGCCCGCCGCGATTTGAGCAAGCCGAAGCCACTGGCCGGCGCCACGGCAGGTGAACTGCGAACCCGCATGACCACATCGTTCCCGACCAAAGAAAATTCGATCCGGCTGCCCTGGCGGATACCCAGCCGTTGCCGCAGTTCCTTCGGAATGGTGACCTGACCTTTGCTTGTAACCGATGTGGCTTCCATGATTTCGCCCCGAGTATTACCGAGTAATACTATCTCCCGAATGGACGCCCGGCGATCACCTCGTCACCGCAAGAACGCCAACGAAGACAGTTCAACTGTCCATGCCATACGCAGCATCACCTCTTCGAGCGGCACTGTCTGCGACAGGCCGGATCGAACAGCCTCCAGTTCGCGCTGAGCCAGGTAGATGTCCTCGATGTCGTCGAGGTGCTCCAGGATGGCTTCGCGGACATAGAAGGTTTTCGTACGCCCGGTGGCTTTGGCCAGAGCCTCGAGACGGGCCTCGATTTCAGCGGGCAGACGGATCGCGAGCATTTCGATAGGCGCCGGTTGCAATACGCGCATAGCGCAGCAACGGGGCGAGCCCTGGTGCTACGGCAGCTGCGAGCAGGTGATTTTCTCGCCATGCTTGATTGATCGCCTGTGTCCGCTGATGCGAGAAGCGTCCGGACAAGGTCCGGACCCACGAGAGCGAAGAGCGGGCGCGGCGTGGCGGCTGGCCACGGCGCGCCCGCGGGTCATGATCGACCCCGACTGGCTAGCTCATTCGAGATCGAGCGCGCCGCGGGTCTTCTCGCGACGGGCGTTTTCCTTGGCATCGTACTCGTTCATGCAGCGGTCCTGCTTGACCATCGCGCATTCGAGGTAATCGGTGATCTCGACCAGCGCGGCGCGGATGGCCTTGCCGGCCGGGGTCTTGTTCTCGCTGGCGAGCGAGCCGCCGAAACCGCCGCGATAGAGGCCAAGGCTCATGCCGCCGCCCTTGGCGGTGCCTTCGATGGTACGCACGAAGTCAACCTCGCCGGTGGTGGCGTTGATCACGCGCAGGTCGACCGCCAGGTAAGCCTTTTCACTCTTGCCGCCGACGGAAACGCCACCGAAGCTGATGCCGCCGCCGGTGCTGGCGGTCTCTTCCTCGTAAGCGGTGACGGTGCCGGTGACCAAGTACTGGGCGCCAGTCAGGCTGCCGATCTGCGCGCCGGTACCAGCAGCGACGCGGCCGGATGCGGCGAGGTTCTGTTCATCCAGCACCGCGCGAATCTTGTCGCGCTCGACGACCTTGAAGGCATTGGTGGCCGACAGCTCGTTGCTGAGCATGCCAGCCAGTTCCCAGCCCACACCGCCGCGCCACCAGCCGGCACCGGACTGGTTCTGGAACTCAATCACGGCCACCACCGGCTTTTCGCCGCGCGCAAGCACATCGTCCGGCGCCAGCGCCAGACCACCCATCACCGCAAGACCACACAACCAGATTGAGCGCATCGGAGTTCCTCAGGGTCAGGGCCGCGAATGCGGCGGACATGTGAAAATTGTAAATCCAAACGCGGTCGGGTGGAGCAGACCCCAACAAATCAGGCCATGGGCAGAGATTGCTCGCGTCGTCTGCCTGAAAAACGCAAGTTCGCCCCAAATCAGGCCATCGTTCCCCGGAGAAACCTCTGAACAAATCGTCGACCCTTGATTCCATTCATGGTTCGACAGGCTCACCACGAACGGAATCAGGAGATGGTCCGACGGCGCTGAGCCTGTCGACCGGCCTGGGGCTTTCGAAGGCTGAACAGAGCTTGCTCAGGGGCTCCTGGAAGCCCGCTCAGGCCGAGCGCGCGGTACTGCGCGGGCGTCGTTTCGACGCCCGCGATGCACGCTCGTCGGCATCCGCATCTGCCCCCGGCGCAATGACCAGCGCGCGGTCCCACTCGGGAACCGGCCCGGCCAGATGCCAGTGGCCGCCGCCATAGCCCGCGTGCAACAGGTGTTCCAGCCACTTGTTGGCGAAGCTGTTCATGCGCCTGCGGTACTGGGCGATGACGCGCGCCGGCGTGTCCGGCGAGAACAGACGCACGCGGTGGGCGTCGAAGCGACAGTGCGTGACCTCAGCCTGGCGCGCATCGTGATAGATGCGCCAGTAGGATTCGGGGTCCTCGGCCGGTTCGGAATCAGCGAAGCGCAGGCTGAGACGCAGCAGCGTCGTGTAGGGCTGCTGTTCGAGCAGGTCGAGCAGCAGGGTCGGATGGCCTTCGAGGTTCTGCTCGTAGCGGCCCGGCGTCATCTCGCGAGCATTCACCAGTCGCAGCAGCCGCTCGAAGTTGTCCGAATACAGGCCCAGCAGCCACTCGAACGAATTGGGTAGAGCTTTGAAGTCGATCATGGTCCTGGCGATGTCGCTGGGCCTACAGAGGTTGAGGTCTGCACGCCGGTTTTCAATCACCGCCGGGATAACTGGCGATGCGGATGCCGCGGGGCTGGCGCGGCATCCGCACGATCAGCCCATTCAGGCCTCCCGCGGCAGGAAGAAGAACTCGCTGCCTTCATGGCCGGCATGGCGCATCGCCGAGTACTGCGGCCGTTGCGGCAGGCGGGCAATGGCGGAGCGCTGTCCGACCAGTTCCGAGACTTCCTCATATAGGCGATAGCCCTCGGAGAGTCCATCGGCTTGCTTCAGGGCAGTCAGGAAAGCGTGGGCGAAGATCGAGTGGCCGCTGCCACCGTCGTCGAGCACCGGCTGCAACCCACCCGAGGTGATTACCGTGCGCGCCTTGACGCGCGAGATGAACAGCAGGTCCTCTTCCTTGGCATCCAGCGGGATCGGCCGGATCGCGTTGCCCGACATGGTGCCGGAGTAACAGGAGTCGGCGACCACCATCACGTGCTTGGCCGCGGATGCGCCGAGATAGTCGTTGATCTGGTCATTGCTGATCCAGCTGGCCGGCTCTTCGCTACGGCCGTCGACCGGAATCCAGTAACCCTTGCCCTGGGCATCGATCTGGCCGTGGCCGGCGTAATAGATCAACAGGTTGTCGTTCTTCTTCATGCCCATGGTCAGTTCGGCCAGCTTGGCGACGATCGCCTCCTTGCCGACGTTGGTGAGCTTGCTGACCTTGTAGCCGAAGCGCGTCTGCAACTGCTCGGCGACCGCATCGGCATCGGCAACCGCGGTCTTCAGCGCCGGGAATGCCGAATAGGCATCGTTGCCGATGACCAGCGCGTGGAAGGTGCCGAGATCTTCGCGCATGCGCCGCTGAAACAGCTTGCTGGTGACTCGCTTGGCGGCCGCCGCGCCACCGCGGTCGCGGGTAATCAGGAAGCTCTCGACGGTGCTGATGCCGTCGTTGGTGATCGCCTGGATCTCGACCGGAGTGTCGCCGGCGGCGAGGTCGAGGTCGATCTGGAACAAGCCGTCGGCGTCGACCTTGTCCTTGAAATCGCGGTCGTTGACCTTGAGTGCCTTCAACGTCTGCGCCGGGTAGACGCGTCCAACCACCTGATAGGTCGGCACCGCGGCCAGCAGCGGTGCGGCGAGCACGCCGGAACGCGTGGCGACCAGCTTCGGAGCGATCAGCTGGATCTTCGGCTGGGTTCCAGCGGGAGCCGGTCCGCGCTGGGTCATGTCGACGCCCATCAGCGCCAGCACCTTGTCGGATTCGGCGCGCGAGGCATCGACCGCCAGTTCCTGGTCGGCGATGGCTTTCTCCAGCTCGGCGATGCGTTGTTGCGCGGCTGCCGCCTTCTGTTGGTCGGACTTGGCGGCGTTGAGCTCGGCACGGGCGCCGTACAGGGCCTCGCGTGACTTGTCGAGATCCGCTTTCTGCTGACTCAGCTGCGCGCGCGTGTTGTCGAGTTGGCCGCGCAGGCGTTCCACCTCGCCGCGCAGGCGCTCGGTCTCTTCGGCGGCAGCGCGGCGCTTGGCCTGCTCTTCCTCGGTGACCAGTTCCAGCGTCCCGGTGTTGAGCCCGGACGCCTTGCGGTACCAGTTCATCGCCTGGGTCATGTCCTGCGGCACGCCCTTGCCGGCCTCGTACAGGCTGCCGAGGTTGATCATCGCGGTGGAACTACCCTTCTCCGCGGCCTTGGTGAACCATTCAGCGGCGAGCTTGTAGTCCGGCTGCACGCCAAGGCCCTGCTCGTAGATTTCGCCGACGTAGTTCATCGCATTGGCGTCGCCTTCCTTTGCCGCCGGCAGCCACACCTTGAGCGCAGTGGCGTAGTTGGCGCGGTCGTAGGCGACGTATTCGCCGCCGCGAATCGCACAGTCCTTAGCGGTCGTGCGAATCGGTCGGCGTGCCGACAGATAGGTGAAGCTGCCGCCCATCTGGCGCACCTGGCCGGGCAGCAGGCAGTCGACCACATAGAGTTCATCGACAGTGATCGCGCCTTGCGGCAGTTCGGTCTTCTTGGCCAGCAACGGTCCGCTGCCGAGCACGGTCACTGCCAGTGCCGTCGCGAGCGTCAGCGCAAGGCGACTCATGGCCTTGCCAGCCCCTGGTCGTTCTCGCCCCGAATCCCGAGTCCCGAGGCCGGTCGATTGGGTTCGTCGCACCATGGTTGATTCCTCTGCGTCAAAACTCGAAGCGTGCACCAATGTTCACCGTCGACCGGCTGAGCCCGTCGACACCGATACTCTCGCGCCATTGCAGATAGGCCTGCTTGCCATTGGCGAGCACGTACACCAATCCAAAACCAAAGCTGCCGTAGCTGTTGTCCGGTTCTTCCGGGCTCAGGCGGAAGAACTCTCCGGGGTCGCCACCCACGTAACGGGCGTCGATTACCGTGTCGTCGTTGCCGCTCTCGTGATTCCAGACCAGGTCGAATTGTGGCACCAGTACGCCGTTGCTCAGGCTGAATACCCGATTCACCTGCACACCGAGGCCAAACACGGTGCCCTTGACGGTCTGATCGTCGTAGACCACACCAAACTCGCTGCCGCGTTCGGCGAAGCCGTCGACGTCGCTGGTCATGTAGCGGACGAAGGCGTTCGGCGTGATCGTCCAGGCCCCGCGCGTGAAGTGGTGGCCGACGCTGGCGGCGATGCTCAGTTGCGTCGCCGACGTATCCGACTTCAGGGTCTCGTCCAGGGTGAATCCGGTCAGGTTGGCGACCAGCCTGCGGGTCTGGTCGAGATCGACCTGGCCGTAGCTCAGCCGCGTGTCGAAGTAGGTCTGGTCGCTGACGTACCAGGCGCTGTAGCCGGTCAGCGTGAAGCCGCTGGTTTCCAGCTTGCCGTCGTCGGTCAGGTCCGAATCGAACTGGTTGTAGCCGAGCGCCGCGCCCAACACCCAACGCGTGCTGAAACGGTAGTCGACGCCAGCGGTGACGCCGATCGAATCGAAATCGGTGACCACCTCGCGTTCGTTGGAGTCGATCTTCTGGTCGCCGCGGCTGATGGTTCCGTTCACGAAGAAACCCCACGGACTGATGAGATCACCGGGGCCACCGATCTCCGGCTCCTCATCCTCCAGCAAGCTCTGGAACAGCCCCAGCGGAATCGCCTGGCTGCCGTTGATCAGGTTCAGGCCGGCGACGCTGAAGCCACCGCCACCGCCACGCAGTTCCGACATGCGCGCGTCGACATTGAAGAACTGGGTCGTCGCCAATTGGTTCAACGAAGCATGGTGCGACAGCACTTCTTCCGGATACAGCGAACGCAGCGCCTCGTTGACCTCGGCATCGTTGCCGTTCGCGGCGTCGGCATAGAGCGCATCGCACAGTGCCAAGACGTCTCCGGAAGCGCCATCGCAGAGATCGACGACCGGCGGTACGGCATCGCCGGCGATGGCGTCGCCGAGCGTCGCCGGCTCCAGCTCCTGTTCGGCATCGCTGCCCTCGGGCGGCTCGACTTCAGTGGTTTCGACGGCACTGTTGTTGCCGCCCACCGGGTCGGTGGTAGTCGACTCGACGGTTGCGGTGTTACTGATCGATCCGCGTTCGGTAGGCGCATCGACCGTCACCACGACCTGCAACTGCTGGCCGACGGCGAGCGGCGCTCCGGCGCGACACTCGACCGCAGCGCCGCCGCTGCAGACCAGCCCGGCGCCGCTGGCGGAGACGAACACCAGGTTTGCCGGCAACAGGTCGCGGATGACGACGTTGTTCGCCGGGCCCGGACCGAGGTTGCGCGCCGTCAGCGTGTAACTGTAACGATCTCCGAAGGCCACCGGGTCGGCGCTGTCGGCCTTGGTTATCGCGAGGTCGGCGGACTGTGGCGGCGCGGCCGTCAGCGGGATGCTCAGGCTGGCGCTGTTGTTTCCCGCGGCCGGATCAGGCGTGGCCGCAGAGATCTCCAGCAGCGCGGACAGCGCCGACGTTGCGGTCGCGTTCGCGGTGCCTTGCAGGCGCAACTCGACGGTCGCACCGGCCCCGAGCGTGCTGCCGCGGCACTCGAGATTGCCACCCGCCTCGATGCAATTGAAACCATTGCCGCTGCCGCTCTGCAGCGACCAAGGTCCGCTGCTCTGGGCACGCAGCAGCAGTGTCGATGCCGAAGCCGGGCCAAGGTTGCGGATCTGTGCGACCAGTTCGACCGCGCCTCCGGCGCTTGCCGACGGCGGGCCGGACGCGCTCAACTGCAGGTCGGCTAGCGCTGCCTGCGGCTGGATCTGCGTGGTCTCGCTGCCGTTGTTGTTGGTCGCAATCGGGTCAGCCTCGTTGGCTGAGACGCTCGCGGAAAACGCAACCGAGCCCGAACCAGTTGCGCGCACCCGCAGCGTCAGCAGCGACTCGGTGCCGGGGGCCAGCGATCCACCCAGCGTGCACGCCACCGGTGCGCCGGCCAGGCACGACCATCCGGCGCTGCCGGACGCAACAAACTGCACGCCCGCCGGCAGCACGCTGGTCGCACGCACGCCAGTCGCCGCGTCCGGACCCTGGTTGCGCACCCGCAGCAGATAATCGAAGTCTGCACCCTGTGCCACCGGATCGGCGCTGTCGCTCACTTCCAGCGACAGATCGGCAGTGGCGACGGGCGCGGCGCTGACCGTGATGGTTTCGCTCGCCTGCACCAGCGCGCTGCCGCTGGCCTGGACTTCGGCACTGTTGACCAGGGTTCCGGGCGCCGCCGTTCGCGCCTCGACCACGACCACGCTGGTCGTCGCACGCGCCAGCGTCGGTCGCAGGCACTCGATGCGCGAGCCGGCGATCGCACAGGTCCAGCCATCGCCGCTGGCACTGAGAGCGGTCAGGCCATTGGGCAGATTGTCCACCAGCACAACGTCGCTGGCATCGGTCTGGCCGGCATTGGTGATGCTCAGATCGAAAGTCGCCACCGAGCCCGCCACCACGCTGTTGCTGCGCGCGCGCTTGCCCAGCGTCAACGTCGCCGAACTGATCACGCTGGTGGCCTGGCTGGCATTGGCCCCAGCCGGGTTCTGCTGCGAGCTGACGCTGGCAATATTGGTGATCGAGCCGGGATTGGTGGCGCGCACGCGCAGGCGCACACTGCTGCTGGCTCCGGGCGACAGAACGCCGGGCCGCTGGCAGCCGATAACATTGCCGGCGCCGGAGCCGGGACTGCACACCCAGCCGGTGCCGATGAAGCCCTCGAAACTGACCCCGCCCGGCAGCGGATCGCTGATGCTGATGCCGGACTGCGCAACCGATCCGCCATTGGTGACGATCAGCAGGTACTCGAATTCGCTATTCACCGCGACCGGATCGGCGCTGTCCGACTTGCTGAGCAGCAAAGTGACATTGGCCTCGGTCACGCTGACCGCCAGAGATGCGGCATTGTTTGCGGAAGTCGGATCGAAACTGTCGGCGTTGATGCTGGCCTGCTGCTGGAACGGTCCGCCTGCAGTGTTCGGCGCGGTCAGCGTGAGACTGGCGGCGACGCTGCTGCCGGTCGGCATCGAAGCACGCTGGCAGGTCACCGACTGTCCAGTCGCCAGGCACGACCACCCTGCCCCACCACTGACGACGCCGACGTTGAAGCCATTGGCGATATTGGCGATGGCGGTCACGTTGGCGCCGACATCAGGTCCGCTGTTGTTGGCAACCAGATCGACGACAAGCGTAGCGCTGGCGGTCACCGACGTCGGGCCGGTCAACTGTACGCCGAGGTCGGCACGACCACGGAAGCTCGCCACGACGGTCGACTGGTTGTTGGCTGGATTCGGATCTGGCTCGGCCGCGCTTACTGTCCCGGTGTTGGAGACGAATACTCCGCCAGCGGGTATCGCGTTGACATAGGCGACCTGGAGATCCAGCGACGCGCTGCTCTGCCCGATCGCCAGCGTCGGTCCGTAACTGCAGACGACGCTCCCGGTGCAACTCCATCCGGCCCCGCTGAAACCTTGCAGCACGATGCCGGCGGGCAGCGGGTCGTTGATCTGGATCGCGCTCGCGGTCTGGTTGCTGCTGGCGGAATTGGTCACCGTCAGACGGTAGGTGAACTGCGCATCGCGGGCAATCGGCTGAACGCCAATAACCGACTTCAGCAATGCCAGGTCAACCGCCGGTGGCGGTGGCGCAGTCACCGCGATGCTGCTGCCGGCATTGGCCGGCGATGGATCAGGCACCGACGAGGTCGCCGACAGATTGACCTGGGCCGAACCGGCGGCCGGCCCGGCGATGCCGTTGATGACGATCGGTGCGGCGCTGACGCCGTTGGCCAGTGTGCCACTCGGACTGCCACCCTGGTAAGTGCAACCGATCGATCCGTTCGAATGCGTGCAGTTCCAGGCCGGGGAGACACTGAAGCCGCTGAAACTGATGGCACCGGCGAGGGTGCCGTTGACCTGCAGCGCGGGCGCATCGCCGGGCCCGGCATTGGCCACATTGGCAGTAAAGCTGATCGGCGTGCCGGCGACGGCACCGGAGCTGCTGGGTGAGATTGCGAGCGTCAGATTGGCAGTGCCGGCCACCACCTGCGTGGTCTGCACGATGGCGGTGTTGTTGGCCGGGTTCAGATCGGTCTCGAGTGCGCTGGCCGACGCACTGATCTGCACGATCTGCGGTGTCGCCGGCGCAGTGAAGCGCAAGCGCAACACCGGCGCCACGGTCCCGCCGCCGGCCAGGCTGGTCGCCGCCAGTGAGCAACTGACCACGCCGCCCACGCTGCAACTCCAGCCGGGAGTCGCCTGCGCGACCGGAGTCAACGCGGAGGAATAAAACACGTCGACGCCAACGCCGCTGGCGGGGTTCGAGCCATCGTTGCTGACATTGATGTCGTACTGCACGTCCTGACCGACCTGCACCGGATCCGGCGCGTCGCTGGTCGTCACCCGCAAATCGACGAAACTACCGCGCACCGGCGTGGCGGCCGGCGCAATCGGCTCCGATTCGCCCAGGCGCTGGGCATATGCCACGCCGATGGCGCCGGGCGCACCCGCGATGAGCAGTGCGGTCAGCCCGAGCCACGCAATGATTCCCGCTCGGCGGTGTCGGCTACCGCTCCTGCGCTGTTGATCTGGATTCACGATGGTCCCCTGGACTCGGCTATGGGTTCTTTCCCGCATTTCACGCTGATTGCGCGACGGTAGCAAGCTCGGACCACCGCTATCGACTGATTTCCACCCAAACGGCAAGGCGTCGGGCGATGGGCCATGAACCCGGACAGGCGTCGGCCGATTCTCTTGGGCGTGCGCCTGCGGGCAGACCTGAGGCATTTGCCCGGCAGTCCGCGCATGCGCCCCACGCTCCGCCGCGACTCACTACAATCGCGGTCATCCGCTCGTCCTGGAGTCGCGCCATGAGTCTTCCCGTCCGTCGCCTCGCCGGCAGATTCGGGATTGTGCCGGCGACGCGGCAGTGCACGCTGTCCGTGGTCCGTATCGTCGTGGTTGGCCTGCTGTTGATGCTGGCCGCGTGCAGCGAATCACCACAACCGACGTCGACCCCGAGCACCGAGCCCGGCGCCGATGCCACAACTGCCGACTTCGCCGTACTCGCGGTCACCGGCGAAGCCAGCGACGGTCGTCCGGCGCTGTCGGTGCGCTTCTCGCAACCGCTCGCGGAAGCGCAGGATTTGTCGCAATACCTGAAGGTCACCGATGCCGGCGGCATGAGCGTCGACGGTGCCTGGATCACCTCGGACGGTGGCCGGCTGGCGCGCTTCCCGCACGTCAAGGCCGAACAGAAATTCCGGGTCGAGATTCTGGCCGGCGTGGTGGCTGCAGACGGACAGACCCTTGCGGCGGGCCTCAGCCGCGACGTCGAGTCGGTCGACCTGCCGCCGGCGGCAGGATTCGCCAGTCAGGGCAGCATCCTGCCGAGCCAGGGCAGCGACGGCCTGCCGATCATCAGCGTCAACGTGCCCGAGGTCGATGTCGAGTTCTTCCGCGTGCGCCCGGGCAGCCTGCCGCGCTTCCTCGCCGAGTTCCAGGGTGGCGGAAGGCGCGGCTACTGGGGCTTGCAGGAGCTCAAGGGCATCGCCGACTCGGTGTACCTCAATCGTTTCGTGATCACTGCCGCAGCCAACGAACGCAAGACCACGCATCTGCCGGTGCACCAGATCGAGGAACTGGCAGCGCCCGGACTGTACTTCGCATTGCTCAAGCCCACCGCGGAGTTCCAGGGCGAATACCAGACCACTTATTTCGTGCGCAGTGATATCGGCATTCACACTCGGGTGCATCGCGACCGCCTGTGGGTGATCGCGCGCTCGCTCGCCGATGGCGAGGCTCTGGGCGGTGTCGATTTCGAGGTGCTCGACGAGAACGGTGCTCGGGTGGCCAGCGGCAGCAGCGACAGCGATGGCACCTTGGCCCTCGACTACCGCATCGACAGCCGCCACGTGCTGGTCGGCCGTCGTGGCGAACAGATGTCGATGCTGGCATTCGGCCAACCGGCGCTCGACTTGTCCGAGTTCGCGGTCGACGGCGGCACCGCCGCCGATGTCAGCGTGTTCCTGTGGTCCGGACGCGACCTCTACCGCCCCGGTGAACCCCTGCGCGTATCGGCGCTGCTGCGTGACTTCGACGGCCGCCCGCTGAGCGGCGGTCAGCCGTTGTTCGCGACACTGAAGCAGCCGGATGGTCGCCCGTACGCGACTGCACAACTGCAACCGCGCGCCGGCGGCTATTACCTGTTCGAGCGCGCGATGACCGCCGACGTGCCGACCGGCCGCTGGCGCCTGGATCTGAGCCCGGACCCGGCCGGCGGCCGCGCCACGCATGGCTTCGACCTGCGCATCGAGGAATTCCTGCCCGAGCGCATGAAGTTGACGCTGGACAGCGCGCAAACCCGGCTGGCACCCGGCGACGCGCTGCAGGTCGACGTCGACGGCGCCTATTTGTACGGAGCACCCGCCGCCGGCAATCGCTTTACCGGCAAGCTCAGTTACGCCGTCGACGCCGCTCCGGTCGAGGGCCTCAAGGACTATGTGTTCGGCGACCCGGTCAATCCGCCGTCGAAAGAGCCGGTCGATGCCATCGATGCCACGCTCGATGCCGACGGCAAGCTGACGCAAACGCTGGCGCTGGAGCCGGGGACGATCACCGGTCCGGTCTCGGTGGCGCTGATCGGAAGTCTGTTCGAGAGCGGCGGCAGGCCGGTTTCGCGCATTCTCAAGCGCACGCTGTGGCCGGCACCGCAACTGGTCGGCGTGCGCCCGTTGTTCGATCCGGAGAACCTTTCCAGCCAGCAGGAAGCGGCCTTCGAAGTGCTCAAGGTGGACGCCGAGGGTACGCGCATCGGCGCCAGCGGCCTGAAGGCGAAACTGATCCGCGAGGATCGCGATTACAACTGGACCTATGACAACTCGCTCGGCTGGCGCGTCGATTACACGCAGCGCTTCGTCGAGGTCGAGGAACGCGCGCTCGACCTGCCCGGCGAGACTCCCGGACGCATCGCGTTCAACGTCAATTGGGGGCCGTATCGCCTCGAAGTCACCGATCCGGCAACCGGGTTGACCACACGCTTTCCGTTTACTGCCGGATGGAGCTATGACGACGACAACCGCGGCGTCGACGCGCGCCCGGACAAGGTCAAGCTGGCGCTCGACAAGTCGCAGTACCGCGCCGGCGATCGGCTGACCGTCACCGTCACGCCGCCGCACGAGGGCCCTGGCCTGCTGCTGGTCGAGAGCGACCGTCTGATCCAGAGCCTGCCGTTTGCGGCGCGCCCGGGCACCGAACTCAATCTCGATGTCAGCGCCGACTGGGAGCGCCACGACGTCTATCTGACCGCATTGGTGTTCCGGCCGGGCACGGCCAAGGACAAGATCACACCGTCGCGGGCGGTCGGCATCGTCCACGTGCCGATCGACCGCAGCGAGCGCACCGTTGCGGTTGAGCTGACAGCACCCGATCGAATGCGCCCGAACGAAGCGCTCAATGCCACCATCGCAGCAACTGCATTGGCCGGCAAGACTGCCTACGTCACCGTCTCCGCTGTCGATCAGGGCATCCTCAATATCACTCGCTTCGCAGTGCCGGACGCGGTCAAATACTTCTTCGGCAAGCGCCGCTACGCGATCGAAGCCTTCGATCTGTACGGCCGCATCATCGAGGCGCTGGCCGGCGAGCGCGCACGCCTGAAGTTTGGCGGCGACCTCGCCATTCCTGGCCTGCCGCAGGCGCGCCGACCCACGGCCAAGGTGCTGACCGTCGATCTTTTCAGCGGTCAGGTCCAGCTCGATGCCGCCGGCAAGGCTGACATCAGCCTGATCGTCCCCGATTTCAACGGCGCGCTACGGGTATCGGCACTGGTGTTCGGCGAGGACCGCTACGGATCTGCCAGCGCCGAGACGCTGGTGCGCGCTCCGCTGGTCGCCGAGGTCAGTACGCCGCGGGTGATGGCGCCGGGCGATCGTGCCAACCTCACGCTGGACCTGCAGAACCTGTCCGGCGCCACTCAAACCCTCGACGTGCGCTTCGAGGCCGACTCTCCGATCGCGATCGCCGATGCTACGCGCCGGGTCACGCTGAAGGACAACGAACGCAGCACGTTGCGCTTTCCGCTGTCGGCGCTCGCCGACACCGGCGTCGGCCGCTTCCGCCTGCACGCCAGCGGCGGCGCCATCGACCTCAAGCGCGAATGGGAAATCAACGTGCGCTCGGCCAATCCGAGCGAGCGCCGTGCGCGCCTGGAGCAACTGACCGGGCCGGGACAGGTCGACCTGACAGCGCCGACCGACGGCCTGCTGCCGGCCACGGTACGCTCGCGTGTCAGCGTGTCCACGCGAGTGCCACTGCCGGTCGGCAAGCTGATCGGTGATCTGATGGAGTACCCGTACGGCTGCATCGAGCAGACCACCAGCAAGGGCTATCCCTACGTGCTGCTCGACGACGCCGGCAGCGCTGCGCTCGGACGCGCGCCGATCGACGCCGAGAAGCGCCGTGCCAATGTGCAGTTCGCCATCGACCGCATCGCCTCGATGCAGATGGAGAACGGCCACTTCGGCTTCTGGCCCGGCAGCAGCGACTACTCCGATCCGCTGATCACGCCGTACGTTGTCGAGTTCCTGCAGGACGCCGAGACCGCCGGCTTCAGCGTACCGGCCCGGGTGATGCAGAAGTCCCTCGAACGCCTGCGCGAGGATCTGCTGTCGGGAGGCGTGGTGTCCTGGGACCGCGTCTGGGGCGAACCTGCGGACCACGTGCGCCTGGCCTTCAATGCGCATGCCGGCATGGTGCTGGCGCGCGTCAACCAGGCGCCGCTCGGGACCTTGCGCAACGTTTTCGACAACAGCAAGGACAAGGCGCGTGGTCCGCTGCCGTTGATGCGCCTCGCCGTGGCCCTGAAGCTGGCCGGCGACAACCCGCGTGCCGCAGCGGCGGCGAAGGCCGCGTTCGGCGCGGTGTTCGAACGCGGCAACGGCTATTGGGGTGATTACTACAGCGGACTCGGCGACCGCGCCGGTGCGCTGGCGCTGGCGGCGCAGCATGGCTTCCTTGACGACAACGGGCGCCAGCGCGTGCTCCAGGTCGGCCAGGAAGCGCAGGGCGCCCGCTATATCGGCACCCACGATGCGCTGGCGCTGGTCAAGTTGGCCCGCGCACTCGCCGGCGGCAACGACAAACTGGCCGGCAAACTGGTGATCGGTGGCATCGACGAGGGTTTTGCGACCGGCGGTTGGTTCTCGCGTGACCTGGTCATCGAGGATTTGCGCGCGGGTGCTGCCTTGACCATCGACAGCGCGGTGCCCTATTTCCTGGTACAGGACACCGTCGGCATCGCCGCCACGGCGCCAGCCGCCAGCAGCAACGGGGTCGCCCTCGAGGTCAACTGGTATCGCCACGACGGCAGCAAATTCACCGGCAATACCCTGACCGAAGGCGAAGGCCTGGTGGTGCACATCAAGGTCAGCGCCAGCGAGCGCCTCGCCGATGCGCTGGTCATCGATGCGCTGCCCGGCGGCCTCGAAATCGAGAACCTCAATCTGATGGACAGCAAGCAACTGGCCGATCTGGTCATCGAGGGCACCAATCTCGACGAATGGCGCAGCTACTCGGCCAACGTGCGCTACCAGGAGTATCGCGAGGACCGCTATGTTGCCGCGGTATCGCTGGATGCCGGTTCCGAGGTCGATCTCTACTACCTTGTGCGCGCGGTGTCACCGGGCGAGTACCAGATTCCGGCGACCTTCGTCGAAGACATGTACCGACCCGAGTTCCGCGCCGTCACCGCGACGCCGACCGGCAAGCTGAAGGTGGTGGCGCCGGGGCCGGGCAAGTGATGCGGGGCACGGGAAGCGGGGTAAAGACGTGAAGCGGGGCACGGGGCACGGGGGGAGCCCGTGAATTGGACGCTTTTGTGGGTCCAGACTGGTCTGTCGCTCTTGATCTTGTGGGTCCAGACTTGTCTGGACGCTCGTCAACGATCTCGGCAGAAGAGTTCAGAGCGCCGGTGTCGCTCCTGATGTTGTCGGTCCAGACTGGTCTGTCGCTCTTGATCTTGTGGGTCCAGACTTGTCTGGACGCTCGTCAACGATCTCGGCAGAAGAGTTCAGAGCGCCGGTGTCGCTCCTGATGTTGTCGGTCCAGAC
>JAIMJQ010000018.1:0-9095 GCA_020693165.1 Xanthomonas sp. | reverse complement strand
AGAGCGCCGGTGTCGCTCCTGATGTTGTCGGTCCAGACTGGTCTGTCGCTCCTGATGTTGTCGGTCCAGACTGGTCTGTCGCTCTTGATCTTGTGGGTCCAGACTTGTCTGGACGCTCTTGCGGTGGCTGCCAGCAAAAGCGTCCAGACAAGTCTGGACCCACAAAAGCCGCGCAGCGCCCCGCACACCCCACGCCCCGTGCCCCGTGTCCCGTGCCCCGTTTCGCTTTTCCCCTTCCCTGTGCCCCGTCTTTTGGCCCCCGTGCCCCGATGACGCCTCGGGCACGGCGCTGGATCGCGCTGCCGCTGGCGCTGATCGTAACCGTCTGGCTCTTCGACCGCCTGTTCCCGCCGCCGCTCGGTCGCATCGACGCGCCCGGCAGCACGCTGGTGCTGGCGCGCGATGGCACGCCGCTGCGTGCCTTTGCCGATGCCGACGGCATCTGGCGCTACCGGGTGCGCCTCGACGAGGTTTCGCCGACCTACCTCGACGCACTGTTGAGCTATGAGGATCGCTGGTTCTACCGCCATCCCGGGGTGAATCCGGCCGCGCTTGCGCGTTCACTGTGGCAGGCCGTCGCCAATGGCCGCGTGGTATCCGGTGGCTCGACACTGACCATGCAGGTGGCACGCATGCTGGAGCCGATCCCGCGCACGCTGTCCGGCAAGTTCAAGCAGATCTGGCGCGCGCTGCAACTGGAGTGGCGCTTCGACAAGCATCAGATCCTCGAGATGTACGTCAACCTGGCGCCCTTCGGCGGCGCCATTGAGGGCGTGCAGGCGGCCAGCCACGCCTACCTCGGCAAGTCCGCGGCAAGTTTGAGCGATGCCGAGGCGGCGCTGCTGGTGGTGCTGCCGCAGGCGCCGAGCCGGCTGCGGCCGGACCGCCATCCGCAGGCCGCCCAGCGTGCCCGCGACAAGGTGATCGATCGTTTGCGCGATCTCGGCAACTGGGAAGCCGCTCGCGCCACCGATGCACGCATCGAACAGGTGGCCGCGCGGCGCCTGCGCGCACCGATGCGCGCAGCGCTGCTGGCCGAGCGGTTGCGCCAGCGCAATCCGGGGATGACGCTGGTGCAAAGCACGATCGACAGCGCCCAGCAGACGCGCATCGAAGCACGCGTAGCCGCCCATCTGCGGCGGCTGCCCGAGCGTAACTCGGTGGCGGCGCTGGTGGTCGCCAACGACTCGCTGGAAACCCTTGCCTATGTGGGTTCTGCCGATCTGTTCGACGCCAAGCGCGCCGGGCACGTCGACATGGTGCGCGCGCCGCGCTCGCCCGGTTCCGCGCTCAAACCGATGCTGTACGCGATGGCGCTGGACCAGGGCCTGATCCATTCGATGAGCCTGCTGGTCGACGCCCCACAGTCCTTCGACGGCTACCAGCCAAGCAATTTCATGGAGCGCTACCAGGGCCCGGTCAGCGCCACTCAGGCATTGCGCCTGTCGCTGAACGTGCCAGCGGTCGACCTGCTCGATCGCGTGGGCGTGGTGCGCTTCGCCTCGACGCTGGAAAATGCCGGCCTGCGCCTGCGCATGGCCGAGGGCGCCACGCCGAACCTGTCGCTGATCCTCGGTGGCGGCGCCACTTCACTGGAGGAACTGGTCGGCGCCTATCTGGCGCTGGCGCGCGGCGGCCTCGCGGCGACGCCGCGGCTGCAACCGGACGATCCCGTGCAGACGCGCTACCTGACGAGCGAGGGCGCGGCCTGGATCGTGCGCCGCATGCTCGAGCGCGATCCGAACGACGACCTCGGCAGCAGCAGCTTCGCCAGCGCCAGCCGTGTCAGCCTGGCCTGGAAAACCGGCACCAGCTATGGCTTCCGCGACAGCTGGGCGCTGGCCGTCACTCCTCAACACACCATCGGAGTCTGGATCGGCCGACCCGACGGTACGCCGCTGCCCGGCCAGTTCGGCGCCATTACCGCATTGCCGCTGCTGATCGAGATCGCCGATGGCCTGCCGAGCGTGCGCAGCCGCGACCTGAGCCCGCCACCGACCAGCGTCAGCCAGCGTGAAATCTGCTGGCCGCTCGGCAACCCGCGTGATCCGGCAATCGACATCCATTGCCATCGCCGCTGGGAAGCCTGGGTGCTGAATTCCACCGTACCGCCGACGTTCCCCGACCGCGAGATCGACACCTGGCGCGGACCGCTGCTGCAGTACTGGCGCGACGCCGGCGGCGCCCGACGCAATCTCAGTTGCCCAGGTGCCGACAGCGTACTGGTCACCGTGGCGCGCTGGCCGGCGCTCGCCTACCCATGGCTATCCGGGGCCGCGCGCCGGCGCAGCGCGCTCCCTCCGCTGGCACCTGGCTGCGAGCCCGACGAGTTCAGCACCGGCCTGCGCATCGGCGGCCTCATCGATGGCAGCGTGCTGCGCACGCCGAGCAACCGCTCCGGCCCGATCCTGAAGCGGGTGCAAGCGCTCGGTACCGACGCTGTTGTCCGCTGGCTGCTGAACGACCGCCTGATCGGACAGACCGTCGGACCGTCAGCGCTCGACGTCAAATTCGAGCAAAGCGGCGACCAGCATCTGGTCGCCATCGACAATGCCGGGCGCCATGCCAGCATGCGTGTGCGGACCATTCTCGGCGAGTAGCGAAAGCCGAGCCAGGGCTCGGCGATCCTCGAAGCCGCGCCCAAGAGAACGCCGAGCTCTACCCTGGGCGTTTCAGATCTTGCACTAACGCAACGAATCGGGCCGAATACCCTGCGCCCAACCCTCGAGGACCTTGCGATGCGCGACCTGCTCTATTTCGATACGATGATCACGCCAAAGCTGATCACTCTGGTTTACTGGATTGCGCTCGCGCTGCTGGCGCTGGCCTGCCTTTCAATGCTGTTCACCGGCGAGAACAATTTCTTCGTTCGCGTGTTCAGTGTCGTCATCGGTGCCCCGCTGGGCGCGCTGCTGATCCGCGTCTACTGCGAACTGCTGATGGTGCTGTTCAAGATCAACGACAACGTCCAGAAAATCGCCGACCGTTGATGCCTTCGCCCGCCCGGGGACGCCGAGCCCCGGGCTCAGCGCTCTCCGGGCGAGCGCTTCCTTGCTTCGCGACTTGGTTGGCCAACATGCTCGCGAGTTGCTGGCCAGCGAGCAATCCACGCTGTAGTTGAGTATCGCCAGTCATTGGGAAATCGCCGAGAAGCGGTCGATCGGCAAGCTGGATCTGCCGAAAGACTGGCTGGACGCGCTGCCAGTCACAGCATCCCCGTTTCCAGCTTCGCCGCCTCGCTCATCATGTTCTGGTTCCACGGCGGATCGAATACCAGTTCGACGTCGGCCTCGCTGATCGTTGGCACCAGTTCGAGCTTGGAGCGCACGTCGCTGACCAGGGTTTCGCCCATGCCGCATCCGGGCGCGGTCAACGTCATCTTGATCTCGGCGCGGCGGTTGCCGTCATCGAGACGGAACAGATTGCATTCGTAGATCAGGCCGAGATCGACCACGTTCACCGGAATCTCCGGGTCGAAACAGGTCCGCAGCTGGTCCCACAAGAGCGCCTCGACGTCGGCGTCGCTGGCCCCTTCCGACAAGGTCGGCACCTGCAGCGGCGTCTTGCCGATGGCATCGGCGTCGGTCCCGGCGATGCGGAACAGATTGCCCTCGACGTAGACAGTGAAGCTGCCACCGAGTGCCTGGGTAATGTAGCCGACGCTGCCAGCCGGCAGGCTGACGACATCCCCGCTGGGCACCATCACTGCGCTGCAATCGCGCTCGAACTTCACCGGCTCGCTGGTTCTGCTGTACATGCGTTCTTCATTCTCGGGGGACGGGGCCGCTGCCCCTCGGTTGACCTCGCTCCCGTCATACATTGAGCGGAAGCAGACCGTGAGAATACGCCAGCCTCGCGTGCAAACATCATCAATCCAACTCTGCTGGATTGCTGCCCTGCCCTTACGACTTCATCGGTCAGCGTGCGCCGCGGGGTAATTTGGCATCATGCAGGCAATCGAATCCTCAACCTTCCCCATGCGCGTCATCAATCTGGTGCTCGGCATCGTCGCCGCGCTGCTCGCGGCCGCCGCGATCGGTGCCATCTGGTCGCTGATCGGCCTGGTCGGCGCCGGTCGGGCGGCCTGGATGGCGCCGCTAGCCGCGGTCATGCTGGCGTGGCTGCTGCGCTTCAACAATCACCCGCCCGGGAGCGCCCGCGCAATCATCGCGGCCTTGCTGCTGTTCCTGACCGCGGCGCACGCCAACTATCTGATGGCGGCTGGTTTCATCGCCGGCCAGATGGGCCTGGAACTGGTCGACGCCTTGCGCATCATCGGCGTCGACATGGCACTGGCAGTGACCCGGGCACATACCGATGCCGGCGATCTGCTCGCCTACGCAGTGGCGCTTGTGCTGGTGCTGGCACTCGGATGGCGTCAGCCCGGTGAAGTGCCGGGCAAACGTCCAGTTCGTCGCCAAAATTAGCCTGGTGGATTCGCCTGCGGCGAATCCAACCTACCGATGCCGATCCTCGGGCGTGCCGGCCTGTGGCTCGGCATGCCCGCGATCGTGACCGACGATCAGGCTTTCAGGGCAACCAGGACTTCGTCGAGCATCTTCTTCGCGTCGCCGAAGAGCATCCGGTTGTTGTCCTTGTAGAACAATGGGTTGTCGACGCCCGCGTAGCCCGAGGCCATGCTGCGCTTCATCACGATCGAGGTCCTGGCCTTCCAGACTTCGAGTACCGGCATGCCGGCGATCGGGCTGGTCGGGTCATCCTGCGCGGCGGGATTGACGATGTCGTTGGCGCCGATCACGATGGCCACGTCGGTGTTCGGAAAATCGTCGTTGAGCTCGTCCATCTCCATCACGATGTCGTAAGGCACCTTGGCCTCGGCCAGCAGCACGTTCATGTGGCCGGGCATGCGCCCCGCCACCGGATGGATGCCGAAGCGGATGTTGACACCCTTCCCGCGCAGGAACTTGGTGATCTCGAACACCGTGTGCTGGGCCTGCGCCACCGCCATGCCGTAGCCAGGCACGATGATGACGCTCTTGGCATCACGCAACAGTTCAGCCGTTTCGGCGCTGCTGATCGGCACGACCTCGCCTGCCGGCTGTGCAGCAGCCCCCGGCTTGGCTCCGCCGGTGGTGCCGAAGCCGCCCGCAATCACGCTGATGAAGTTGCGATTCATCGCGTTGCACATGATGTACGACAGGATCGCGCCACTCGATCCCACCAGGGCGCCGGTGACGATCAGCAAATCATTGCTCAGCATGAAGCCGGTGGCTGCCGCGGCCCATCCGGAGTAGCTGTTGAGCATCGACACCACCACCGGCATGTCGGCGCCACCAATGGCCATCACCATGTGGACGCCGAACAGCAGCGCGATCACCGTCATCACGATCAGCGGCGTCATGCCCTCGCTGATGGTATGCGCGCTCAGGAACTCGCGCCCGAACCAGATCACCACCAGCAGGCCGGCGAGGTTCAGCCAGTGGCGCGCGGGCAGCAGCAAGGGGTTGCCACCGATCTTGCCGGACAGTTTGCCGAAGGCGATCACCGAACCGGAAAAGGTAACGGCACCGATCAGGATGCCGACATAGATCTCCACATGGTGAATGCTGACTTCGACCGGGCTCAAGCCCGCCGAAGACCCCGGATCGATGTAGCTGGCAAAACCGACCAGGCAGGCGGCCAGACCGACCAGGCTGTGCATCAGCGCAACCAGTTCGGGCATCTGGGTCATTTTCACAGTGCGCGCGGCATACAGACCCACCGCACCGCCCACGACCATGGCCCCAATGACCCAGGGAATGCCAGCCATGGTGACGCGCGGCCCGAAGACCGTCGCCAGCACGGCTATGGTCATGCCGATCATGCCGTAGAGATTGCCGCGACGCGAAGTCTCGGGATTGGACAGCCCGCCAAGGCTGAGGATGAAAAGGATGATCGCGCCGATATAGGCGACAGTGACCAGGCTTGCAGACATTCGTGTGTCCCCTACTTTTGGAACATCTGCAGCATGCGCTGCGTAACGGCGAATCCGCCGAACATATTCACCGCGGTCAGCGCGAGTGCCGCCACCGCTACCCAGCGTATCCAGCCGTCCGGTCCGAGCTGAACCAGGGCGCCGATGGCGATGATGCTGCTGATGGCGTTGGTGACACTCATCAGTGGCGTATGCAGCGCCGGCGTTACGTTCCACACCACCATGTAGCCGACAAAGCAGGCCAGCACGAACACGGTGAAGTGCGCCAGGAAGGCAGGCGGCGCGCCGGAACCGATGAACCAGAACAGCAGCGCGGCGGCCCCGAACATGATGACCGTGCTTTTCGCCGATGCCGGCGCACTGGCCTTGCCGTGACCGCCACTCTTCTTCTGCACTGGCGCCGCGGGCTTCGCGGCCGGCGCGGCGGGTAGTTTGGGCGCCGGCGCCGGCCAGGTCACTTCGCCGTTCTTGATGACGGTCAGTCCGCGGATGGCGTCATCGTCCATGTTGACGTCGATGCTGCCGTCCTTGGTCTTGCACAGCTCTTCGGTCAGGCGAAACAGATTGGTGGCGTACAGGGTCGACGACTGCTTGGCCAGACGGCTGGTCAGATCGGTGTAGCCGACGATGGTCACGCCATGCCTGACCACCGCCTCGCCGGGCACGGTCAGCTCGCAGTTGCCACCGCGCTCGGCCGCCATGTCGACGATCACGCTGCCCGGCTTCATGCTCTTCACCATCTCGGCGGTGATCAGCCTGGGCGCGGGTTTGCCGGGGATCAGCGCGGTGGTGATGATGATGTCCACCTCCCTCGCCTGCTTGGCGTACATCTCGCGCTGGGCCTGCTGGAAGCCCTCGCTCATGACCTTGGCGTAGCCACCGCCACCGGAACCTTCTTCCTCGTAATCGACCTTGACGAATTCGCCACCCAGCGACACCACCTGGTCGGCGACTTCAGCGCGGGTGTCGTTGGCGCGCACGATGGCACCGAGGCCAGCGGCGGTGCCGATTGCCGCAAGTCCTGCCACGCCGGCACCAGCGATGAAGACCTTGGCCGGCGGCACCTTGCCTGCGGCGGTGATCTGGCCGTTGAAGAAGCGGCCAAAGGCATTGGCGGCTTCGATCACGGCGCGGTAGCCGGCGACGCCGGCCTGCGAGGTCAACGCATCCATCTTCTGCGCACGGCTGAGCATGCGCGGCAACGAGTCGATGGCCAGCACAGTGGCTTTCTTCGCGCTGAGCTGCTGCATCAGTTCCGGGTTTTGTGCCGGCCAGATGAAACCGATCACGGTGCCACCTTCGCGCAGCAGACCGACTTCCTCGCTGGTCGGAACGCCGACCTTGAAAACGATGTCGGAGCCCGCCCACAGATGGGCTGCGCCCTGGATGATCTGCGCGCCGGCAGCGCTGTAAGTCTCGTCACTGCAATTGGCCGCATCACCAGCGCCTGATTCAACCGCGACCTTGAAACCGAGCTTGATCAGCTTCTCGACAACTTCGGGCACGGTCGCGACGCGCTTTTCGCCCGCAAGGACCTCTCGTGGCACTCCGATGGTCAGTGACATTCAGTTCTCCATGAATCGCTTCGTAAACATCAAGTTACGGTCCGGACCGCAAGCTACCCACGCGAATCCTGTTCCCCGTTGACGCGTATCAAAACCACAGCAAAAAATCAGCGCAGTCACAGCCACGTTTCCGCTCGGACGCTTGTCGCTGGCGATCGCGCGAAATGCGCGTCTGGCCAATCCTGCCCCGACAACCGGCGAAGTGTGCCATACGCTGCTTCACGACCCCAAGGCCTTCCACGCCATTGGCGATCGATGGGCAGTTGCCGGCGGCCAATCCGCTTCGGGTCGCACCCGTCCTGCCTTCGGCCTGGAACCCACGTAGACTCGCGTCATCGCAAAAGACTGCCCGCTGCCATGAGCATCGAAGCCAAACTCGGACCGCTGACTGCACGCCACTCGACGCCATCCCGGCTGCTTGGAATGCCCGGCCCCACTGAAGCCGAAGTGCGCGCGCTGGTAGAAGCCGCTGCGCGCGTCCCGGATCACGGTCGCCTGCAGCCGTGGCGCCTGCTCAGCATCCACGGCGAGGCGCGGGCCGCGCTTGGGCGCGCGCTGGTGGCGTTGCGCGAGGCGCGTGGCGAGTTGCTCGACGACGCCACCCGCAACAAGGATCTCAATCGATTCGCGCATGCGCCGCTGGTTCTCGCGGTCATCGCCAGGCTCACAGCGGGGCACAAGATCCCCGAGGTCGAGCAACTGCTGTCGGCAGGCGCTCTGGCCCAGAACCTGCTCATTGGCGCCTGCGCCTTGGGTTATGGCGCTCAGTGGTTGACCGGTTGGCCCGCCTACGATGCGCAGGCGCTGCGCACGCTCGGCCTCGAGGAACACGAGCGTATCGTCGCATTCATCCATATCGGCACGCCGCACGGCGAGATCCCGCCACGCGAGCGTCCGCGCCACGAACAACTGGTATGCGACTGGCGTCCTGCCGACATGCCGGCGATCTGATGACCAGCCCGAAGGCGCGCGTCTGCCTCGTCGATGCCAGCCTCTACATTTTCCGCTCATGGCATGCGCTGCCCCCGGACTGGCGCGACCGCGAAGGTTGGCCGACCCACGCGGCGCAGGGATTCGCCAGCTTCCTGCTGCAGTTGCTGGAGCATTCGCGGCCGCAGTACCTTGGCGTCTGCTTCGACGAGGCACTGGGCAGCGGCTTTCGCCACGAGATCTATCCGGCCTACAAGGCCAATCGCGAACCCGCCGACGAAGCTCTGCTGCGTCAGTTCGCGCACTGCCGCTCGATAGCCCGGCACCTCGGCCTCAGCGTGCACGCCGATGCGCGCTTCGAGGCCGATGACCTGATCGGATCACTGGCCCACCTCGCCCGCCGCGAGGGCCACCCGATCTTGCTGATTTCGGCCGACAAGGACCTCACCCAACTCTTGTGCGACGGCGACGAACAGTGGGATTTCGGTCGCGACACGCGCTATGACGGCGATGCCGTGAAGCGGCGCTTCGGCGTGCGTCCCGAGCAGATGGTCGACCTGCTGGCCCTGGCCGGAGATCCGATCGACAACATTCCCGGCGTGCGTGGGATCGGCCAGATCAGCGCCGCGCACCTGCTCACCCATTTCGGCACACTCGATGAACTC
>JAIMJQ010000017.1:19504-39351 GCA_020693165.1 Xanthomonas sp. | reverse complement strand
GCTTGCGCCCATTGTCCAATATTCCCCACTGCTGCCTCCCGTAGGAGTCTGGGCCGTGTCTCAGTCCCAGTGTGGCTGATCATCCTCTCAGACCAGCTACCGATCGTCGCCTTGGTAGGCCATTACCCTACCAACAAGCTAATCGGGCGTCGGCTCATCCTATCGCGCAAGGCCTTGCGGTCCCCTGCTTTGGTCTCTCGACATTATGCGGTATTAGCACAAGTTTCCCTGTGTTATCCCCCACCATAGGGTAGATTCCGACGCATTCCTCACCCGTCCGCCACTGAAGTAGAGTTGCCCCTACCTCCGTTCGACTTGCATGTGTTAGGCATGCCGCCAGCGTTCAATCTGAGCCAGGATCAAACTCTTCAGTTCAAAAACAATAACTTGAATCTAAAGACGTCCGCTCAAAATCAACTTAGCGTTACTTTTGATGGACGCTTTCGCAGATCAATGTCTGACCAAGCGCCCACACAAGACACTCCGAATCTGTTGTCAAAGAACCGTCCAACTCTTCAACCCGCCCCGACATCTCGTCGGGTGAGCCAGCAATCATACTTCATCTTCGATGGCTGTCAACACCTTTATTTCGCCAAATCGAAAACTTACAGGCTTCGTTCAGCTTGCTGCCGTCGCGGCCAGCCCCGCCTCGTCGGCGGGGTGGCGAACACTACGTACACGGCGTTGAGTCTAAGCTCTAGAAGTGAGGCGCCATTTAGCCGCGTTTCGACGGCCAACGCGGGGTCGTGTCCGTGATTGTCACGGTCCGCACCCACGGTGACCGTTGGCAATGAGAAGTGCCTATACCCTTCCTATCGCTCGCCAAGACATTGGGGAGTGTGCGGAGGCCGACCCTCAACGTTTTTCACAGCCATCCAAGCCCCATGTCGTCGATCAAGATTCGCGGTGCGCGCACGCACAACCTCAAGAACATCTCGCTTGACCTCCCGCGTGACTGCCTGATCGTCGTGACCGGACTATCGGGCTCGGGCAAGAGTTCGCTCGCGTTCGACACCATTTATGCGGAGGGGCAGCGACGCTACGTCGAGTCGCTGAGTTCATACGCGCGGCAGTTTCTTTCGATCATGGAGAAGCCCGACGTTGACACCATCGAAGGTCTGTCTCCGGCGATCTCGATCGAGCAGAAGTCGACGTCGCACAATCCGCGCTCGACCGTCGGAACGGTTACCGAGATCTATGACTACCTTCGCCTTCTCTATGCACGCGTCGGCACGCCGCACTGTCCAGACCATGGCATTGCGCTGGCGGCGCAGACGGTCAGCCAGATGGTCGACGCCGTGCTGGCCTATCCCGAGGAGCACCGCTACATGTTGCTTGGCCCGGTGGTCCGAGGACGCAAGGGCGAGCATCAGCAGGTATTCGAGCAGTTACGCGCCCAGGGCTTCGTGCGCGTGCGCGTCGACGGCGTGGTCCATGAGATCGATGCGGTTCCCAAGCTGGCTTTGCGGAGCAAACACACGATCGAAGCGGTGGTGGATCGATTTCGCCCGCGCGCCGATCTGAAGCAGCGGCTGGCCGAGTCTTTTGAAACGGCGCTGCGGCTCGGCGACGGCATTGCACTGGTCACGCCGATGGATGACGGCGGCGTTGCCGAGACGCTGTACTCGGCCAAGTTCTCTTGTTCGGTCTGTGACTACAGCTTGCAGGAACTGGAGCCGCGACTGTTCTCCTTCAACTCGCCAGTGGGCGCCTGCTCGAATTGCGACGGACTCGGTGTGACCCAGTTCTTCGACCCCGCCCGCGTGGTCGCGCATCCGGATCGCCCGCTGTCCGGCGGCGCGATTCGCGGCTGGGATCGGCGCAATCCCTACTACTTCCAGATGCTGCAGGCGCTGGCCCGGCACTACCGCTTCGATGTCGACACTCCCTGGCGGTCGATCGATCCTGCCGTTCAGCAGCAGCTTCTGTTCGGTAGCGCGGGCGAACTGATCGAGTTTCGGTACTTCGGCGATGGCAAACGCAGCATCGCGCGCAAGCAGCCCTTCGAGGGCGTGGTCAGCAATCTCGAACGGCGCTACCGGGAAACCGACTCGGCTGCGGTGCGCGAGGAACTCGCCAAGTACATCAGTCACCGCACCTGCCCCGAGTGTTCCGGTGCTCGGCTGAATCGCTCTTCGCGCAATGTGCGCGTCGACGGTCGCGCCATTCATGAATGCTCGGCGCTGGCGGTAGCGACAGCTCTGGTCGTGTTCGAGCAGCTTTCGCTGCCTGGCTGGCGCGGCGAGATCGCAACCAAGATCGTCAAGGAGATCCGCGAACGCCTGCGCTTTCTCGCCGACGTCGGACTCGAATACCTGACCTTGGATCGCTCTGCAGAAACGTTGTCCGGCGGCGAAGCGCAGCGCATACGCCTCGCCAGCCAGATCGGCGCCGGCCTGGTCGGCGTCATGTATGTGCTTGACGAGCCGTCCATTGGCCTGCACCAGCGTGACAATGAACGCCTGCTCGGAACCTTGATGCGACTGCGCGACATCGGCAACACCGTCATCGTCGTCGAGCACGATGAAGATGCGATCCGCCTCGCCGACCACATCGTCGACATCGGCCCGGGTGCCGGCGTGCACGGCGGTCGCGTGGTCGCGCAGGGCAAGTTCGACGACATCGTGAACGCGCCGGAGTCGATTACCGGCTTGTACCTGAGCGGCGTCCGCTGCATCGACACGCCGACCGAGCGGCGTGAGCCGCAGGCCGATCGCTGGCTCAGGCTTGAAGGCGCCAGCGGCAATAACCTGAAGAACATCGATCTGGCGTTGCCCGCCGGCTGTTTCGTTGCGGTCACCGGGGTCTCCGGGTCGGGCAAGTCGACCCTGATCAACGACACTCTGTTCGAGATTGCTGCGACTCAGCTGAACGGTGCCGGCGGGCAACCGTCGCCTTACCGCGCGGTACATGGCATGGACCTGTTTGACAAGGTCGTCGACATTGACCAGAGCCCGATCGGACGCACGCCGAGGTCCAATCCGGCCACCTACACGGGGCTGTTCACGCCGATGCGCGAGTTGTACGCGCAGGTCCCCGAGGCGCGCTCACGCGGATACCAGCCCGGGCGATTCAGTTTCAACGTCAAGGGCGGACGCTGCGAGGCCTGCCAGGGCGACGGCATGATCAAGGTCGAGATGCACTTTCTGCCCGACGTCTACGTACCCTGCGATGTCTGTTCCGGCAAGCGCTACAACCGGGAGACGCTCGAGATCCACTACAAAGGACATTCGATCGCCGATGTGCTGGCAATGACCGTCGAGGACGCGCTGAAGTTGTTCGAGCCGGTGCCGCCGCTGGCGCGCAAGCTGCGCACGCTGGTGGATGTCGGACTGTCCTATATCACCCTTGGCCAGGCGGCGACGACGCTGTCCGGCGGCGAGGCGCAGCGGGTCAAGTTGGCCACCGAGCTCAGTCGGCGCGACACCGGCAACACGCTGTACATTCTCGACGAACCCACCACCGGGCTGCACTTCCACGACATCGACCAGTTGCTCGGCGTGCTGCACCAGCTGGTCGAACGCGGCAACACGGTGGTGGTGATCGAGCACAACCTCGATGTCATCAAGACCGCCGACTGGGTGATCGATCTCGGACCGGAGGGCGGCAACGGCGGTGGTGAGATCATTGCGACCGGAACGCCGGAGCAAATCGCGGGCAATGCGCGCTCGTTTACCGGGCATTTTCTGGCACGCATGTTCGCCGGACAGGCCGCCAGCTGATGCGACGGCTCAGCGGCGCCGCGGCAGCATTCGAGTCAGCGTGTTGTCGCGCACGAGGTAGTGATGGAACAGCGCGGCCAGCGCATGCAGGCCGATCAGGTAATAGCCCACCAGTCCCGCGGTCTCATGAATCTCCTGGATCCATTCGGCCAGTGCCTTGTCGGGATTTATCAGTGCCGGCAATTCCAGCCCGAAGAATGGGATCGGCTTGCCCTTGGCGCTCAGGATCAGCCAGCCGGCGATCGGCATGCCGATCATCAGCAGATAGAGCGCGAGATGCACCAACTTGGCCAACCGCTGCTGCCAGACCGACGGCGCCGGAACTATCGGCGGCGCGGACGCGAGGAAGCGCGCAGCGATGCGTACCAGTACCAGCATCAGGATCGACAGGCCGAGCATGAAATGCCACGACTTCAGCGCCTCGCGCGGATCGCTGCCGCGCGGATAGAACTCGCGCAGTTCGATGCAGGCGTATGTCGCCGCGATCAGCAGCAGCATCAGCCAGTGCAGCGAAATCGAAAGCCTCGAATAGCGGTCGGGAACTGCGGTCATGGGCGTTTCCTGATGAACGGGTTGCTGGTTGAACGGGCGGGCACCGCCATTCCGTCGCAACGTCCTGCTTTCGCACAGTATTGTCTGCAGAACTTGTCAAACGCTTAAGCATTCAACTGCGCTCGCTCCAGTGCTTCAGCGCTTCGCCCCCTGCACCAGCCCCAGCTCCAGCGCCTTCAGGACCGCGCGCGTGCGATCGCGCACACCGAGCTTGGAAAGAATGTTGGACACATGGTTCTTGACCGTACCCTCGGCGACGTCGAGCGAGCGCGCGATTTCCTTGTTGGAATAGCCGCCGGACATCAGGCGCAGGATCTCGGTCTCACGCTCGGTCAGTGGATCGGGTTCGTCGAGACTTGCAAACTTGTTCTCGAGATGACTGACGCCGCGCAGCAGGCGATCGGTCAGACCCGGTTGCACCAGCGAGCCACCGTCGGCAACCGTCTCGATCGCGTTCACCAGCTGTTCCAGCGACACATCCTTGAGCAGGAAGCCGCGCGCACCCGCGCGCAGGCCGTTGAGGACCAACTGGTCCTCGTCGAAAGTGGTCAGGATGATCGTCGGCGGCAACTCTCCCGTGCGCGAAAGGTGTTCCAGCACTTCGAGGCCGGACTTGCCCGGCATGCGCAGGTCGAGCAGGACTACGTCGGGCTTGATCCGCGGAATTTCGGCAATCGCCTCATCGCCGTCGCGCGCCTCGCCGATCACCTGCACGGCGTCGGACAGCTCCAGCAGGCTGCGCACGCCCTGGCGCACCAGGGTCTGGTCGTCGACCAGGAACACACGAATCATGACTTTGTCTCCAGTGGCAACCTTGCCAGGACTACGAATCCATACCCGGGTCGGGTCTCGATGTCCAATGATCCTCCGAAAAGCTCCAGACGTTCACGCATTCCGGTCAGGCCGTTGCCGGGTTTGACGCTGACGGCGCCGCGGCCGTCGTCGCGCGCCACCAGTTCGACGTCGCCGCCGTCATGGCGAAAGTCCAGCCACAGGTTCCGCGCGCGCGCGTGCCGCATCACGTTGGTTAGGATTTCCTGGGTAAGGCGCACCAGCACCTGGGCGCGCCGGGCGTCGTTGATCCGGAACGGCTCCGGCAACTTCAAGTGCACCTGCGGCGCCGGCGCTGAGGCGACCAGCTCGCGCAACGTGCGGTCGAGGTCGACGGTATCGCTGCCGCGCAGCGCGCTTACGACCTGGCGGACATCGGTCAGCAGTTGCTTGCTCACCGACTGTGCCTGTTTGACGTGGTCGAGCGCCTTGCCGGTGACCAGGTGGCTGGCCACTTCCAGGTTCAGGCTGAGTGCGGTCAGGTGGTGGCCAACCACGTCATGCAGCTCGCGCGAAATGCGCAGCCGCTCGGCGGCGCGCTCGCCTTCCGCCAGCAGCAGCTGCGTTGCGCGCAGTTCCGAATTGACCACGCGCAACTCTTCTCGCGCTTCGGTCTGCCGTCGCGCCACATAGGAGGTCATGAAGGTCAGCGTCGACAGGCTCAGGTAGAGGCCCACCTGGAGGGCGGCGTCGAGCGCGCTGAAGTTCGGTCGGGCCATGAACACCGGCAGCATGCCGAGATTCTGCAAAAGCAGCCAGAACACACCCTGGCCCAACGGCAGCACCCAGGGCAACACGCTGGCGCAGACCATCAACAAGATAGCCCCGATGCCCGATCCGGTCAGGTGACCGATCGCCAACGCCGATACCGTCATCGCGACCAACGATGCCAGGTACACACTGCGCCGTGCGCCGGCGTCCATCTCACGGGTCAGCAACCAGAAGCTGATGGCAAAGCCCAGGTAAGCGCTGGCGGTGCCGAGCACATCGGACTCGGCACCGGGCGCGGACAGCCTCGGCATGTACGGCAACGAGACTCCGGCGCAGGCCCAGGTGAAGAGACCCGCGTAACGCAGCAACTGACTCTGCGAATAGGTACGGATAAAGCGCATGCGCAAAGAAGACTGGCCCGGACAAGAAGGGAGTGACTGCAACGATCCAGCCTAACCGGCATTCGTGGCAGCCGGAAAGACCATTAGTCATGCGCCGGCCAGCATCCGACGGATCGTTTCGGCTCGCCTGCGATGCCGATTGTCAGGCAGCATGCGGTGCCGGTCGCCGATCCGGGCATCCCCGTGCATAATTCGCCGGCCCCACACCTTCGGGTACCGCGGGCACTCCATTCCGCCTCCAACCAAAACGAGCCCCTGCGCCGCAATGTCCTTGATTTTGCGTGATATCGAGGCCGACGACTTGGAAGCCGTCTGGGCACTCAACAACTCGGCGGGTCCCGGTATCGTGCCCATCGACCGCGAGCGCATGCGCCAGTTGTTCGAGGTAGCGCGCTACTTCCGGATTGCGCGTTACAACGGTGAGCTGGCCGGCTTTCAGGTCGCGCTGTCGCCGGAGGCACGCTACGACAGTCCCAATTTCCGCTGGTTTCGCGAACACTTCCCGGACTTTCTTTACATCGACCGCATCGTCGTCGACGGCCGCTTTCGGCGCCACGGCATTGGCCGCGTCTTCTACGCCGACGTCCTCAGCTTCGCCGAAGTGCGCTATCCCCTGCTGACCTGCGAGGTTTTCATCGAGCCACGCGATGACGTCGCTCTGGTGTTCTTCGGCACCAACGGCTTCCAGGAGGTCGGCCAGCAGGTTCTGCCGAATGGTCGCCGCGTAAGCCTGATGATCAAGGACATGAAAGCCTATCCGTTTGTGCAGGAGACCTACGGCAACATCAACGGCGCACCCTTGCCGAGCCAACTGAGTGGCGACCGCCTGAGCCGGAGGACGGCCTGATGGCGCGTCGCGGCGACCTTGCGACCAAATCGCGCGATGGCGCGGTGTTCGAACTTCGATCGGGGCAGTTCTCGCTGATGGTCCTTGCGATTCGCCATCTCGATCTGCTGCAGCTGCAAACCGAGCTTGGCGAACACGTGGCCTCGGCGCCGGCATTGCTGCAGGGCGCCCCGGTGGTACTGGACCTGAATCCGTTGTCGCAACTGGCTGACCATGGTCTGCTGCGAGAGCTTGTCGCGCGCGTACACCAGGCCGGCCTCAGGGTGATCGCGCTGGCCGCCAATCCGGGCGTCGAGGACGCCGCAGCGGCACTGAACCTGCCGCTGCTCGGGCTCGATCGCAAGCGCACCCGCACGCTGGATGGCGATCCGGTCGAATCACCATCGGCGCCGACCTCCGAATCCGACGCCGGGGCCGATACCATGAGGCACCCCGAAACGATCGGGTTGCAGCCGCCGCTGGTGCTGCCCGGCCCGATCCGTGGCGGCCAGCAGGTGTACGCGCGCGGCCGCGATCTGATCATCACCGGCGCCGTCAGTTCTGGGGCAGAGGTGGCCGCCGACGGCTGTGTGCATGTCTATGGCCGCCTCAGCGGCAAGGCGCTGGCCGGCGCGGCCGGTGACCTGCGCGCACGCGTCTATTGCCTGAGCTTCGCCGCCGAAGTGGTTTCGATCGCGGGCAACTTCAAGGTATTTGAATCCGCCGGCCGCGATGTTGCCGGCAAGGCGGTCGAGATTTTCCTGGACGAGGGTCGCCTTGAGATCCGTCCGTTACGCATTTGAGGAGAGAGAACTTGGGCGAGATCATCGTCGTGACTTCGGGCAAGGGTGGCGTCGGCAAGACCACCACCAGCGCCAGCCTGGCTTGCGGGTTTGCCAGGCGCGGCAAGAAGACCGCCGTGGTCGATTTCGACATCGGTCTGCGCAATCTCGACCTGATCATGGGTTGCGAGCGGCGCGTCGTCTACGATTTCGTCAACGTCATCAACGGCGACTGCACGCTGAAGCAGGCGCTGATCAAGGACAAGCGCTTCGACAACCTGTCGGTACTCGCCGCTTCGCAAACCAAGGACAAGGACGCGCTGACCCAGGAGGGCGTCGCCAAGGTGATCGACGATCTCAAGGCCGAGTTTGACATCGTCATCTGCGACTCGCCGGCCGGCATCGAGCGCGGCGCCTTCTATGCGATGTACTTCGCCGACCGCGCCGTGGTCGTGGTCAATCCGGAGGTCTCCTCGGTGCGCGACTCCGATCGCGTCCTCGGCATCATGTCGAGCAAGTCGCGCCGCGCCGAGCAGGGACAGAGCCCGATCAAGGAGCATTTGCTGCTGACGCGCTACTCGCCGGATCGAGTGGAAAAGGGCGACATGATGAGCGTCGCCGACGTCGAGGAGATCCTCGGCGTCAAGGTGATCGGCGTGATTCCGGAGGCACCCGAGGTGCTGTCGGCATCGAACTCCGGCGTTCCCGTGATCCTCGACGAATCCGCCGACGCCGGCCAGGCCTACGCCGACGCCGTCGCGCGATTGCTCGGCGAAGACCGTCCGCTGCGTTTCACCGAACCCAGGCGCAAGGGCTTCTTCCAACGCATGTTCGGAGGCTGACATGGGCCTGTTCGATCTGTTCAGAAGTCGCCCGAAGAACACCGCCAAGCTGGCCAAGGAGCGGTTGCTGATCATCGTCGCGCAGGAGCGCGGTACCGAAAAGGGGCCCGACTACCTGCCGCTGCTCAAGCGCGAGCTGCTGGAGGTGATCCGCAAGTACGTCAACGTCGACCCCGACGCGGTGATGGTCAACGTCCAGCGCGAGGGCGACCAGGAAGTGCTGGAATTGTCGGTGACGCTGCCGGACAAGGAATAGTTGTTGGTTGTTGGTTGTTGGTTGTTGGTTGCTGGTAGTTGGTTGTTGGTTGCTGGTTGTTGGTTGCTGGCAGCCACGATCCAGAGCGGTGGCGCAGGAGCGCCGCCCTCCAGATCGATGCAAGTCGCGGCTTTTGGAGGGTCGCCGTCCCGGCGGCCGCTGTTCCCATCGTCCGACCACTGTAGTTCCGCTGCGCCCATGCCCAACGAACCCAACGTCCTGCGCCTGTACGAACTCGACGCCACCGCCGTCGCGAGCCTGCTGCTGCGCTTTGGCCTGCGGCTGCATGCGCTCGCCGACGGCGCCGAGATTCCCGGCAGCTACTGGGGCGATTGCGAGGCCGGGCTGATCGGCGATCGCCTGTATGCGCGCCCCGACACGCCACTGCACTCGATCCTCCACGAGGCCTGCCACTGGATCACCTGCACGCCGGAGCGGCGCGCCACGGTGCACACTGATGCGGCCGATACCGAAGCCGAGGAGGGTGCCACCTGTTACCTGCAGATCGTGCTCGCCGACGACATCCCCGGCTTCGGCCGCGAGCGAGCGCTGGCCGACATGGATGCCTGGGGCTACAGCTTCCGGTTGGGATCGGCGAGGGCGTGGTTCGAGCAGGATGCCGAGGATGCGCGGGCGTGGCTGCTGGCCGAGGGATTGATCGACGGCCGCGGCCGCAGCCGCTATCGGGTGCGCGACAGCGGCGCGGCGGGCGCAATACCCGCGTCCGGAGTTCTCACGTGACGCCCCGGAATTGCAGAAACCCCAGAACTCGTTGTCATTGCGATGAGCACTGGTGGTTTGCGCCGCATGCGGCGCACCAGTTCGAACGGGCGGCGGCTATGCCGACGCACCGGACTGCAGCGACGAAGCAATCCAGCGTCTCTTCTCTGCCGTGATCCGGAGAGTTGAAAACCAAGCAGTGTCTCTGGATTGCTTCGCTGCGCTTTCCATGAGCCCATATCGTAAGTCATTGAAATTATTTAAAACCGCTCACCCTGAGCAGAGCATCCCAGCTTCATCGGGATGCGACGTCGAAGGGCGCGCGTGTGCCAGGAATCCGCGCGTCCTTCGACGTCGCGTCCTGGAAAAGCATCGGACGCTCTGCTCAGGATGAGCGGGTTCATGGCCCGTGTACAGCTTTTACCAAAAGCGGGTAGCTCGCAATGACGGCTCAGCCCTACCCCCGCGCGCGCACAAAGAACGACTTGGAACTGCTGCCCGGCGGCGTGCGTTCCTCGATCTCGAACAGTTTCGGGTTCTTCTTGAACAGGCCGCTGAGCTTCTTGTGGCCGTACAAGCGCGGGTCGAAGTCCGGCCGCAGCTTGGTCAGGTAGGTGCCAACATTGGCCAGCGCCGCCCACCCACTTTCGTCCTCGGCCTCGTCGATCGCTTGCAGAATGAGATCGCTGGGCAGCACCGACACCTCCGCTGTCGGCGACTTCACTTCGCGGTCGGCCTTCGCGCCGGATCCTGCCTTCGGCGCCACCTTTTCGACTGAGCCGCCGGAGTTCGCCGCCGGTTTGTTGACGGCCGGCCGCAGCACCTCGGTATAGATGAATTTGTCGCAAGCGACGACGAAGGGCTCCGGTGTCTTCTTCTCGCCAAAACCGATCACCATCAGGCCCTCCTCGCGCAGGCGCTGCGCCAGGCGGGTGAAATCGCTGTCGCTCGATACCAGGCAGAAGCCGTCGAAACGGCGCGTGTACATCAGGTCCATGGCATCGATGATCAGCGCACTGTCGGTGGCGTTCTTGCCGCTGGTGTAGGCGAACTGCTGCACCGGCTGAATCGAGTGCTTGAGCAGGCTCTTCTTCCATTGCGTGTGGCTGGTTGAAGTCCAGTCGCCATAGATACGCTTGACGCTGGCGACGCCGAATTTCGCCACCTCGGCCAGCAGCGCATCGATCACCGAGGGTTGCGCATTGTCGGCGTCGATCAGCACCGCCAGGCGGCTCTGGTCGCTGTCGCTGCGGCTGAGTTGCGGTTCGCGGTTGGCCATGGCTCTCCCCTTGGCGGTTTCCCGATGGCCGACATGGCGCACCGGGGCGATGCCTGCATGGTAGTCCGCATTGCTCACACCGGCGCGGCTAGTGTAGTGCTCCGCAATCAGCGGACATTATCCGCTAGTGGATTGGCGCGACTGGCAAGGCGCGACGACGAGACCTGGCAGCGCCATGGCAAGGAGGACCAACGCCGCCAGGCGCGCAAAGGCGCCGCGGATAAGTTCGATTGATTGCGAAGCGCTACACTAGACTGCTCGTGCTGCGGCCCGGGAAACCGCTCGCCAAGGGAGTCGCCGCGAGCACGCAGTTTGCGTTGGCGCGCGGCGCGAGCGGATGAATGGCTGGCGGCGATCGCCACTGATCTCGCCGATGGCCATGCGTGTGAGCGCTCGTAGGCGCGCGCGCCGCGCGCGGGCTTGCGCCAGGTCCAGGCCGGTGCCGGGTGGCCGAGGCGACGCTCGGCGCAACAGCCACCACGCGCAGATCATCCCGCCGATTGCGAGCAGCGGGGCGACGGCCAGCAGGCCGGGCCGCAGTCTCGCTGACGGTGCGCACTGCGATCACCGCGGACCCGGCCGGTCCCGATGTTGACCAAGATCAACGGCAATCGGCCGCGCGGCGCTCACAGTTGCTTACAATGCCCCGCGCGCGCCGATCGGCGCCGCACCCATCCCACGAGGAACCAACATCATGAGCGTCGCCAAGATCATCGAGATTTCATCGTCGTCGCCGAAGGGTTTCGAGGACGCAATCAACCAGGGCATCGCCCGCGCTTCCGAGACGATCAAGCACATTCAGGGCGCATGGGTGTCGGAGCAGAAGGTGACGGTGGAAAAGGGCAAGGTGGTCGATTACCGCGTGACCCTGCGGCTGACCTTCCTGCTCGAAGAAGCCAAGCCCGAGAAACCGGCGAAGTCGAAGAAGTAGGCGCCAGCGAAACCGCGGTTGAATATCGGTCGGCCGGCGCTTCCCCGCCGGCCCGCACTCGGCCATGCTCGCACACATCGCCGCTGCGGAGTCTGCCCATGCCGATCAGTACGGCCAACGGCATCGATCTCAATTATGTCGAGTCCGGCAGCGGACCGCAGGCCGTGGTTTTTGCGCATGGACTGCTGCTCGATCACCACATGTTCGAGGCGCAGCGTCGGGCGCTCGACGGTCGCTACCGGGTGATCGCCTACGACCATCGCGGCCAGGGTGATTCGGCCCCCGCGAGCGGTGGCTACGACATGGATTCGCTGACCGAGGATGCGGTCGACCTGATCCGCGGCACGGGCAGCGTACCGTGCCATTTCATCGGACTGTCGATGGGCGGCTTCGTCGGCATGCGCCTGGCGGCGCGTTATCCGGAGCTGGTGCGGTCGCTGACGCTGCTGAACACCAGCGCCATGCCGGACCCTTGGCTCAAGCGCATGCGCTTTCGCGCGATGCAGGCCTTGGTGTCGGTGTTCGGCCCGGCGCCACTGCTGCCGCAGGTGTTACCGGTGATGTTCGGAAGGAGTTTCCGCAACGATCCCGCTCGCCGCCCCGAACTGGAGCGCTGGATTCACCATGTGCGGTCGCTGCCGCGGCGGATCACGGGTCCGGTGGGCGGCGTGATCGGCCGCAAATCGGTCCAGGACGAGCTCAAATACATCCGCTGCCCGACGCTGGTGCTGACCGGCGACGAAGACAACACCACGCCGCCGGCAGAGGCCGAACGTATCGTCGGCCACATCGCCGGTGCGCGACTGGTGAAGTTGACCGGATGCGGACACACGAGCACCATCGAAGCTCCGGACGCCGTAAACCACACGATCAGCGAATTCCTGGCGTCGGTCGACGCCATCGAGGCCTTGGCATGAACAGATGGAGAACACCACGCTACTGGCCGCTGCTGGCGAGCGCGATCGGCCTGCTGGTCGCGGTCGGTCAATGGCAACTCGGCCCGGGTTGGCGTGCCGCCGCATTGATCTGTGCGGCGCTGCTGGTCGTGGGCGCTTTCGACCTGCGCGCGCGGCGCCATTCGCTGCGCCGCAACTACCCGATCGTGGGTCATGTGCGCAGCTTCTTCGAATCGGTGCGGCCGATGCTGCGCCAGTACGTGGTCGAGGGCGATCACGACGAGGTGCCGTTTTCGCACGAGCAGCGCGCCATCGTCTATCAACGCGCCAAGCAACAGCGCGAGACGCGTCCGTTCGGCACCGAGCTCAATGTCTATGCCGACGCCTACGAGTGGGTGAACCACTCGATGTTGCCGACCCATCCCGACAGCCATGATTTCCGCGTGCCGGTCGGCGGCAGCCAGTGCGCCAGGCCGTACTCGGCGAGCGTCTTCAACATCTCGGCGATGAGCTTCGGCTCGCTGTCGCCGAACGCGATCCACGCGCTCAACGAGGGCGCGCGCCGCGGCGGTTTCTACCACGACACCGGCGAGGGTTCGATCTCGCCGTACCACCGCGAGGGCGGCGGCGATCTGGTCTGGGAGCTCGGTTCCGGCTACTTCGGAGCGTGTGAGCGCGCCGGCGTGTTCAGCGCGCAGAGGTTCGCCGAAAAGGCTGCGCTCGATCAGGTCAAGATGATCGAGATCAAGCTGTCGCAGGGCGCCAAACCGGGTCACGGCGGCGTGCTGCCGGCGGCCAAGGTGAGCGCCGAAATTGCGCAGACGCGCGGCGTGCCGATCGGCGAGGACTGCATCTCGCCGGCGCGGCATTCGGCATTCGACTCACCCGAAGGACTACTGCGCTTCGTGCAGCAGCTGCGCGAGCTGTCGGGCGGCAAGCCGGTCGGTTTCAAGCTCGCGATCGGTCATCCATGGGAGTGGTTCGGCATCGCCAAAGCCATGATCAGCAGCGGTATCCGCCCGGATTTCATCGTCGTCGATGGCGGCGAGGGCGGCACTGGCGCGGCGCCGATGGAGTTTTCCGATCACGTCGGCGCGCCGCTGCGCGAGGCGCTGCTGCTGGTGCACAACACGCTGGTCGGCCTCAACCTGCGCGATCAGATCCGCATCGGCGCCGCCGGCAAGATCATCAGCGCCTTTGACATCGCACGCACGCTGGCGCTCGGTGCCGACTGGTGCAACGCAGCACGCGGCTTCATGTTCGCGATCGGCTGCATCCAGTCGCAGGCCTGCCACACCGACCATTGCCCGACCGGTGTCGCTACCCAGGACCCGTCGCGCTGGCACGCTCTCGATGTTCCCGACAAGGCCGAGCGCGTCAGGAATTTCCACCAGAACACGCTGCGCGCGCTCAAGGAACTGATCGCTGCGGCGGGCCTGAACCACCCCGGCGAACTCGGACCCGAGCACATCATCCGCCGCGTCTCCGGCTCCGAGATCCGCTCTCTGGCGACGCTGTATTCGTTCCTGCGGCCGGGCGAACTGCTCGACAGCACACCCAGCCACGCGGTATTCCAGCGCTTCTGGCAGGATGCCCGCAGCGACAGCTTTGCGCCGCCCGCGGGGGTGGCAGAATTGCGCTGGAGCAAGGCCATCTGACGCCGATCGGCGATCCAGCGGAAGCTCTTCAGGTCGGCAAAGGACATATGCTGTCGATCGGCCGTTTCAGCGCAAGCGGCCACGCCGGCACGTGGCTCTAGGCGCGCGCGAGTCAGCGCTGATAGCGCGTAGGGTCGGCAATCCCGGCGGCGGCGAAGCCCTCGGCGCGCAACCGGCACGAGTCGCAGCGGCGACAGGCACGGCCCTGCACATCGGCCTGATAGCAACTCACCGTCATGCCGTAGTCGACGCCGAGCCGGGTGCCCTCGGCAATGATCTGCGCCTTGCTCATGTTGATGATCGGCGCATGCACGGTGATCGCCGCGCCCTCGACGCCAGTCTTGGTGGCCAGCCGCGCCAGCGTCTGAAAGGCGGCGATGAACTCGGGGCGGCAGTCTGGATAGCCCGAGTAGTCGACCGCGTTGACGCCGATGTAGAGATCGTTGGCGCCGATCACTTCGCCGTAGGCCAGCGCCAGCGACAGCATCAGCGTGTTGCGCGCCGGGACGTAGGTCACCGGAATTCCGCTGGTCGCCGATTCCGGCACCGCGATGGCATCGTCGGTCAATGCTGAGCCTCCGATCGCACGCAGATCGAGCGGGATCACCCGGTGCTCATGGGCGCCCAGCGCGGTGGCGACGCGCTGCGCCGCGACCAGTTCGGATCGATGACGCTGCCGATAGTCGACGCTGAGCGCATAGCAGCGATGCCCGGCGGCAACCGCCATGGCGAGCACGGTGGCGGAATCGAGGCCGCCGGAGAGCAGGATGATGGCGTCGGACATTGTGGTCGTTGGTTGTAGTTTGCAGGTTGTTGGCAGCCAACGCGGGAGGTAGAGGCGGGGTCGGCCCTCCACATGCACGCAGCCGCAGCTTGCATTTATGCGTGGCTGCTGTCCCGTCCGCCGCCGTTGCCGCCAACAACCAGCAACCCGGCAGTCCGCGTCAGCGGCCTGGCGCGTTGCCCCACAAGACCTTGTGCAACTGCATCTGGAAGCGCACCGGCAGGCGATCCGCGAGGATCCACTCGACCAGCGTTGCCGGCGCCAGAATATCGGCCACCGGTGAGTAAAGCACCTGGCACAGCGCGCTCAGGCCGCGTGCCTGACACTGCTCGCGCGCCCATTCGTAGTCGGCACGATCGACGATCACGAACTTGAGTTGGTCACGCGGCGACAAGAAGGCCAGATTTTCGAAACGGTTGCGCGAAAGCTCGCCCGATCCCGGGCACTTGACGTCGACCACCTTGCTCACGCGCGGATCGACCGCGGATATGTCGAGCGCACCGGAGGTCTCCAGCGACACCTCGAAGCCGGCGTCGCACAATGCGGTCAGCAGCGGCAAGCAGCCCCGTTGCGCCAACGGCTCGCCGCCGGTGACGCAGACATGGTGTGTCTGGAACGACTCGACCTCACGCAGCACGTCGACGAGCGTGCGCTTGTCGCCGCCCTGGAACGAATAGGCGGTGTCGCACCAGCTGCAGCGCAGCGGACAGCCGGTCAGGCGCACGAAAACGGTCGGCCAACCGACCGCATCAGCCTCACCCTGAATGGAATGGAATATCTCGGTGACGCGCAGGCTGAGCGCGCGTTCCGTGCGCTCAGCCAAGGGAACAGCCATTTCCTGCGTTGGCGAAGTAGCCGGCGCCATTTGCCAGCGGCTCAGCGACCGTCCAGCCGCAATGCGCGCAACCGCCCCTGCGCGAGGCGTGCCACCGGCGTATCCGGATAGCGCGAAACGACCTCGTTCAGCGTCGCCGCCGCCCGCTCGGTATCGCCCAATTCGTACTGGCAATAGCCGATCTTCAGCAGGCCATCGGGAGCCTTGCGACTGTCGGGAAAGCGCGACAGCAAGCTCTGGAAAGTTTCGAAAGCAATCTGGTAGTTCTGGGTGACGTAGTACGACTCCCCCAGCCAGTAGGTCGCATTGGCGGCATATTCGCCATCGGGGAATTGCTGCAGGAACGCCGAGAACAGCTGCGAAGACTCGGCGTAGCGACCCTGCTTGAGTGCCTCGAATGCGGCCTCGTAGGCCACTTTCTCGTCCGCCGAGGCGGGCGCAGTCAACGAGCCCCCCACGGATTCGGCACCGGCCGGCAAACTGCTAACCGCTATCGGCGGATCCGGCGACAGCGCAGACATCGGCTCGTCGGCACTTAGCTGACCCGGTGCGGTGGCCTCGATCGGCTCCGAGCTCGCCGCTCTTGCGGGCACGGTCATGCCACCCTCGAGCCGCTGCAGGCGCGAATCCAGATCGACATACTGGTCGCGCTGGCGCTTCTTCAGATTCTCGATCTCGAACGCCTGGCTCTCGACCAGTCCGCGCAGGCTCTGCACCTCGGCCTGCAGGTCCTGGTTGCGCAGCATCAACTCCGACAGATTGCCGGAGTCGCCACTGCCCTGGACCTGGCGTTCCAGTTGGTCCACCCGCTCGGCAAGGCTGAGACGGCTCTGCGCCTGGGCCGTTCCGAATACGCAGACGGCGGCCACCAGGGCCGCCGTCAGGGATCGAATCGTCAACTTGTGCACGTCGATCATGATCACCGTCGCTGCCGTTACTGCTTGGCAGTGTAGACGATCTCGGCGCGACGATTCTTCGACCAGCAGCTGTCATCGCTGTCGGTGCAGATCGGGCGCTCTTCGCCATAGCTGACCACGCCGACCTGCTCGCTGCGACCGCCGTTGGCGAGCAACAGGTCGCGCACGGCATTGCCGCGGCGCTCGCCGAGGCCGAGGTTGTACTCGCGCGTGCCGCGCTCGTCGGCGTGACCTTCCAGCGAAATGCGCGCACCCGGATTGGCGGCCAGCCACTTGCCGTGGCACTTCAGCATTTCCATCGCTTCGGACTTGATCGTGGACTGATCGTAATCGAAGTATGCGAGGCGCGAGACCAGGCACGGCTTGCTGTCGAGCAACGCCGGGTTGGTCCAGCTTTCTTCCTGCGCCGGCGCGGTCTCGGTCGGAACATAGGTATCGGCAGGGCTCTGCTCGACGGGCTTTACGACTTCCTTCTTGCATGCAGCAACACCGGCGACAGCCAATGCGAGCACCAGAATGCGGATCGGGGTATTCATTGTTTTTCCTTCAAACGAATGACAAATGACAAGACGCGATTATTTTAGTCTTATTGCGTTCAACGTTGCCTGAAGGGACCCCACGCGGGCTCCCGGACATCACCATCGGGCAAGGCCAAACGCTGCCTCACCGATCCGTCGACTGATGCAGCATAGAGCACCCCGCGATTCCCTTCGCGCGCTGCGTATAGCACCATGCTTGCGTTTGGCGCGAAGCTGGGAGATTCATCCAGGGGGCCGGGTGAGATCAACCGGACCGCACCAGCACCACCCCGCTCACGGTCAATAACCGCAATACGATACACGTTCCTGCTGCCCTGCACCATTGCCAGCAGGCGACCGTCGTATGATGCCGACACGCGTGCATTGTACTCGCCGGATGAAGTCACTCGTTCAGGCGAACCGCCGCTAACCGGCACACTGTAGATCTGCGGCTTCCCTGAACGATCAGACGTGAACAACACGCTGTTGCCCCCGGGCATCCATGCCGCCTCGGTGTCGATCGAGAAATGGCGTGTCAACTGCGTCAGGTTGTTGCTTGCCAGATTCAGCAGGTAGATCTCCGGGTTGCCCGATCGCGACAAGGTCAGTGCCAGCGTCGACCCGTCCGGCGAGAACGTCGGCGCACCGTTGATACCCTTGAATGACGTCACCAGGCGACGTGAGCCGGTGGCCAGTTCATGGATGTAGATCGTATGGCCACCCTGCCGCTCGAAGCTGACATAGGCCAGCGACTTGCCATCCGGCGACCATGCCGGCGACAGGAAAGGCTCGGCATTCCAGACGATGCGCTGCGGATTGAAACCATCGGAATCGGCGATCCAGATCGAGTTCTCGAACTTCCCTTCGCCCAGGCGCTTCTGCGTGATGTAGGCGATGCGCGTGAAAAAGGCGCCGCGAACGCCGAGAATCTTCTCGTAGACCAGGTCGGCGATCTGGTGCGAAACCTGGCGGAACTCGCCCGGTCGCACCGGCAGCGCCAACGCCAGCAGCGACTGCTGCTTGAGCACGTCGTGGAGCTCGAACTCGACCCGGTAACCACCCTCGGCACTGCTTTGCACGCGACCGACGACGACATAGTCCTGTTTCAGCAGCTTCCAGGTCGGGAACTTGATATCCGCGCCGCGCGCCGGCAGCTCGATCACGTCTTCCTTGCGCAAGGCGCGGAACTGGCCCGATCGATTGAGGTCGGCGCGAACAACGGCATCGATACCGGTGGGGTCGGGCATCGCCGCCGCTTCCCACGCGAATGGCACGATGGCGATCGGGATCGCGGCCTCGCGGCCGTTGACGATGTCGATCTCAAGACCCTGGGCCGCAGCATTGCGGGCCAGCGCGAACATCGCCAGGAGGAACAGGGCACTGATAAGTCGTTGCATCGGTTTACCCGTCATAGCGGAAGTTGAAGTTCAACGAGGGCGAGAAGACTGACTCAAAGCCCATGTACGGCAGCGGACTGGCGCGCTCGACAGCGTCGATGATCGATTGCTGGATCAACGGATCGGCGTTGCAGGGCGAGCCGACGGTCACGCCGATGACTTCGCCGCCGGGAATCTGACGCACGCGCAAGCTGCACCGAATGCCGGCCGGCGTGTTTGCCGGCCGCCGCCAGTTCTGTGTCACCACCTCCTGAATCAGGCCGGCGTACTGGCTCAGCAGATCGTTGGCAACATCGGCGCCCGGCCGCGGACTGCCCTCGGGCTCGCTGGTCGCGGCCTGATTGAGTATCTGCTCCGCGCGCTGCGCCTCTTGCGCCCGCGCCAGACGTTGTTCTTCGGCCTGGGTCTGGCGGGCAGCTTCGGCGCGCTGACGCCGGATGTCTTCCAGCTGCTGCGCGCGCTGGCGCTCGATTTCCTGCTGCCGGGAAAGCTCTTCCTGCTGCTGGCGTTGCAGATTGAGGGCGTCCTGGTCGGGCAGCGGCGGCGGCAGTGGGCGCTGGTCGGTAACCTCGTCGGGCACCGGCTGCGTCGGCGGTGGCGGCGGCGCCGGTTCTGGTTTGGGGGGATCGACTGGCTTCGGCGACGCCGGCTTCGGCGGCGCCGGCGTCGGCTTGGCGGCTGGCTTTGGCAGCGGCCGGCCGATATTCATGTCGACCAGAACCGCCTCCAGCGTGCCGCCGGATATCTCCACCTTTTTCGGCGGACTCGCCAGAAGACCCGCGAACATCACCAGCGCAGCGAACACATGCACGCCAACGGCGTACACGAAAGCGCGGGTCTGGTCGCGGGTGGTTTCCATCGTCAGGCGACCGCACAGGCGGGGCTGGGGGCTGGGGGCTGGGGCGTGGGATCGTAGCTCGAAGCAAGGGTTGATGCAGTTGATTCAATTGCTTCATGCGGCAATCGAAAATCTGGCGATGCGGTACAAG
>JAIMJQ010000017.1:11611-19472 GCA_020693165.1 Xanthomonas sp. | reverse complement strand
TCCCGCTGTTGCTCCAGCCTCACTTCCCCGGCTCCGCCGGCAACGGATCTGCCATCAACCCGACGCGCGGCGCGCCGGCGGCCTGCAAAGCGACCATCGCCTCATAGACCTTGCCGTAATCGACGTTGCGGTCGCCGCCGACCAGCACGGGCACCTTGGGGTTGTTGCGCACGAAAGCGCCAACTTTGGCAGTCAGGCCGTCGAGATCGATAGCCTCGCGTTCGCCACCGATGGTCAGGAAGAAGGCGCCATCGCGATCGACACTGACCACGACCGGGTCGTCCGGCGTTTCCAGCGGATTGGCATTGGCCTGCGGCAGGTCGAGTTCGACGCCAAGATTCATCAACGGCGCAGTGACCATGAAAATGATCAACAGCACCAGCATCACGTCGATGTAGGGCACGACGTTGATGTCGGATACGGGTTTGCGGCGTTTGCGGCGCATGGGGTGCGAGGTGTCCGGTTGTTCGCGGCGACGAAGCGCCTGAGGTGAATCCTGGTTAAACGTAAGAGGTCAAACGTGAAGGGAAGCCGACTGGGGTTCACTCCACCATTTACGTTTCACTCTTCACTTTCCACTGGGATCATTGGGGGGCAAGAGCCTCACCGGCCCCTCAATGGTCCTCGGTGTGCGCCTGCCGCTGCAGGATGCTGCTGAATTCTTCCTGGAAGGTGTCGTAGCGCAGTTCTATGCGCTCCACTGCGTTGGAAAAGCGGTTGTAGAAGATCACCGCCGGAATCGCCGCAAACAGGCCCATGGCGGTTGCGATCAGCGCCTCGGAGATGCCGGGCGCGACCATCGCGATGGTGGCCTCCTTGACCGCCGCCAGTCCATGAAACGCAACCATGATGCCCCAGACGGTTCCGAACAGGCCGACGTAGGGACTGATCGAACCCACCGTCGCCAGGTTGTTCAGATTCTGCTCAAGCTTGTCGACTTCGCGCGACAGCGACACCCGCATCGCTCTCTGGCTACCTTCGATGAGCGTCCGGCTGTCGTTCTGGCGGCGCTGGCGCATGCGCGCGAACTCGCGGAATCCGGCCTCGAACACGGTCTCCAGCCCTTCCGACGGCTTGCCTCGATTGCTGACCTCGCGATACAGCTGGGCGAGGTCGGCACCGGACCAGAAGCGCTCCTCGAACTCGTCGGCGAGCTTGGTGGCATGAGCGATCACCGCCTTCTTCCGAAAGATGATCCACCATGACCAGATCGATGCCGCCATCAGCAAGGCCATGACCACCTGCACCGGCAGGCTGGCGCCCACGATCAGTTCCAACAGATTCAACTCGCCACTATTCACCGCTGGATCTCCATCAACAAATCGTCGGGTATGGGTATCGGGCGAAAATTCGCCGCGTCCAGGCACGCAATCTCGACCTCGGCATGGCACAAATCGGCGCCAAGACGTGAATCAACAATGCGCTGGCTCACCGTGAAACTTGCACGCCGGCATGAGACCAGCTTCACGCTGACCTCAAGTTCATCATCGAGGCGAGCCGGTTTCAGAAACTGTAGCTGCATCGAGTAGACAGCAAACACCACTTGCTTGCTGAGCATCAACTGGCGCTGCTCGTAGCCTTTGGCACGCAACCATTCAGTGCGCGCGCGTTCGAGGAACTTGACGTAATTGGCGTGATAGACCACGCCGCCACCGTCGGTGTCCTCCCAGTAAACGCGCGCCGGCCAGGTGAAGCTGGTGTTGGTTGTTGGTGTTGGTGTTGGACGGGGCATGTCGTGACCGGATCGAGTGGGCTTCTTAAGCTAGCTTCAAAACAATCAGAGCGAATGGGTGGTTGCTCTGCCTTTTCCAACACCGACACCAATGACCGACACCGCTCTAACCGACACCGACACCAAAAACCAACACCGCTTCACCTGACACCGACACCAACAACCGACACCGCTTCACCGGCTTCACAAGTCCTCGAACAAGTCAGCGGGCGCATCCGGGCGTCGCGGCGGCTTCAGGCCGAGGTGCAGGTAGGCCTTGCGCGTGACCATGCGACCGCGTGCGGTGCGCATCAGAAAGCCTTGCTGGATCAGGTACGGCTCAACCACGTCCTCGATGGTGCCACGTTCCTCGCTGAGCGCGGCAGCCATGCTGTCGACGCCGACCGGGCCGCCGTCAAAGTGCTCGATCATCAGTCCCAGCAGGCGCCGGTCGAGCGCGTCGAAGCCCTCGTTGTCGACTTTCAGCATTTCCATCGCGCCGGCCGCCGCCGCCAGCGTGATCACGCCGTCGCCCTTGATCTCGGCGTAATCGCGCGCGCGCCGCAACAGGCGATTGGCGATGCGTGGCGTGCCGCGCGAACGCCGCGCGATCTCCACCGCACCGGACTGGTCGCAGCGGATACCGAGAATGCCCGCGGAGCGCGTCACGATGCGCGTCAGCTCCTCGACCGTGTAGAACTCCAGACGCTGAACGATGCCGAAGCGATCGCGCAGCGGTGCGGTCAGCAGGCCGGCACGCGTGGTCGCTCCGATCAGCGTGAACGGCGGCAGATCAAGCTTGATCGAACGCGCCGAGGGGCCTTCGCCGATCATGATGTCGATCTGGAAGTCTTCCATCGCCGGATACAGCACTTCCTCGACCACCGGCGACAGGCGGTGGATCTCGTCGACGAACAGCACGTCGCGCGGCTGCAGATTGGTCAACAACGCGGCGAGATCCCCGGCACGCTCCAGCACCGGCCCCGACGTCTGCCGCAGGTTGACGCCGAGTTCATTGGCGATCACGTGCGACAACGTGGTCTTGCCGAGGCCCGGCGGCCCGAAGATCAGTACGTGATCGAGCGCCTCGCCGCGGCGCCGCGTCGCCTCGATGTAGATCGCCATCTGCTCGCGTACCGCGACCTGGCCGAGATACTCGTCCAGCCGCCGCGGCCGGATGCTCGCCTCAACGATGTCCTCCTCGCGCGTGGCGGCAGGCGAGACGATGCGGGTGTCGGGAATCGTCATTCGGTGGCGTCGGACTCGGAGAATGCGGGAAAAGAAGATGCGGGACTGGGGGCTGGGGGCTGGGGCGCCAAACCCGGAATCGGTCGCGCTGAGTCGTCACGATAAATGCGGCTCGCGGGATTCTCGATTTTCGCGCTCCAGCCCCCAGTCCCCAGCCCCGCTCTTGCAATTGATCGCGCCGATTCTGAACGACCGCGACCGGATGTCAAAGGACGGCTTGCCGCTGGTTTCGCCGGCGTTTAGGCTGCGCGAACTTCCGAATAGCAAATGAATACTTATGACGTCACGTCCCATCATCCTGATCGGAGCGCCGACTGATATCGGTGCAGCGGATCGCGGCGCGTCGATGGGGCCGGAGGCCCTGCGAGTAGCCGGCTTGCGCGAAGCGCTGATCGCGCGTGGTCTCGAAGTCGAGGACCGCGGCAATCTGGTCGGCCCGATCAATCCGGTCCAGCCGCCGGAGGCGGGCTACCGCCACCTGCCCGAGGTCACCGCGTGGAACCAGCGCGTGTTTACGGCAGTCGGCCAGATTCTCGCTGAGGGCAAGCTGCCGATCATGCTTGGCGGCGATCATTGTCTGGCGATCGGTTCGATCGGCGCAGTGGCGGCGCACTGTCGACGCCAGGGCAAGAAGCTGCGCGTGATCTGGCTCGACGCCCACGCCGACTTCAACACCAGCGAAATCACGCCGAGTGGCAACGTCCACGGTATGCCGGTGTCGTGCCTGTTCGGCATCGGACCGGCGCCACTGGTGAACATGGCCGGCTTTGCGCCGGCGCTTGCGCGCGACGAAATCCACCAGATCGGCATTCGCTCGGTCGATCCCGGCGAGCGCCAACTGGTACACGAGCAGCAGGTGTCGATCTTCGACATGCGCTATGTCGACGAGCACGGCATGCGCAAGGTCATGCACGAGGCGCTGGCGGACCTGGATGCGTCGACGCACCTGCATGTCAGTTTCGATGTCGATTTCCTCGACCCGGCGATTGCACCGGGCGTGGGTACCACGGTGCCCGGCGGACCCAATTACCGCGAAGCCCAGCTGTGCATGGAGATGATCGCTGACACCGGCCGGCTGGCCTCGCTCGATGTAGTCGAGCTCAATCCGGCCTTCGACGAGCGTAACCGCACCGCAAAGCTGGCGGTCGACCTGATCGAGAGTCTGTTCGGCAAGTCGACGTTGATGGGATCGCGGGTGTAACCACGCTTGTCGGTGTTGGTTGTTGGCTGAGGCTCAAGTGCCCGCTCCTGCATCGACACTTGTCGATGCGGACCACGGGGGCGATGCTTCCATCCAACACCGACACCATCAACCAACACCGACTCGCCGTGCTCGCCGCCTACATCACCCGCTACGGCGGACCCGCCGTCCTGCAGATCGGCGAATTGCCCGAGCCGACGCCAGGCCCGGCCGACCTGCTGGTCGATGTCGCCGCCGCCAGCGTCAATCCGATCGACTTCAAGCTGCGCGATGGCAAGGTGAAGTCGATGTTGCGATTCGCGTTTCCACTGATTCTCGGCAACGATCTGTCGGGTACGGTGCGCGCCGTTGGCAATGCAGTCGGTCGCTTCAAGCCAGGCGACCGCATCGTTGCGCGCCTGGGCAAGTCGCGCATCGGCGCCTTCGCGCAGCGTGCGCTGGTCGCCGAGGTCGACGCCGCGTTGGCACCCACCCGCATCGACCTCGGCGACGCCGCGGCGCTGCCGCTGGCGGCACTGACGGCGTGGCAGGCGTTGTTCGAAATGGGCCGGTTGCAGGCCGGCCAGACCGTGCTGATCCATGCCGGCGCCGGCGGCGTCGGCCACTTCGCGCTGCAACTGGCGCGCTGGAAGGGTGCGCGCGTGATCACCACGGCGAGCGAGCGCAATCGGGAGCGTTGCCTCGCGCTCGGCGCCGATCAGGTGATCGACTACCGCAACACGCGCTTCGATCAGGTGCTGCGCGATGTCGATGTGGTGCTCGATACCCAGGGCGGCGACACCCTGCTGCGTTCGATCGCCGTCACCCGTCCAGGTGGCCACGTGATCTCGATCACGGCGCTGCCGACACCGGACGTGGCGCGCGCTTGGGGCGTGAAGCCGCCGTTGACCTGGATTCTCGGCTTGCTGACCCGACGCGAACACACTGCTGCCCGAACGCGTGGTGTCAATTACCACTACCTGTTCATGCGTCCGGATGGCGCACTGCTCGGCGAACTGGTGAAACTGGTGGACGCCGGCGTGCTCAAGCCGATGATCGACCGCCGCTATCCGCTCGCAGAAACTGCGGCAGCGATTGCCCATGTCGAGGCGGGACATGCGGTCGGCAAGGTGTTGGTGGTGCCTTGAGAGCCGGTTGTCGGTTGTTGGTTTCTGGTTGTGGGCAAGAGCGGGTTGGCGGGGAACTGGCGCGTCGCTGGTCGCGACGTACACGTCGCTCCCACCACGGGCAGGACGGGCCAAACCAACAACCAACAACCAACAACCAACCTACCCCACCCGTTCCGCCTCGGTCACATTGCTGAGCGCGCGCAGCTTGGCGAGCACGTTGGCGAGCTGGCCGAAGTCGGCGACTTTCAGCGTCAAGTGCAAAGTGGCGAATCCGCTGCCGGGATCGTCCTTGCTGTCCATTGCGCCGATGTTGATCTGCTCGGCCGCCAGCACGGCGCCAACGTCACGGATCAGGCCAGTGCGGTTGAACGCCGAAACGCGCACCCGCACCGGATAGCGATTGTCGCGCTTGCCGCCCCATTGCACGTCGATCACGCGCTCGGGGGAACGGTCGGAGAGGTTCAGCAGGCTCTTGCAATCGGCGCGGTGGACGCTGACGCCGCGACCCTTGGTGATGAAGCCGACGATGGCGTCGCCAGGCAACGGATTGCAGCAACCGGCCATGGTCACCAGCAGGTTGCCGACACCCTCGATGGTGATCGCGTCCTTGTCGTGCCGCGGACCGATTTCGGCACCAAGGCGCTGGGTCAGGATCTGCGCGGCGTCGGGCTTGGGCGCCTCGAATTCGTGAACGACGCGAGCGATCTGCGCTGGCGCGAGGTCGCCGAGCGCCACTGCCAGGTACAACTCGTCCACGCTCGGCAGGTGCAACTTCGGCAACAGCGGCTCCAGCTTGCCCGGTGTCAGCGCCAGGCGCTTGAGCTCGCGCTCGAGGATCTCGCGCCCGTCGCGCAGGTTCTGCTCGCGATCGAGCTTGTGGAACCACGCCCGCACCTTGTGGCGTGAGCGCGAGCTGACGAGATATCCGGCCTGCGGCGATAGCCAGTCGCGCTTGGGCTGACCTTCCTTCGCGGTCAGGATCTCGACGCGATCGCCGGTGCGCGGCGAAAACGTCAGCGGCACGATGCGCCCGTTGACCTTGGCGCCGCGGCAACGATGCCCGACCTCGGTGTGCACCGCATAGGCGAAGTCGAGTACGGTGGCGCCCTTGGGCAGATCGACGACCGCACCTTTCGGCGTCAGCAGGTAGACGCGGTCTTCGAGCAGCTCGGTCGAGAAGCCGGCCAGCAGCGCGGCATCGTCCTGCGCTTCGTCGCGACCTTCCAGCAACTGGCGCATCCACTGAATCTTGCGCTCGAAGTCGGCGCCGGCGCCGCTGCCTTCCTTGTAGCGCCAGTGCGCGGCGACGCCGAGTTCGGCGTGCTCGTGCATCTGGAAAGTGCGGATCTGCACCTCCAGCGCCTTGCCCTCGGGACCGATCACCGCGGTGTGCAACGATCGGTAATCGTTGCCTTTCGGCTTGGCGATGTAGTCGTCGAACTCTTTCGGGATCGGCGTCCACAACACGTGGACGACGCCGAGCGCGGCGTAGCAAGTGGGCACGTCCGGCACCAGCACGCGCACCGCACGCACGTCGTAGAGTTCGGAAAACTCGACGCCCTTGCGCTGCATCTTCTTCCAGATGCTGTAGATGTGCTTGGGTCGCCCGGCGACATCGGCATGAATGCCGGCGCCGGCCAGCGACCGCCGCAGTTCGTGCAGCACCAGCTTGATGTAGCGCTCGCGATCTTCGCGGCGCTCGTCGAGCAACCCGGCAATGCGCTTGTAGGTGTCGGGCTGCAGGTAGCGGAAGACCAGGTCCTCGAGCTCCCACTTGACCTGCCAGATGCCGAGGCGATTGGCCAGCGGTCCATGGATGTCGGCAGTCAACTGTGCCAGTCGCCGGCGCTCGTTGTCGGCGGCGCGACTGGCGTCGCGCATGCGCACCAGTTGCCGCGCCAGCAGGATGAACACCACGCGCAGGTCGCGGATCAGCGCCAGCAGCAACCGCCGCAGGCCCTCGGTATTGGTGTTGGCCGCCTTGTGTTCGTGCAGCGGCCAGACCTTGTCGGCTTCGAGCTGGCCCTGCAGCAAGGCCTCGATGGCCGCGCCGTGGGCACGCACCGCATCGGCAACTGCCTGCGGATGCTCAACCACCAATGGGTACCAGGCTGCCGCCAGCAGCGTTTCGCCATCGACCTTGAGTTCGCACAGCACATCGAGCGTGCGCACCAATTCGGCCTCGATGCTGGCCGGATCCCCGCCGTCGGAGCGCAGGCGCTGGTGGACGTCGAGCAGACCCCGCACCGGGATCACGCCCTGATCCCGGTGCTGCGACGCCCAGTCGGCGAGGTTCATCGCAGGCGTCTTGTCGCGAGCCTTCATCGCGTGTGCGTCCTGCGCCTGGCTGCGTGACGGGGCCGGTGCGGGTCCCCGTCGATGGTCAGTGGCCGCGCCGCGGGGCGCCGGAGTTACAAGCCGTCGTCGTTCTGGATGGTGCCGACGCCGGTGCCGTCGGTCACCGTCACCGAAGTGGACGATGGTACGCCGAGGTTGACCACGAAGAACTCGTCGATCTCGACGGCGACGTCGCCATTGACCGCCACCGTGACGGTCTCGGTCTCGCCGCTGGTGCCGGCAAAGCTCAGCGTC
>JAIMJQ010000017.1:187-11595 GCA_020693165.1 Xanthomonas sp. | reverse complement strand
AATCGGACGGCGCCGTCGCGCTGACGTCGGCACTGCTGGCCTGCACCGAGAATCCGCCCTGCACATCGCCGGCCAGAGTTACCGTGAAGATGGCATTGACGGTGCCGGAATTGCCTTCGACGACGGTGACGTCGTTGATCGCGATGGTTGCGGCGTCGTCGTTGGTAATGGTGCCGACGCCGGTACCATCGCTGGCGCTAACCCCGGCCACCGAAGCCGCGCCGAGCAGCACCTGGAACGTCTCGTTGGCTTCGACCTGGGTATCGCCGTTGACCAACACGGTGATGCTCTTGGTTTCGGCGTTGTTCCCGGTAAAGCTCAGCACCGGATTGCCGGCGATCGCCGTGTAATCCGTGGGCGCGATCGCCGTAACGTCCGCACTCGAGTACGGCAGCGTGAAGCCGTCCTGCACCTGACCGGTCAGCGTCACCGTGAAAGTGGCCTCGACCGTGCCGGAATTGCCTTCGGCGACGCTGACATCGTTGATCGCCACCGTCGCGCTGTCGTTGTTGTTGATGGTGCCGACGCCGGTGCCGTCGCTGACGCTGACGCCTGCTGCCGACGGCGCTCCCAGCAGCACCTGGAAAGTCTCGTCGGCCTCGACAATGGTGTCGCCGTTGACGCTCACGGAAACCGTGCGCGTCTGGCCGGCAGCACCGGTGAAGCTCAGCGTGGTCCCGCCGGCGATGGCCTGGTAGTCGGCGTTGGGCCCACTGCTGGTTGCAGTCCCGTCGGCGCTTGAAACCGGCACCGTGAATGCGCTCTGCACCGCGCCGGTCAAGGTCACCGTGAAGGTCGCCGTTTGCGTGCCCCCATTGCCCTCGGACAGACTGACGTCGTTGATCGCGATGCTGGCGCTGTCGTCATCGATGATGGTACCGACGCCGGTGCCGTCGCTGACGCTGACGCCCGCCACCGAGGGCGTACCCAGCAGCACCTGGAAGTTCTCGGTGGGCTCGACCACGGTGTCGCCGACGACCAGGACGGTGACCGTGCGCGTTTCATTGGCGGCACCGGTGAAGCTGACCGTGCTGCCGCCGGCGATCGCGGCGTAGTCCGAAGGCGCCGTGGCGGAACCATTGCTGCTCGACACCGGCACGCTGAAGCCACCCTGCACGGCGCCGGCCAGCGTCACCGTGAAAGTCGCATTGGTCGCTCCCGAACTGCCTTCATTGACGCTGACATCGGCAATCGAGACCGATGCGCTGTCGTCGTTGTTGATGGTGCCGAGGCCCTGGGCGTCGCTGATCGATGCGCCGACCGCGCCGCTCAAGTTGACGAAGAAGGTCTCGTTGCCCTCCACCACGGTGTCGCCGGCGACACTGACGTTGACCACGGCGGTGGCGGCACCGCCGGCAGCGAAGTTCACCGTCTGATTGGAAATTGCGGTGAAGTCGGAGCCTGCCGTGGCGCTGCCGTTGGCCGTGCTCACTTGCACGCTGACGGCCGAACTGGTGTTGGAGCGCGTGATCGTGAACTGGAAGTTGCTGCTGCCCGAGTTGCCTTCGATCTGGGTGACGTCGTTGATGCTCAGGCTGGTCGGCTGGACCGTCGCCGACAGCGAATCCTGGTTGTTGCCGAGCGCGGCTTCGTTTGCCGTCGGCGGCGCGAACGCGGCGGCGCTGACCGAGAACGCGGTTCCGGTGGGGGCCGCGGCGCTCATCGTGCGCGCGGCACTGATGCTGACGCTCGCGCCGGGATCGAGCGAGACGCTGTTAAGACTGAGGTTGCCGGAACCGTTGGCGACGCCGCAACTGGCGCCCCCCGAAGGCGTGCAGGTCCACGAGCCGTTGCCGAGCGCGGCCGGAAATCCGCCGCTGGCCTTGGGGAACCAGTCGCGCAGGCGCACATTGCTGACGCTGATGCCGCCGACGTTGGTGACGGTGATCGTGTAATTGAACGTGGCGCCCGGGGCCGCGGTGGCCGGCCCACCGACGCTGACCGCCAGATCCGCGGGTCCGCCGGCGACGCTGGAGGCCGGGGTCTCGAAGCCGTCAGCGAACACGCCGACGCCGCCGCTGCTGCCGACGACGCCCTGGAAGCAGTTGGCATTGGCAGCCGGCTGCATCACGCAGCAGGCGAGCCGGGCGTCGGCGGTAATGCTGAGCAAGGACGCCGCGCCGCCATTGGTGAAGTAGTCAAAGCTGCCGATTCCGCCGTACAGCAGACCGGAGCTGTCGCCGTTCGGGTCGAGGTACTGAAAAGCGACCGGATTGGACGCCGCACCCGGCGCAACGGCGAAATCCGCGCACAGCAGAGGCTGTCCGATGCGCAGGTTGACAACCCTTCGACCGCTGGCGACCGATCGGTTGAGGTAGTCGATCGGCACCGAAGTCACCAGGTTCAAGCGACCGGAGCTGTTGATGGACAGCCCGGTATTGCCGGCGAGAGCGGACTTCTCCGCCGAATACACAGGCGTTGCAGCCAGTGCCAGAATGCCGATGGCGATCGCCATTACCCCACGAACCTGCATGAGTATCTCTCGTTCCGAATGCTTGAGGATGTTGGGCAGCAGAAACCGCTGGCCGACGAATCTGCTCGATTTTAGCCCGATGCAGGTCGAATTCTGAAATCCGCAGCGGGAGATTGCCGCAGGGCTATTCAGCGGGTGCTAGCAAACAGTACCCGAAACCGCGGCGAAAAGGCCCGCTCGGACAGCTGGATGCCAGCATCGGCCTGGCGTGCGGCGCGCACATCGTCGCGGATCCGGTCGAACAGATCGAGATCGCGCTCGCCGCCGAGGACATACAACTCGAAGCGGGCCGCGGCGCGCAACAGCAGTGCCTCGGCCAGCGCCCGCGGCACGCTGCCCAAGGCTTGCTCGTCGGCCCACTGCGCGGCGTGCGCGAAATCGCCGCCGAGATAGGCTTCCGCCAGCGGTTGCAGGCGGCCGCGCACCTGGTCGGCCAGCGCGCGTCGCGCATGCGCCACATCCAGCGTCCGGCCAGCCGCCTCGATCGCCTGCACCGTGCCCTGCAGGCGCGCGGCATCGGTGGAACCGAGGCTGGCGCGGCCGTCGGTCAACGCCGAGGCCAGAGCCCTGGCCTCGACGGAGTCGGGATCAGCGGCCTTTGCCAGTTGTCCACTGCCGCGTTCGACGGCGCGTTCGAGGGCAAGGCGAGCGTCGACCAGCGCCACTGCAGCGGGCGCAGGCGGTGGCGGGGGATTGGCCGCGCTGGGCCGCGGCGGCGGTGCGCTCGCGGCGGGTGTCACGGCCGCGGGGCGCTTCGGCGGCGCCGCGTTCGCCGGGCGCGCCGGCGGCACCGCCACGGGTTCGACTGCGGCTGCCACAGACGTCGCCGGGTCCGGCGCGGCCGCCGTCGCAGCCGCACTGGTGGCCAGCTTGGCCCGGCAGGATCGCAGCATCATCGCCTGCCGATCGCTCTCACGCAGGCCGCGCAATGCGCCGGCGTGGCGCGCATCCTCGAACAGGCTGATCGCAGTCGCACAATCGCCGCGCGAAAAGGCCGCGAGGCCGAGGTAGAAATAAGGAACGTATGGGACGGAGCTGGCGCCGGAAATGCGAATCCGTGCCTGCGGATCGGGAGTCGGCTGTTCGGCGATCGCCCGACGCATCAGGGACTCGACCCTGGCCCAATCCTGGCGCTCCGCGGCGACCACGCCCTCGCGGTAGTCGCTGCGATAGTCGGCGAGTGCCGCCGCAGGCAGCATCAGGGCAAGCAGGACCAGCTGTGCGCGCATCACCAGCCCTCCTCGCGCAGAAACTGTTCGGCGCCGTAACCCGGGAACTTGACGCTGAGCGTCGCCAGCTTGCCGCGCTCGACAGTGATGCCCTCCTGGCGTCGGGCCGAGCCCTGGGTCGACGACAGCGTAATCCGATAGCGACCCTCCGGAAGCGTCATCAGCAACGGCGTGCCGGCATCTGCCGGCAGCGCCACCGGCTTGCCGGATGCGTCAACGATGGCGTCGATGCGCGCCCACGGTGCGGCGCTGATCGCTACCTGGCCCTGCAGCGTGCGCACGTCGGTCAGACGCCTGTCGGCGGCGACCTGCTCACGCTCCTGGCTGATGCGTTGCTGCGTTTCCACCAGCGTGCCGACGTTGCCGAGGCCGGCGCGCGCCTGGCCCAGCAATGCCAGCGCAGCATCGAAGTCGCCCTTCTCGGCCAGCGCGTCGGCATCGGCGCGCACCACGGTGGCAAGCAACTGGCGCATCTGCTGCTGGTCGGCGACCGGCTGCTGCAGTTGCGACAGTTCCTTGAGTCCTGCCAGCAGCGCCGCCAGCCGGGTGGTGTCGACCGGTCCAGCCGCGAGGGTATCGCGCCAGGACTGGTCAGCACGCTTCAGCTCCGCGCGGGCCGCCTCGGCCTGCAGTCGGGAAACCATCCTGGCCAGATCCTGGTCCTGCGGCAGCGCCTGCGCCAGACGCCGCGCATTGGCGAGTGCGGCGGCGCCGTCGCCAGCGGCCAGCGCCGCCTCGATGACGATGCGCGCCGCAGCGACTACCCGGGGCTCAAGACCCTTGAACTCGGGGTCGTTGGCCAGCGCCGGGCGCATTTCCAGGTAAAGCCCGAGCACCGACTCGCCGCCATCGGGCGCCGCCCCGTCGAGCAGCGCCTTGAGTCGCCCGATGCGCGCGCGCATCGCGCCCTCACTGGCCAGCTCGGTCGCGAGTGCGGCCCGCGCCTGCGTCAGTTCGGCCAGTTCCGGCGTCTCGGGCAGTCCGGCAGCGATCCCAGCGAGGGTCTCGTCGAGCGCGATCAGATCGCGTCGAGACAGCTCCACCCTTGCGCGCTCGACTGCCGCCTGGCGCAGGGCCGCAAATGCCGCCTGCGTTTCGCCGGCGGTCGCATGGATTTCCCGCATTCGCCGCGCCGCATGCAACGCGCTGCCATCGGCAGGGTCGAACAGCCGGCCGTCGGCAATGTGCTGGGTGAAATCGCTGCGCAACTGGGTCAGCGCCAACAGTTCGGTCCCGGTCGGCGGCTGTGGCCGCAGCAGCCACCAACTGCCGGCAACCAGCGCCAGCACGAGTGCGACCGCAGCCGCTGCGAACAGCGGCCAGCGCCGACGCGATGCCAGCACGGCCGACACCACGGTCGACCGCAGGTCAGGGGCGGAACGTTGCGCCAACGCGCCTGAGGAACGCCCGCCACTGCGGCGGCGCTGCGCTTCGAGCGCCGCCTTGACGTCGGCATCGCGCAGCGTATCGAAGGAAAACCCGAGGTCGCGCAACTGTTCCGACCACGGCGTGTCCGGGCTGAACGTCGCCACCCGGCGCAATGCCTCGGAGGTCACGAAAACGTCGCGCAGCGCATGGGTGAACGCGCTCATGCTGGCGAAGCGATCCTCGCGCCTCTTGGCCAGCATCCGATCCATCACCGGCTGCATGTCCGCCAGTTCCGGCGGCAATTTGGGCAACGCGGCCGTCAGGTGCTGCATGCACACGGCGATCGGCGTGTCGCCCTTGTAAGGTGGCTGGCCGGTCAGCAGCTCGAAGAACATGATGCCGAGCGCGTAAAGGTCGGAGCGCCCGTCCACTTCGCCGCCCGACACTTGCTCCGGGCTCATGTAGACCGGGGTGCCGACGATCATGTTTTCGGCGGTGATCCGCGTCTGGCTGGCGGTCAGCTCGCGGGCGATGCCGAAATCCGTCAACACCGGCACCCGGCCACCGCGCAGCATCACGTTGGCGGGTTTGAGGTCGCGGTGGATGATGCCGAGCTGGTGCGCCTCTTCAAGCGCCGAAGCCACTTGCACGACGATGGCGATCGACTCGCCGACCGATACGCCCTGCTTGAGTTTGTCGACCAGCGTGCCGCCGTCGAGATACTCCATCGCGATGTAGGCGATTTCGCCGACCTTGGCGATGTCGTAGATGCCGCAGACATTCTTGTGCGTGATCTTGGCGAGCGTTCGCCCTTCACGCAGGAAGCGCTTTTCGGTGCGTTCGGGATCGTCGTCGCCGCTGGTGCGCAGGATCTTGATCGCCACTTTGCGATCCAGCGAGACCTGCACGGCCAGAAACACCTTCGCCATACCGCCGACGCCGATCTGCTTCAGCAGTTGGTAACCGGGGATTTCCGGTGTGGCCACGGTCCAGGGTCACCGATGCGAGGGTTTCAGGAAGTTTAGCGTGGAACGGCGGGCCCGCGTGCCATGCATGACCCAGCAATCCAGGGAACCTTTGCCAGCCGCGCTGGTCTGAATGCGTCTGCGCGCTATAGTGCGCGCCCCTCCCCGCGCTGAAAACGCGGGTTTTCAATCGAATCCAGGAGTTCTCGATGCTTTCCGCCCTGTTGCTGGCAGCCAGTCTTTCCGCCTCCCCGACGGCCGCCCCGGCCGAAACTGCCCACGTGAAGGCGGCGCTCGAGTTGATCAAGGCCTCGCGCACCGACGAGATGTTCGATCAGATGAAGAACCCGACCGAACCGATGGTCCAGTCCACCATTGCGCAGTTCCAGGGCTGCGAATCGGCCAAGCCGGTGCTCGACGAATTCGCCAAGGCGATGGCCGGCGTGTCGTTCGATGCCGAACAGATCAGCAAGGTCCGTCATGACGTCGCCGTGGTCTACACCGAGGTGTTCACCCAGGCCGAACTCGAGGAGATGACCCGCTTCTTCGCCTCCCCGACCGGCGTCAAGATGCTCGACCGCATGCCCGAGGTGATGGAAAAGATGCAGGAAACCCAAAAGCAGGGTGCGCCGACCATGCAGAAAGCCGGCGAGATCGCCCGCGGCTTTGGCCCGCGCCTCGAAGAAGCCTACAACACCTGCGCTGCCGCAGCGGCGCCGGCGACCACGCCGAAGTAAGCGTCTGCAGCCAGCGGTGCATCAAGGGGGCAGGCGTGAGCCTGCCCTTTTTTGTTCGGGCGCGCCTGCGCACCTGTGGGAGCAGGCTCCGCCTGAGCACCTGTGGGAGCGGGCTCCGCCCGGGACTCTCGCAGAGTTCGGGGCGACTCGCATCGCTGATAACGACCTGCCACCAGCGACTCGCCCACCAACCTCAATCAATCGGCATCACCCCAATCGACTGCAACTGCCCATCCAGCAACCTCAAGCGCAAGTCGCGCGCACCCTGTTCGCCATAGCTCGGGCGCGACAGCACGCGTACGCTGGTGGTGTGCGGCGTCGCCAGACAGAATCCCGCAAAACCTGACGCTCCGTTGCCCGGCGCCGCCGAGTGATAGCCGCCAACGACGGCGCCGCCCTGGAAGCCGCCGCCTGGCCGATCGACGAAACTGGTGGTGGCCTCGACGAAAAAGTCGGCGTCTGCATCGCCGCGCGGCGCGCCCTCTTGCGGCGTGACCGTGACCTCGTAGAAAGCCGGCGGCAGCACCAGGCTGTGGACGAGCGCGTCGGAACGTGACACGGTCGCCACGGTTTCGTACACCGCATCGCTGCTGGTCGCGGTGCGCCGGGCGACGCGGATGCGTACCGGCACACTGGATTCGCTGTCGGCGATCGCATTGCCGGTGACGCGCAGATTGAAGCGCTGCGGCTCGTTCGCCGCGTTGGCGATATTGAATCCGGCGAATCCGGCCTGGTCGACGTCCGCAGTACCGCCAAAGTTGAGCCCACCGGCCAGCGTCCGCGTGCCCGGCTCATCGAGCAGCAACTCGACTCCGAACAGCCCCGGCGTGACGCCCTCGCCAGGACCATCGGTGATGGTGGCGATGAAAAAACCGCCCGGACATTGACTGTTGGGCGGCGACGGCGCCGGCAGCACGAACTGCTCGAAGCGCGGCTCGTCGAGTGGCGTGTCGATGGCGACCGGCGTGCGGTCGACCAGCGTCACCGCATAGACATCGATGCCAGCATCGTTGTCGGCGGCAACCAGATTGCCCGCAGTGGACTGGAACACGATCGCCGAACCGTCGCCGGCGAGCATCGGTCGATCGCTGGCGCCGTTCGGCTGCAGGCCATCGGCGCTGTGCGACAGGCGCTGCACATTGCGCGAGGCGGTGTCCTTGAGCAGCACATCGCGCTGACCGTTGGTGTCGAGTTCGACCAGATTACTGGCATCGGTGGCGAATACCACCAAGCTGCCATCTTCGTTGATCGATGGCGCAAAGCTGCCGGCATTACCCTCCTCGCCGTAGATCGACACCGACAGCCGTTCCAGGTGAACGACGCCAGCGCTGCCGATCTCGAAGTGGAAAATGTCGCTGGCGTTGTTGCCGTCATCGGCGACTAGATTGCTGGCGCTGGAGGCGAACACACCGAAGCGGCCGTCCGGCGTGATGCGCACATCGCTGCTCGGGCCATTGCCGGCTTCACCGGTGGTGAGGTTGCGGCTCAACAGCAGGCGTTGCGGTGCCGCCGCATCATCGCGCAGTAACACGGCTTGGGGGGTACCATTGCCCGGCGTGGGGGTCAGGTTGCTGGCGTTGCTGATGAAAACAACGCTGCGACCATCGTCGCTGGCCCATGGGGCGCTGCTCGGGCCGTTGCCGGCCTCACCCGCGGCCCCGACTGAGATCAGCTTCACCTCACCGGTTTCCAGATCCTTGCGGAAGATGTCAGACACTGCGCCGTTGCCGTCGGCAGCGGTCAGCAGATCGTCGGCGCGCGACTCGAACACCAGATAGCGCCCCTTGCCCGCCAGCATCGGCCGCTGCGATGGTCCGTTGCCGGGCGCACCGGCGAGGTTGCTGCTGGCCAGCCGCGGCACGCCGTGGATCACCGCCCACACCTGACCGGCGCTGCCGCTGAAAGCGACGCTGGCGCCATCGGCAGACAGGGAAGGTTCGCTGTAATCCTCACTCGCGGTCGGCTGCAGCGCCGCCACCCGATTGCTGATGCGTTCGGTCTGGCGCGACGCCGGATCGCGCAAATAGATGTTGCTGCGACCGTTGCTGCCGCCGCTGACCAGATCCGCTGCCGTCGATGCGAAAGCGAGGCGCACGCCATTGCGCGCGATCACCGGCGTCGTGCTGGCACCGCCCGGGGCACCCGTTCCGACCGACACGCTGTGCAGCAGCGGCGGCGGCGACATCCGCAGGCCGTCGCTGTCGATGTCGGCGAGCGAGGTGCCATTGCTGGCGAGACCGCGAAACGATGTGCGCTGCGGCTGTTCGGTCCAGAACGGCAGCCAGCGGCTGCCGTCCCAGCGCGCCTTGCGCGTGGCGGGGATGTCGGGCACGTGCTGCGCGAAGTAACCCGAGGCAATCAACTGGTCGCGATGGACGACCAGCCCCAGCGGGATGATCGGCGTCCCGTCGGTAACCACGGGCAGCGATTGCCAGGCGGCGCCATTCCACATCTGTACGGCATTGCCGTACGCCATATGCGGTCGCCCCTGGAACATCAGCAGCGATGCCAACGGGCCGCCACCCAAATTGTAGACCTGCGTCCACGATTGACCGTTCCAGAGGTCGATCCGCGTTTCGGCGGTGCCGATCGCCGGGCGCAATCCTCCGCCAGCGAAGATCGAACTGCCCGACAACGCGAGGGAGTGCACCGGCCGTGGCGGTCCGTCGCCGAAGGCCTGCCAGCGACCGTCCCGCCAGACCGCGAGGTGCCGCGCAGGCTGGTCGCCGGCTCGCTGGAATTCGCCACCAACGTAGATGCCGTCGGCGGCGATCTGGATCATCTGCACCGGTCCGTCGAGGCCGTTGTTCGCACCCTCACCAATGGTGTGCCAACGACTACCGTCCCAACGCGCGATGCGGTTCGCGGCGATGCCGCCGGCTTCGGTGAAATAGCCACCGACGTAGACATCCGTCCCCGACACGGCAATCGCAGTGACAAAGCTGTTGACGCCCTCCCCGCCAGGGCCCCGCAGGGGTGCCCAGGAACTGCCGTTCCAGCGGGCAATCGAGCGTGCGGGCACGCCGCCCGCGGCGGAAAACTGACCGCCCACATAGAGCGCGTCTGCGGTCAGTGCCAGCGTCTGGGTGTAGCCGACGATGCCGGTGGGCGGCAACCGATCCAGCGGCTGCCACTCCCGCGTATTCCAGCGCGCCACACCGCTGGACGGCAATCCGTCGATCTGCGCGAAACCTCCACCCGCGTAGAGCAGATGGCTAGTCGACAGCAGCGCGTGCACCGGCACGTCGACGGTGTCGCCAGCACTGTTTCCGACGCGCGACCAGGCCTGTCCATTCCAGCGCGCAAGCCGGCGGATCGTGTCTCCGCCCTGCTGCAATTCGAAGTCCCCGCCGGCGATCAACGTGCCGTCGAAGCTCACCAGTTCGCCCACACTGCCGCTGGTTATACCGTCGCCCACCGGCGACCACTGCGTGCCGTCCCAGCGCGCGATGCCGGAGGCGGCAAGGTTTCCTGCGCGGGCAAACTGGCCGCCCACGTAGAGCGCATCATCATGCACCGCCAATGAGCCAACGAAGACCGCCGTTTGCGGGTTCGCAGCCTCCACGCCCGCGCCGACCGTACGCCACTGCGTGCCATCGTAGCGGGCGATGTGGCGGTATTCGACGCCACCCGGGACCGCTCCACTTTTTCCACCGGCATACAGCTCGCCCTGGAACACAGCCAGAGCCGAGACGCTGTCGACGACGCTTCCAAAAAGCGGCACGTCGGTCCACTGGTTGCCGTCCCAGCGCGCCACATTGGTTGCCTGCGTCCTGCCGATGTTGTTGAACGATCCGCCGGCGTAGAGCTGGCCTTGGAACTCGACCAGCGCGGACACCGGGCCGTCCCAGCGCGAATCAATGACCGGGATCTCGTTCGGATCGCCGACCGCAGCCCAGCGCGTACCGTCCCAGCGCGCAACCTTGTCAACGGTCACGCCGCCGGCGAGCCTCATCGAGCCACCGGCGTAGAGTTCGCCACGATGAAAGGCCAGCGCATAGACGCAGCACTGAATACCGCTGCCGAGCGGCGCAAAACGCGCCGTCAGCGAATCGTATACCGCGATACTCTGCACCGCGACTCCGCCGCAGACGGTGAAGTTGCCGCCCACGTAGATGCGGCCATCGGGCGCCTCGGCGAACGCATGGACGACACCGTTGCAACCGCTGGAATCGGTCAGCAGCTTGTCCGCGCCATTCGCCCGCAAGGGCCCGGCACAGATCGCTGCGAAACCGATCGCCAACAATGTGGTCCAGAATCCAGCTGATCGCATTCCCGCACCTCGACAAGTCCATGAGAGCTCGCCTGGCATTGGCGGCTGCGATATCGGACTGCATAGGGTGGCTGGAGTTCACTGAATGTAGCCGCCGTCCTTAACCATTCGCTGAACCCGTGACGCATCTCCAGCGCCTGCTCTCGCGCGCTGGCAAGTTCGCGTCCTTCGACGGTTTCCCCCAGAAAAGCACGGGGGAAACGCTCAGGACGAACGGTGTCGCGACAGGTTCACCGAATGGTTAGGAAAGACCTGTGTCGCGATCGTTGGCTGTCAGAACTCGCGACCCAAGGTCGCTCCCACAACGGGCGAAGGCCGAACGCTGCGGCTATGCTCGCGGTCCACCGCAACGGGAGCGCGCAA
>JAIMJQ010000017.1:0-168 GCA_020693165.1 Xanthomonas sp. | reverse complement strand
GGTGCCGGATATCGGCGGCTACAAGGACGTGCCGGTCATCGAAATCCTGGTCAAGGTGGGTGACAGCATCCGCAAGGATCAGGGCCTGCTGACGCTGGAATCGGACAAGGCGACGATGGAGGTACCGTCGAGCGCCGCCGGCACGGTGGCCGAGATCAAGGTCAAGAT
>JAIMJQ010000146.1 GCA_020693165.1 Xanthomonas sp. | reverse complement strand
TTGCGAGTGACGAAGATGGGCTAGTGCTCTGGATCAAGATGGCCAGCGGCTTATCGAGCTTGCGCGACACGCAGGCGAGATAAGCGACCAGCGCGTTCGAGGCCTCGCCGACCACGCCTGTGGCTTCGACATCGGCCACGATGCGCTCGATCAGATCCGGCGACTTCAGTAGCGCCAACGCCGCTTCCTGCTGCTCTGGCGGCAATGCCGGCACCGCGTTTTCTTCGGCTTTGGGTTTCAGCTTCGCGCGGATCAGCACGTCCTGACGTTGCTCAACCACCCGCAGCAGTTTTCCGAGGTCGCTGCGCAACACGTCCTCGGACAACCCCAACTCGACGCTCGTCTGTTTCAGCCATCCGCCACGCTGCTTCGCTGCATACAGCTCCACCGTGTCGACATGGAACGCATCGCCACACTCGGCCTTCAGCCACACCCGCAACTGCTCGTAGCTCGTGTTCTTTTCGATCCCGCGGACGATGTAGCGACGATCACCCAACGTCAGTACGAGTTCGCCGGTTTCGCTGATCTCGACCGGGATCTCCGGCGCTGTCGGCGGCACTCGATACGCCGGAAGCTCGGGCATTGCGACGAGTTCCGGTGCCGGGATTTCTTCTTTAGCCGCTGCAGGCTCAGCAGCTAAAAGAGGAAGATCCACGATTGCCGCTGCAACACGCTCTGCCATCAGCGCTGCCAACCGCTGCGCCACATCGCCCACATCCTCCGGCACGATCTCCAGCATCGACTTCGACGTCGGTCGCTGGCCTTCAGTCGCCGCCTTCCCCATCCATTCCGCCTGCCGGATCACCACCCCAAGCGACTTGATCGCCGGCTTCACCGCCAGCGCGTACTCGTTCGCGTCCATGCCCTTCGGGAACCGGCAGCGATAGCACTCGAACCCGTCTGCCAGCAGCTTGCCGGCAAGCTTCTCCGCCGCCGCGTCGCCAGCCTCGTCTGCGTCATACGCGATCAGCACCCGCTTGATCCCATGCCGCCGGAACGCTTCCAGGATCGCCGCCGTAAACCCCTCGATCCCGTAAGCGCAAGTCACGTTCCGATAGCCCGCACACCAGAACGTCAGCGCATCGATCAGCGACTCGCACAGGATCGCTTCCTCATGCCCAACCAGGCCGGATTCGTTGAACACGCCACGGTGTGGACCCGGCAGGTACAAGTGCAGCGGCGTGCCCGCGCGCAGCTTCGAGGCCGGCAGGATCTTCCGCCCGTACACCTCGACGATCTCGCCATCCGGCGTGATCACCGGCACCACCAGGCTGCCGTTGAAGTGCTCATGCCCGGACTCGCGCAAGATGCCGATCCGCTGCAACGCCCCGCGGATCTCCGCGCCGGCCTTGATCTGCTTCTCCGGCAACTGGTAACCCAGCGTGCGATTGGCGTACCCGAGCTTGAACCGCTCGATCACCTCCGCCGAGTAAATCCCGCGCGCATCCAGGTAAG
>JAIMJQ010000123.1 GCA_020693165.1 Xanthomonas sp. | reverse complement strand
GTTGCGCGAGAGCGGATCCGTACCGCGTGAATACGTACCACCATTGAGCCGTGGCCGTACCCGGACGCCGTGCCCCTGGCTGACAGCCTGGCCCGACTCGGCGAGATCGAAGCGGAGCTGATCGAGGCGCGCGCCAAGCTGGCGGAGCACAACGCCGAAATCGAGGCGATCCGCCGGCCTTTCGTTATCTGAATCCACGCGGACAAGCCGGCGAGTGTCCGGAACAACCCCGGCAGCGCGAGGCGTGCGGCAATTCTCCTGAGAGACCGGCGCTGATCGCGCAACCCACTACAGGCAATCCCCATGAACGACACCATCAAAGTCTTCAACCTGTTCGAGCGCGACAAGCTCGGCGCCACCGCAGATTCGGGCAACACGCACGGCACCGTGCACCTGTTGAAGCCCGGCACCTTTCCGGCAAATCCGCATGACCTGACCATCACGTCCGCCGACATCGCGGGCATTGCCGCTGCCTACGATCCGACGCACTACAAGGCGCCCGTTGTGATCGGGCACCCCGAAAACGATCAGCCTGCGCACGGCTGGGTGCATGCGCTCAAGCATGATGCTGCTGGTCTGTGGGCTGAGGTCGAGATATTCCCCGAGCTGGCCGGCAAGATCGCCGCCGGTCAATACCGCACGGTTTCGGCTTCGCTGTGGCCACCGGGGAACGCCGGCAACCCGTCGCCGGGCTTCTGGTCATTGAAGCACGTCGGGTTCCTTGGCGCGGTTCCGCCTGCTGTCAAAGGCTTGGCTCCGTTCCAGCCGGACGGCAAGCGCAAGGCGCCACCGAGCAAGGTGCAGGCGCCCGAAGGGATGGCGCTGTGCGAGCGTAGCAACCGCATTCACCAGCGCGCTTTGGCCTACCTGGCTGAGCGCCCCGGAATCAACTACGTGGACGCCGTGCGCGCCGTGGAACATCCGGGCTTCCGCTGTCCGCGCGGTTACGGCGTAACGGCTGCCGGCGCAGCGATGCACAAGGCGGCGGCTGCTTACCTGGCTGAGCGACCTGGCATTGACTTCATGACGGCGGCGCTTGCCGTGGAGCACGTCGGCGTGCGCTGCCCGCCGGGCTACCGTCTTCCACTTGTGGGCTGATGACTATGAACGGCGCCGCAGGATGCGACGCAACAGAACGCCCCCAGGGCGCGCAAGGCGCCCGGAGCGCTACAGGTAAGGGGCGGAAGGCATTAAAGGCGCGGCATGCGTTTTACAGGCGTTTTAAACGCGGTCCCGTGCCCGCTTCCACCCGAACCATTCCGCGATGCTGGGCGCGGGGGGCAGGCGCGGTTGATGGCGGGGGCGCGGGCTCGCGCGGTCAGCAGAGAGGTAAACACCCCCGCGCTCGACGTCTGGAACGTTCAGGGTATGAGCCCGTGCCTCGATGGCGCCCGCCACTGAGGCGCGCCAACCGCGCCCCCAAGAAAAGCATAACTCACACCCTTGACGCGCGCGCCGGGCCGCCGCACACTTATCGCGCTGCCGCACAATCGGCAGCCGGGTTTGACAGCCTGCAATCACAAGGCGCACATGCGCCCATCTGCCGATGCTGGCGCATTTTTTGTGCCCGCATCCCTTGGGCAACACGTCTACCAGTTCAACGGCGGGCGGTGCGCGGGAGCCGAAAGGCTCGCCGGTTCCTTGTGGCCGGTCTGTCAACCGCGCACCGTCCGTCACCCCGTTTGACAGCGGGTTGCCGGACTCCATCACACAAGGAGTCCACCATGAATAGTCACCCCACAGCCGCGCTCGCGGCTGCACGCCTGCAAAACCTTCCCTTGCCTCTCGGCGCGCCGCGCTCTGCGTGGCCTACGCTTCTTGATCGCGCGGCCGAACAGCTCGCCGCGGTCGCCCGTGAAATCGACGTCTGGAAAGTCGATCCCGACTGCGCCGACCGCTCCGAACTGCTGGCGCGCGAGCTGCGCACCATCGCCGCCGCCATGCGCGCGGAGGTGCGAGCATGAACACCGCGCTCGCTCATAGCCTCCACCACCGCGCCGACAATCAACGTCGCATCGCCGATGTGGCCGCGCAGTTGTGGAGCGAATCGCCGCCACCGGCTGCCCATGCCTGGCTGACGGCCAAGGGCGTCGGCGCCCATGACATCCGCCAGCGGAACGGGCGCCTCGTCGTGCCCATGCGCGACGTCAACGGGATCATATGGAACCTGCAATTCATCGGACCCGGTGGAAGCACCCGGTATCTGCACGGCGGTCGCGTGTTCGGGCTTTTCCACCGGATCGGCGCTGCCGTTCGCGGAGTGGCAGACGTGGCCGAAGACTACGCCACCGCGGCGCGCGTGCATGAGCAAACCGGCAGGCCGGTCCATGTCGCTTTCCAGTTGAACAACCTGCGCCCGGTTGCACTGGTGTTGCGCTCACTCGATTCCGCCGCGCGGTTCACCATCTGGCTACCCAAGCCGCCGCCCGGTTGCTTCGGCAACTACAGGGGCGCGCAGAGTGCCGCGGAGGCTGCCGCCGCTGCGGTGTCGGGTTCGGTCGCGATGGTGCGGGGTGAGGCATGAGCGCCGGCACCGGATCAACGCAGGCAGCGCGCGAGGCGCTCAACCAGGCGGAAACGCTCGGCTACTGTCTGGAGGGCGTCAACGATCTGTTGACGCCCGACGGCACCCTTGAGCCCCGCCAGCGCAGCAACGTCGCGATGTTAATCGGCTTCCTTCTGGAGCACCAGACGGCCGCAATCAACGCCCTGCGCGCCGAGCTTTACAAGGACCAGATGCAATGAGCGCCGGCACCAGCACCCGCGAACTGGCGAAGGCGCTTGCTGTGTCGGAGCGAGCCGTGCGCAAGCGTTTCAGTAGCGCCGCGGAGCTGGTGGATGGCGCCCATGTGTACGCGCTCGAATCGCTGCCGGAGGATTGCAGAAATGCAGTACTCCAACTGCGCGCAGCGAAGGCGAAGGAAGCGGCGGAAATCGCCGCTTCCGCTGGCCGATCTGCCGAGATCAGCCAGAAGTGGGCGGAGTTCGAGAAGGCGGAGGCGTGGCGGAGGAATCGGGCTACGGGGCGGGCGTTGATCCTGGACGATGTGGAGCGGCGGGCCGCGGCGGGGATGGGCTTCAAGGCTGCGGCATCCGCCGCAATTGATGCGGGCGCCGATACTTCGGTACGTAATGCGATCCGCTGGCGGGTGGCAGTGAAAGGCGTGGCGCGCGTGCACTGGCCGGCGTTCCTCCTGCCCGATCCAATGCCCGGCAATCGACGGGCGGAGATCCATCCGGGCGCGCTCGCGTGGCTGATCGCGGACTATTGCCGCGCAGAGCGACCAACGGCGGCTATCTGCTGCGAGAGGCTCCGCCGCATCGCTAAGGAGCAAAAGTCGGACTGGCTGCCGCTGCCGTCTGATCGGCGCCTTCTGGATCGTCTGAAGGATGTTGATCGGGCGACGATGACTTACGGCCGCGAGGGCAAAGAGGCCGCGGAGCGACTCGGGCCGCAAGTGATCCGGTCGGTAGAGCACATGAACGTCATGGACCTTTGGGACGCGGACGGCCACCGTCTTGATGTACGTGTGGTGTTTCCTGACGGCAAGATCGGCCGGCCTACGCTGTTGGCATGGCAAGACATCAAGAGCCGAATGATTGTGGGTTGGCGGCTCGGCACGACCGAGACCGCCGACCTTGCATGCTTGTCGTTTGCCGATGGGGTGCGCGCGTGGGGCTTGCCGCATGGCGTGCACCTGGACAACGGCCGGGCGTTCGCCAGTCGCGGCCTTTCGGGGGGCGCGCTCAACCGCCACCGCTGGAATGATCCCGCGCGCGACTGGAACGGAATGCTCGCCACGCTGCATGTTGATGTGCACTTTGTATTGCCCTACAGCGGGCGTTCCAAGCCGATTGAACGCGCCTTTCAGGACATCCGCGACCGTGTGACTGCCGATGATCGGTGCAAGGGCGCATGCACGGGCAACGATCCGCTGGACAAGCCGCACAACTACGGCGATGCGGCAGTGCCTTGGCCTGTGATCCTGGCCGTAGTGCGCGAGGCTATCGCAGACCACAACCAGAAGACGGGCAGAACGGCCGAAGCCTGCAACGGCCGATCCTTCGCGCAGACACACGCGGACCTGTACCAACAAGCACCCGTGAGGATGGCGACGGAGGCGCAGTTGCGGTTGCTGCTACTCGACTCGCGCCCGCTCAAGGTCAGCCAAGACGCTGAGTTGAAGTTGTTCGGCAACAGATACCAAGCGCTTGAGCTTTGCCGATACATCGGACAACAGGTTATTGCGAGATTCGACCCGGACAGCTTGAAGGACGGGGTTCACGTCTTCCTGCCCGATAGCACTTACCTGTTCCACGCGACCGCTGTTGGAAGGATCGGGTTCAACGACGTCAAGGCGGCGAAGGCCCGAGCCAAGGAAAAGGCGGGTTGGAATAAGCGTGCTCGCGATGGTCATCGCGCGATGCAGGAAGCCGCCGCGGCGCTTGACATCAAGCCCCGAAGCCTTCTCGACCATGTGGCACACGACAGGCCCAAGCCTGCCGCCGTGGTCCCGCTCGGGATAGATCAGCGACGCAAGCAACCGGCAGAGCAACGAGACGAGCCCGCGACCGTGCTCGACCACCCAACCATCCGCAGCCCCAAGCGCCGCGCGCGCTGAGCGAGGCACCATGAACACTGTTCCGTTCCAAGTGATTGACGCCCAGCCCACCGCCGCCGGTCAAGGTGCATGGGTCAGCACCCGCACCGCGGCGGAAGTAGCCGACGCCCTGGACCTGGCTGCCATGCTCGGCGGTGTCGCTGTGGTCTTTGGTCCGTCCGGGGTAGGCAAGTCGGCAGCGGCGCAACACTACGCCGAGGAAAGGACCGGCTGCTATCTGGCGAGTCTGTCCGCGGCTGATCGGGGCATGGTTCCGGCGCTGGCGCGCGTCGCGTCCGTCATGGGGCTTGGGTATTACCGGCAGTACGGCGCCAAGGACTTGGCGGACGTTATTCGCGCGGAGCTGCGCAGCGGTGCGCTTCTGATAATCGACAATGCCGAGCACTTGCCGGCGGAAGTGTTGATCCTGCTCGGCAGCTTCACGGAGCGCCCAGGCGGCGCGCCGGGTGGCGGTGTGGCGCTGATCGGTCGCGAGAGGCTTCACTCCGTTGTATTCGGAGGCAAGCGCGGCAACAGCCGGCAAGATATGGACTGGCTCGAATCGCGCGTTACCGCGTCGCTTTTCGTGAAAGGTATTCCGGAGGCGGATGTTCAGGCATTCGCAGAAACCTACGGAGTCCGGGATTCAGAAACCTGTGGGCTCTTGCAGAAACTAGCGAACCGGCCCGAACCGCCGAACATGCTGTGGGCTGTTACGCGCGTGTTGCGCTATGCCCAGGCACAGGCAAAGGGTGGTGCAGTGCGTGCGGTGCACGTTCGTCAGGCGGCTGCGGCGCTCGGTCAGCGTGTGGTTGAGTAGGCGCCCGGCAGTCTCTGGCCTATGCTTGCGACCCGTCACCGTGGCGCGACTATCGCGCCGCTGCGCTCATAACGCGGAACGTCCCGGACGTCGAGGCAGGGGGGCGCGTCACGGTGACACCTTGCGCGGCGCGTCCCTTTCGGGCCGCTTTGACGCGTGGGGTCTGCGCCATTTCGTGTGGAAAAGGCCATCAGGCGGTTACGG
>JAIMJQ010000122.1 GCA_020693165.1 Xanthomonas sp. | reverse complement strand
CACTGCAACATCCCCGTCATGATTGCTTTCTAGACTGCCGCCCATCGCTTGACCCAAGCGCTGCCGGTTGTCGTCGCTCCATGAATGCAAACTCCTGGCGCATGCGGATCAAAGCCGCGTGTGTGTTGTTGTCCCTGACGGCTGCAGCCGCGGCGCAGCAGCCGGACTCCCCCGGCGCGCTGGCCGAGTCGCTGATCAAGCTGCGCGCGGAAGTCGAGCAGCTGAACAACGACGTCGAGCTGACGCGCCAGGAAGCGCGCACCCAGGCGGCCGCGCTGGCCGCGCAGCGCGCCGAGTTGCAGGCAGCCGTGGGTCGCGCCGAGTTGAATGCACGCAAGCTGCGCGAGGATCTGGCCAAGCGCGAGGCCGAGGCCGGCAATGCCGGCGTGGCTGGCGAGACGCTGAAGCCGGTGTTGCTGGCTGCGCTCGATGGGCTGCGCCAGCACATCGCCACCGGCATCCCGTTCAAGCAGACCGAGCGCCTGGCTGAACTCGACGAGCTCAAGCGGCAGCTGGAGGCTGGCACGCTGGCGCCGCCGCGCGCGGCGAATCGCCTGTGGGCCTTCTTTGAGGACGAGTTCCGCATCACCCGCGAGAACGGCATCTACAGCCAGACCATCGCGCTCGACGGCAAGGACGTGCTCGCCGACGTCGCCAAGGCCGGTTCGATGATGCTGTTCTTCAAGTTGAGCGACGGCCGCGTCGGCGCCGCCCGCAGAAGCGGTGATGCATGGCGTTTCGAGGTACTCACCGATCCCGCCGACAGCAAGCGCGTGCTGGCCTATTTCGATGCCCTCGGCAAGCAGATCCGTCAGGGCTGGTTCGAGCTGCCGAACACACTCGCCGGAGGTGCTCGATGAACCGCTCGAACCGAATGGTCTTGCTGGCAATCGCACTCTCGTGCGGCACGCTGCACGCGCAGACCCCGGCACCAACACCCGCACCCGCACCACCAGCCGCACCCGCAGTTTCCGTCGACGAGGCCTACCGCAAGGAAGTTGCCTTCCTCTCGGCGCAGAAGCGCGAATTGGCTGCGCAGCTGGATCAGATGAAGCGCGCCGCGGCCACGCAGCAGGCCACGCTGAACAACGAAGTGGCGGCGCTGGAATCGCGCGTACTGGCGCTCGACAACGAATCGGCGCAGTTGCAGGAACAGGCCACGTTGGCCGATGAGGCCGCGATCGCCAACGAAGAGGTCAGTTCGTTGCTGCAGGCCACGTTTGCCCAGGCTGGCGCCACACTGGAAAGCTACGGCATCGGGCTGGCTGCGTCTGCCGAGTTTGCGGCGCTCGCCGATGGCGACAAGACCGCCAAAGTGTTCGCCGCTGCCGCGACCAAGCTCAAAGATCTGTCCGCGGTGCGCAGCGAGGCCGGCAAGTTCTTCCTCGCCGACGGCACCGAAGTGAGCGGTACGCTGGTGCGCGTCGGCAATATCGCCGTATACGGCATCAGCGAATCCGGTGCTGGCGCGCTGGCGCCTGCCGGCGGCGGCGCCTTCAAGCTGTGGCGCGAGCCGTCTGCAGAAGTCGCCCAGGCGCTCAAGGCCGGACAGCCGCCGGCCACCTTGCCGATCTTCCTGTTCGAGAGTGCGGCCACGGCGGTCAGCGAGCCGCCGAAGAAGACCATCGTCAGCGAGATGTCGAAGGGTGGTCCGATCGGTTACGTGATCCTCATTCTCGGCGCCATCGCCATGGTGTTGGTGGTGCTCCGCGCACTGTTCCTGTCGCAGGCCGGTTCGGCGGTGAAGCCGACCATCGACGCCGCCGGCCCTCTGGTGCGCCAGCAGCGCATCAACGAGGCGATCGACGCGGTGAAGCAGCGCAAGGGTTCGGCGGCGCGCGTGGTCACCGCGGCGCTGCGCAACCTCGATCGCGAACGCACGCACCTGGAAGACATCATCTCCGAGGCGATCCTGCACGAGAGCACGCGCCTGAACCGCTTCGGCTCGGTAATCCTGATGATCGCCGCGGTGGCGCCACTGCTCGGCTTGCTCGGGACCGTCACCGGCATGATCCAGACCTTCGACGTGATCACCGAGTTCGGTACCAGCGACCCCAAACTGCTCGCCGGCGGCATTGCCGTCGCATTGGTCACCACCGAGCAGGGCCTGCTGGTGGCGATTCCCTGCTTGCTGCTCGGCAACCTGTTGTCCGGCTGGGCCGAGCGCATCAAGGACGACATGGAGCAGGGCGCGATCCAGGTCATCAACGTGCACCAGGAACGCCGCGATGCGATGCGTCCGGTCAAGGCGGCCTGAGGAGCGCTGCGATGATCGGCGATCGCGTCCACGATGCCGGCAGTGCCGCCGAGGCGATCGGCGCGTATCTGGCCAATGGCGGCTTCGTCATGCCGCCGCTGCTGCTGTGCGCGCTGGCGCTGTGGTTCGCGATCGGCTGGCGCTGGAGCACGCTCAAGCGCGGCAGTGCGAAGAGTGTGCGCGTGCTGGTCAACAACGAATTGCGTGGCAAGCCGCGCGAGGCGCGCGGCATCGTCGATACAGCAGTCGTCAAAGGCATCGAGCTCTGGCGGCAGCAGCGCACCTATCTGCGCGAACGCCTCGATGAGACTTACGGCGCTTACGAGAGCGAGATCAAGCGTTACTCGATGCTGATCACCACGATCGTCACGGTGGCGCCGCTGCTCGGGTTGCTCGGCACTGTGGTCGGCATGATCGAGACCTTCGACTCGCTCGGCGACATGACCCTGTTCAGCCAGACCGGCGGCATCGCCGGCGGCATCGCCACGGCGCTGTTCACCACCCAGATGGGCCTGATCGTTGCCGTCCCGGGTTACATCATCAAGAGCCTGCTCGACCGGCGCGAGCGCCAGATCAAGCACGATCTGGCCCAGATCAAAGACATCCTGTGCTCGCTGAAGCCGGGGCGCGAGGAGATCCTGCCATGAGTTTTCGCCGTCACCAGGACAAGCCGACCGAGGGTAGCGTCGACCTCACGCCGATGATCGACATGACCTTCATTCTGCTGATCTTCTTCATGGTCAGCACCACCTTCGTCAAGGACATGAAGGTCGACATCGACCGTCCCGGCGCCACCGCCACCCAGGTCGCCTCGACCAAGGCGGTGCGCGTCTACATCGACAAGCAGGGCCAGACCTACATTGACGGCGAACCGGTGCAGATCTGGACGCTGCAGAGCCGCATCCGCGACCAGATCAAGGGCATGACTTCAAAGAGCGTGCTGGTGGTCACCGACGAACTGGTGCCCTCAGGGCGCCTGGTCGAAGTCGTCGACCAGGCGCGGCTGGCGGGCGCCGAGGACATTGGCGTGGCGACCAGTGTTGAGGCGGGGGAAGGGTGATGAGCTTCGCGAGGGTACGAGGGCATCAGGGCACGAGGGCACGTAAGTGCTTGGCTACCCAAGCTCTTCCGCCTTTTCGTGCCCTCGTGCCCTCATGCCCTCGTGCCCTCCGAGTTGATTTGTCCCGATGATCACCCCCACCCCCCGTCGCTACGCCGCAGCGCTCCTCAGCGCCGCGCTCGGCATGACGCTGGTGCTCGGCTCGATCCTGTGGATGAACCGCAAGGGCGTGATCGTCACCGGCGACAGCGGCACCGCGATCAGCCAGATCAGTGCGGAGAAGCGCGAGAAGCCGAAACCGACGCGCGAGGTGCAAAAACGCGAGCCGCCGAAGAAGCAGCCGCGGCGCGCGCCGGCGCCGCCATCGGCGAACCTGGGGTCGGCGCTGGCCGGCCTCGACTTCGGGTTGCCGCAATACGAATCGGAAGACCTGTCGGCGCTCGGCGGCAACCTGCTCGGCGACGGCAAGGACGTGGTGATGACCGATTCCTCGGTCGACGTGCCGCCGAAGCCGACGCTGCAGACCGCCATTCCCTACCCGGTTCGGGCCAAGGCTCAGGGCGTCGAAGGCTATGTGCTGCTCAGCGTGTTGATCAGTCCAACGGGTCAGGTCGAGCGCGTCAAGGTGCTGGAAGCGCAACCCGCCGGCATCTTCGAGGCCGCCGCCGAGGCTGGTGTGAAGTCATGGAAGTTCGAGCCGGCGCAGTACCAGGGCCAGGCGGTGCGGGTGTGGGCGACGCAACGGGTGAGGTTTGATCTCTCGTGAGCAGGAAAATGGAAAAAGGAAAATGGAAAAAGGGAGCGCGGCTTGGCGCGAGGTCGATGCTTGCCGCGCTCTGGCTCTCCCTTTTTCCCTTTTCCCTTTTCCTTTTTCCATCCGTCTGCCTCAGCGCCTCGGATGAGCCGAACTACCTTGAACTCGCCGCCGTCCTCGCCTCCGACGGCAACTACGATAAGGCGACCATCGAGTACGCCAAGGTCGATGCAGCCGATCCGGCGCTGGATGCGATCAAATATCACACGCTCGGCGGGCTGATTGCGCTGAATCTGCAGCAACCCGAGGCTGCGGTCACGGCGTTTGACAAGGCGATCGCCGCCGGGCAAACCGAACCGACGATCTACCTGTATCTGGCGCAGGCGCAGTTCGGGCTGGAGCGCTATGCCGATGTGCTGAAAACGCTGGATCGCGCCGGCACGGCGTTCGATTCCTTGCCGGCGGTGTTCCTGATGCGCGCGCAGGTGCACTGGTTGCTGGGCGACCGCGAGCGCGCGTTCGCGACGCTGGCTGACGGCAGCCGGCGATTCCCGGCCAACACCCAGTTCCTGCGCCGCGAAGTGTTCTTCCTGATGGAACTCGGGCTGTACCAGGAGGCCGCCGCGCGCGGTCAGCGCTACCTGGCCCTGGCCGAGGGCAAGGAAGAGGACTACGTGGCGATCGGCAACGCGCTCAAGCGCGCGCGCCAGTTCGACGCGGCGCTTGTGTTCCTGGAATCGGCGCGGATGAAGTTTCCGGCCAGCGAAAACGTGGTCAAGGTGCTCGCGGCGACTTATCTGGAGAACGGGCAGCCGCTCGCCGCCGGCGAACTGATGTATCGCGCGGCGCTGGTCAATCCGGCACTGAAACCTGAAGCGGCCGAGCTGTTCCGCCGCGCCAGGCTGTATGCGCGCGCGCTGGCGGTCAACGCCGAAATCACCGATCAGTCGCTGAAGCTGAAACAGCGTCTCGGCATCCTGATCGAACTCGGCCGCTTTGCCGAAGTGCGCAGCATGGAAGTGGCGCTCACGCGCACGCGCCTGCTCGACGATGAGGACGTGCGCTACGCGCTCGCCTACGCGCAGTTCAAGGAAGGCGACTTCGATGGCGCCGAGCGCAACCTGGCCAAGCTGACCAAACCCGACTTGTTCCGCAAAGCGACCGAACTGCGCCAGTCGATGCAGGACTGCGCCGACGAGCGCTGGCGGTGCTCGTGACCCCTGCGGGTTCGGACTTGTCCGGGCGCTCTTGCCGTCGCTTCTGCGGGTTCGGGCTTGTCCGAACGCCTTTGCTGTGGCTTGTGTGGGTTCGGACTTGTCCGAACGCCTTTGCTGTGGCTTGTGTGGGTTCGGACTTGTCCGAACGCCTTTGCTGTGGCTTGTGTGGGTTCGGACTTGTCCGAACGCCTTTGCTGTGGCTTGTGTGGGTTCGGACTTGTCCGAACGCCTTTGCTGTGGCTTGTGTGGGTTCGGACTTGTCCGAACGCCTTTGCTGTGGCTTGTGTGGGTTCGGACTTGTCCG
>JAIMJQ010000121.1:229-5631 GCA_020693165.1 Xanthomonas sp. | reverse complement strand
CAGACTTGTCTGGACGCTCTTCCCGCTCTTGATCTGGCGGGTCCAGACTTGTCTGGACGCTTCTCCCGCTCTTGATCTGGTAGGGGTCTGAACCCACCAAGGCAAAGCAACAGCGTCCAGACAAGTCTGAACCCACCAAAGCAAAGCAACAGCGTCCAGACAAGTCTGGACCCACCAAGGCAAAGCAACAGCGTCCAGACAAGTCTGGACCCACCAAAGCAATGCAACAGCGTCCAGACAAGTCTGGACCCACAAAAGCGCACGGCGGCACTCCTGCAGCTACATCGCCGATGCCGCGGCCGCCACCATGCGCGCCAGCGCATCATCGGTTTCAATACTTCGCCGCAACCGTCCGCCGCCATGACGATCTCCGACCCCACCGCCCGCTTCTCCAATCGCGTCGCCGACTACGTGCGCTATCGGCCCGACTATCCCTCCGCGGTCGTCGATGCACTGGCCGGTCACTGCGGCTGGACCGGACCGGTCGACATCGCCGACCTCGGCTCTGGTACCGGCCTGTCGGCGATCGGCTTCCTCGAGCGCGGCCATCGCGTCTTCGGCGTCGAACCGAATGACGGCATGCGCGCCGCCGCCGAGTTGCTGCTGTCCGGTCGCGGCCGCTTCGTCAGCGTCGCAGGCCGCGCGGAGGCCACTGGATTGCCCGCTTCCAGCGTCGATCTCACTATCGCGGCTCAGGCTTTCCACTGGTTCGATGTCGCCGCTGCAGCCAACGAAACCCGCCGCATCCTGCGCCCGGAAGGCCATGCCGCCGTGGTCTGGAACCTGCGCCGCACCACTGGCAGCGAGTTCCTCGACGACTACGAGTTGCTGCTGCAGCAGTTCGGCACCGACTACGCGACAGTCGCCGAGCGCTACGCCGACCCGTTCACGCTGGAACAGTACTTCGGCAGCGAGGGCTATGCCGAATACCGCTTCGACCACGTCCAGCACTTCGACTACGAGGGCCTCAAGGGCCGCCTGCTGTCCTCGTCGTACACGCCGGCCGCCGGGCACCCGCAACACGCGCCGATGCTCGACGCGCTGCGACGGATCTTTGCCGCGACTGCACACGACGGGCGCGTGGCGTTCGAGTACGACACGCGCCTGTACGTGAGTCGATAGCCCAGGTTGCCCGCCGGTCGAAAGCCACAGCGCCGGTGAACCGCTGCGCCGTAAAGCGGCCTGCGACTGTGGGAGCGACCTTGTGTCGCGAGCTTTGGCTTGCAGAGCTCGCGACACAAGGTCGCTCCCACAAGGGCAACAACGTGACCTGAAAACGATGCATAAACCCCCCTGGCAGCCCTGACCAGCCCACATCCGCAGGCGTAACCAAACTGCGAGCGCGTGAAAAAATTCGAAGTCAGAGCGCGCCGAGGTGTCGGATTGCTCTGAGGCTCCCAGATGCCGGCACAGCACGATGAGCTTAGGCGTACGCCCCGATCGAGTCCTGAGGACTGGATGATTTTTTTATGATGACGACGTAATCCGGGACATGATTCGCGGCCATGGGATTGTGGCTGTCCCGGATTGCGAGTCAGCGGATTCGGGCCGCATAAATCCGCAGTCTTGACAGACGCCGGTGCGTAACCGCGCGAAAGATGGTGGCGCGAAACACTTTCTACTGGTAGCGTTTTTCGCTACCATAGAACCGTGAAACGAAAGCACTTGGCCACGCTGGCACTGATCTTCGCCCGTCCCGCCAGCGGCAACGTGAAGTGGCGCGATATCGAGTCGCTGCTGCTCGCGCTGGGCGCGACGCTTGAAGAAGCGGAAGGCTTCCGCGTTACGGTTCGACTGTTCGACGCGGTGCGCGTGTTCCACCGCCCGCACCCGTCGTCTGACACCGACAAGGGCGCGCTGGCGAGCATTCGCAACTGGCTGGATGAAAACGGAGTCACTCGATGAATAACGTCATGACCATCAATGGCCAGAAGGCCGTCGTCGCGTTCGACCCGGAAATCGGGATGTTCCGAGGCGAGTTCACCGGACTTTCCGGTGGCGCCGACTTCTACGCTGAGGATGTGGCTGGACTGCAGCGAGAGGGCGCGATCTCCCTGCGCGTTTACCTGGACGCCTGCGCAAAGAATGGCATCGAGCCGCTGGCGAAGGCTTCTGGGGCGCTGAACCTGCGCGTTCCGCCGGAACTCCATCGCGCCGCGACGCTGGCCGCCAAGGCATCCGGCAAGAGCCTGAACCAGTGGGCAAGCGAAGTACTGGCGGAAGCGGCTCACGCCTGACCTCCGCGGCCGGCGTTACGCGGCCATGCGACGCTGGCGACGGAAGGTGCTGCGCATCTTCATCGGCAGCATCGAGCGCGAACTGCTTGCCATTCAACGACTGCAAGTGCGGATGACTGTAATCCTCGGGCCAAACCAGGTCCTGAGGACCAAGTGATCTTTTTATGATGGCGCCTCAGGTGGTGTGCTACCTTGGGTGCGATGGACAGCGTCCAACAAATCGCACCGCTCCGGCACGCGCCGTTCCACATGAACGGCGTGCTCGTCGAATGCGAGGCCCTGCGCATCAGCGGCCCGAAGACCTCGTGCCGAGTGGAGCCGAAGGTCATGGCGCTGCTGGTCGCCCTTGCCGAGCGTCCCGGCCAGCTCTGGACACGCGCCGAACTCGGCGCGCGCCTCTGGCCCGGTGGCTCTGGCAGTGATGAGACCCTGACCCGGCTCGTCTACCTGTTGCGCGCGGCATTGAAAAGTGTTGCCGCGGACGCCGATGCCGTCCGGACCCTGCCCACGCTTGGCTACTGACTGGATGCGGAAGTCTGGGCGGCCGACCAGATAGCGGAACCGGCACGTTCCCGAACGGCACCCTTGCCGGCGTTCTCGGTTGCCGTGCTGCCGGTGGTCGATGTGTCCGCGGGCGGGACAGGGCGACTGCTGGCGGACGGCCTGACCCGTGACCTGACCATGCTGCTGTCGCGGACGCCACACTTCCGGGTGGCGCCACACAGCTCCGCGGTGCGTTTCGCAGTCAACGCTTCGAATGCGGACCCGGCGCAGATCGGGGAGGCATTGCACTCGCGCTATCTGGTGTCCGCGACGCTCGCACTTTTCGAAGAGGCCTTGTGCATCCGGGTCGAACTTGGCGACGCCGCCGAGGGCGTGCTGTTGTGGGCGGAGAAGTACCAGACCGCCGTGGGCAATTTCTACTCGGTCCAGGAAGACGTGGTGTGCAGCATCACGACGGCCATCGCCGCCAAAGTGAACGTCACGCAACCGCTGCGCGCGCGCCGCACCGGCCGCTTCAATCTTTCCGCCTATGAGCGCGTCCAGGCGGCTGAAGCGCTGCGCCTGAACTACGGCCGCGACAGCTCGCGTCAGATCGTCGTGATGCTGCAAGAGGCGCTGGCCATCGAACCCGATGATCCGGCCACGCGCGCCGCGCTCGCGGTGCAACTGAGCCAGAACGTCGTCAGTCTATGGGCCGACGATCCGGTGGCAACGATGGCGCAGGCCGACGCGCTGATCGCGGAAGCGTTGGCGGCTGCGCCCAACGCTCCCGAAGTGCGCGCGTCCGCCGGCATCGTGGCAACCATGTTCCATCGACCCGACGATGCGATCACCCACATGGAGATCGCAACGGCGCGCAATCCGAATGACGCGCATGCACTGGCGGTGCTCGGCTGGCAGCACTGCCTGCGCCACTGCGATCCGGGCGGCATCGGCTTGATCGAAACCGCCGAGGCGCGCGCGCCGCACCACCCGCGGTTCGGCCTGTGGGCCACCTACCGAGCCACCGGTCATCTGTTCATGCTCAACCATGCCGAGGGTCTGCGCGGTGGCCAGCAGGCGGTCGAGCGCACGCCCAATTACTATCAACCGCGCCTGACCTGCGCCTGGGCACACGCGGGACTCGGTGACCTGGATGCGGCAAGGCAGGAGATCCAACGGGCTCAGCAACTGGAGTCCGACGAGATTCTGGAAAGGTTCGTTGTCGAGATGCGCAAATGGGCATCGAACTCACCCAACAAGACCGCGTGCTGGGCGGTGCTGGAAGCGCTGCGCGCGTGTGGCTGATCGGGGATCCAAGGCTCGACGACCAGCCGCGACAGGATAAAGGTGGGCACGGACGTGGGTTCGGATTTATCCGAACGCTTTTTGCTTCGGCTGTTGCTGGAATGGCGGGCTTACGCAAGGCAAGTGCAGGATCACCAGCAACCGCAACGTTTCATTTCAGCCAGGGATTCAGCAAGGCTTTGAGCGAGAACTGGAAGTCAGCCTCATTTCGCGTCACCAGAACCATCTCATGCACGCGTGTGGTCGCCGCAATGAACGCATCCATGGCGCTGATCGGTCGCCCCAGGGCTTCACGCTCAGCAACAAGCGCGCCCCAGACATCGGCAACAGCAGGTGTGACCGGCAGGATGCGGCCGTCAAAGCGCTGTGGCAGCTCATCACGCAACCATACGTCAAGCTGGCTGCGGCGACGGCCGACCTCCAGGCGTGCAATGCCCCGGCGTAGCTCCGCCAAGGTCACTACACTCAGGTAAATGCGGTCTTCATCACAGGCTGCGAGCCACTCCACAAGGCCGGGATCAGGTCGCGGCTTGACCCACTCAGAAACCGCGTTGGTATCGAGCAGGTACTTCAAAGTTCGAGTTCGCGCAGACCACCCGCAAGCCGATTCAGCTCCAGATCCGATCCGACCAGAGGGGAGTTCGCAAAGAACTCCGCAAGATTCCCGCTGCGCCGAACCCTGCGCTCCCACTCCTGAGCCGACACCAGGACCGCTGCGGTTTTACCATTGCGCGTGATCGTCTGCGGCCCTTGCGTGCCGGCGAGTTCGATGATTTCGCTGAATCTTGCTTTAGCTTGCGCTACGGACCATGTTTCCATCACATGCCTCCGATTTGAGTCATGATGGTCATTGTAGTCATTAAGCCAAGGTGTGTTCAAGATCCTGGTCAAGCAGGCCCGCCACTTTCTCGCGGATCCGCCGCACCGTGCCCGTATACGAGTATTTCTCTCGGCGCGAAGTTTCTCGGCTCACTACCAGCGATAGCTGAACTCGACCCCGTACTGGCGCGGCGGGCTGATCGCGGCATTGGGATAGGAGCCAAGCGCGGTGACCTGGGTAATGGTGCGATCGTCGTTCGCGTTGTTGACGTACAGCGCCGCCTCCCAGGCAGCTCGATGCGGTTGGACGGCAAAACGCAGGTCCAGTCGGTTCGAACTACCGCCTTTGAAGGTGTTCCTGCCCTGATTGGTCGCGAGGAAGAACACCTCGTCCTGGTAGCGCCAGGCCAGTTCGAACCGTCCATCGAAGTCCTTCCCCAGGTCCAGGTCGTATTGCAGGCTGGCGAACATCGATAGCTCCGGTGCCCGGGTCAGCTCATTGCCCGCCGCACTCACCGATTGCAGGGGGATCGGCGCGCCGAGCAGGAACAGCAA
>JAIMJQ010000121.1:0-189 GCA_020693165.1 Xanthomonas sp. | reverse complement strand
GCTCGGTGTCCAGCAAGGCGCTATTGCCATCCAGACGCAGCCTGTCAGTGACCAGCAGGCTGGCCTCGAATCCCAGCCCCAGGCCTTCGCCGCGCCGGCGTTGACGATGCTGACGCCGCCCGTCGGTACTGGAAGGCGTACCTGAAGGTTGCTGTAGTCATAGGAGAATCCGGCGGCATTCAAGCGCAG
>JAIMJQ010000016.1 GCA_020693165.1 Xanthomonas sp. | reverse complement strand
CGACGTCGTCGCATTCGTTCAGGTGGGGGCGACCAAAGGACTTGGAAGCGGATGTGGGACCTCTTGCAGCTGGCCTGATAAATCGACGCGATTGCCCCGCATCAGCCTTGTGCGAAGTCCGGGTAGCAGATGGCCGTAAGCACCCAGCGTCTGCACCAAGTTAGGCGTGTAGCCGTCAGAAACATCCCGCGGCAACAGAATGGCTTCCGTGTAAGGCCCGCGATCAAACAGCAGCTGGTTGAGATCGTGCATCCAGTTCTCAACGCCGTAAACGTCGCGAACTGAAATGGATCTGCCCTCGAAACCCAGCCGCCGGAAAGTGCGGCCGCTGCTCACATTCGGGATACCAGTCTCGCCGGTCGCCACCACATGCGTGCCAGACCACTCCGTCTCGGGCTCTGCGCGCATCGAAAAGCGAAGGGCTGGGCCTGCCCAGAGTCGCCGAGCCTCCCACGCATAGGAGTCCTCGGGGCTGACGCTGTAGGTAACGTCCAGGCGCCAGTACTGCACCTCAGTGACGCTTGTAGGAATCGGCACGAAGACGTTGCGGGGAACCAGACCGATCCACGGAACATAACTGCCCATGTAGTAGTGCAGTTGGCTTGTTGAACCAAGGGGTGATGACCACGATCCACCAAAGTTCCACCACTTCAGGGTGGCCAGAAAAGAGCTTCGCCAGTTGAGGCCGAGCAGGGCTACAAGGTCAACGCGAGGCTCGGGCTCAGACGCGCTGGCTGGCAGCTCCCAGCTCAGCGAAACAGTCCGACCAACAGAGCTGCCTCGAGCTATACCGTCGAACCAGGGCACTTTGAGGTTACTGGTGGGCAACTCCGCCAACGCGGTCGGCGACGCGGTGATCGTAAGAGACGATCGGTCGATGTAGTTGCGCAGCCCCAGCATTGCCATTGATCACCTCCAAAGCCGAATTCGGAGCACCGGCTCTGAACTGAGCAACGTGCCACGGACCATCGTGATGTAGACCGGAAACTCTCCCCAGCGAGTACTCGACAGCGTCCACGCCTGCCCCGGCTCCATTGCTGCGAATGAAGCTCGATCGCGCAGCGCACATCGGCCGAACTTGCGGCGAACGCTGGCAAGCGTGCAGCGGTCATCCGCTTCGGCCTCGGCAGCGGAAGCGTCAATCAACAAAGTGGGCATCGGTGCGTTGTCGGCAGATCGACTGTAGTGGCTTGCCACGGCGATATCGCTTGTGACCTTCCGATCAGCGCGCCGAAGCGATTCGATCGTGGCCTGAGGAATGGTCACTGCGGATTGAAGTGTCTGGATCTCGTTCGCCGACAGCTCCGCGTAGTTGACCGAATAGATAAGGGAGGTCGACAAACCATCCATTTCATCGTCGTCCCACTCCAGGCTCTCCATGAAGTCGTCGTCGGTGATGGTGCCGGATGACGTCATGTCAGATGGATCCTGCAGCCAGGCCGCTTTCAGCTGTCCGTTTGCCCCCTCAAACAAGCACGAATTCAACGAGTCCAAAGCCTTCCAAAGCAGCTCCGCGTTCTCCGATCCCTGCTCATTTGCGTAGGCCAGATCCCAGCCCTTCGCAGCCTCGAGCGCGGCCAAAGACGTCGAGTCGACGTCTTCCGGATCTAAGCCTCCGCGATCAACGCACAGGTGCTCTACCCAGTTCTGAATGCGATCGACGGGAGTAGCTGGCCAGATGCGCACTCGATCAATGGAAACAGAGCCTTTCGCGCTGTAAGGAATGCCAATCGATATGTCAGCTGCGCTTGCCGTAAAGGTCAGGCGCCAAACTCGAGGTCCGGCAAGCATGGTGTCGTACGGCTGGTAGTGCAGCGTCGTCGAGCCATTGATGATCATCCAAACGCCGCTGTAGACCGCGTTGGTCAGAACCTCGATCGAGTAAAGTTGGCCAAAGGTCAACCCGCTCCACTTGATGAACACGTCCTCACCGAAGATCAAAGCGCACCCGGTTGGCGATTGAGAAACGGTTCCAGCGCTGGCGACGACAGTCCATCCATTCGGGACATCAGCAGTCCAGAAAACGAACTCACCGACAGAACCAAGCAACTCGTCGCCCAAGCGGATTGCTCCGCGCATCTCCAGGCACACGCGATCATCCGGGCCCGGATTCGAGGTTGTCGTCCGGCGCCGGAACCCATGCACCGCTTCTGGCAAGCCTTGCAAAAAGTAACCTGGGTTCACATCCAGCGAATAACGGCTATACCAGTACGTGATCGAGTGGATAGGCCAATCGCTGACCGAGTAGATCCGCTCGAAATTGCTCACGTGCTCATGCAGCACACCACCAGCGTAATTAAGCTTGCCAATGGCGACCGGCTGACGGCTGCCTCGAATCTCGCTGTTCGGCGTCGACGCCCCCCACGTCGCAGTCGACTGCTTCTGCAGCAGCTGCAGCTTGCTGCGGAACTTGATCGAAATCTTGGACCGACCTGCCTGAGAAACACGGTCGCCGGTTAAACGAGCGCGCACTGACCAAGTGCTGTACGGTTGGTCGATGTAGCCTGACCGCAGGATGACCTGACGATCCTTGATCTCGCGTTCCAGCCAGGCATCGAGAGCCCCGTCTCCGTTGAGGAGAACCAGCTCCTGCACCGGAGGAACAACGGATCGGTCACCCCTCCAGATCGCAAAAGATACGCTGCGTTCAAAGACGCTGTCGCTCATTCGAGCAACAAAAAGCTGATTTGCTGGTGTGTCAGTGCTGGATGTAGCAAAGGCGGCGGTCGCGATGTACTCAACGCCGTCGCCAAACGAGATCTCTGCAGCAAGGATCTTCATGCACCCACCGTAGACGTGCGCTCGGCTTCGCGCCGCACCTCGTTCGCCATCTCATTGAGCAGTTGATTCGAAATCATCACCGCGCTCTCCACCGCCCTGACATTTCTAGCGATCGACTGCAGCTCTGCCACCTGTCGATTGCTGGCCGTTTCGATCGACATGGCAATCGGGCGCAGATCAACAATGTCCCCCGGACCAAGCTTCTCGCCGAGGAGTTGTGGGTTTTTGTCGCTTCCAGGGCCAGGAGGTGGCGCGTTGCGGACGAGCGCGCCGAGGATATGTCCCAGGAGCGTATTGCCAGCGTTGACCGCAGCAGTAACGCGATCAGTGGCAGTTATCTGCTCAACTTCCGGCGGCGTGAGATCGACCTGGTCAATGTAAGGCGCGAATTGCGCCCTCAGCTCCGCTGGCAGTGCGTTGATCAGTTGCGCCAGCGCTTCAGTGATCGACGCGCGATCACCAACTGGCGCGGTTTCAAGCTGACGCAACAAGGCTTCGATCGGCCCCCGCTGCGCCTCAGTGAGACCACCAAGCAGCCGCTCAAAGCCGTTGTTGAGTAGGCTTCCCGCGTCCGACAGCTGCCCCAGCGACACACCAAGACGGGCAGCCAACTCCGGAAGCTCGACGCCCAACGCGCGCGCCGCCTGAGCGAGCCCGTCGAAGTTCGCCACCTCACCGAGCGCAAGCAGGTCGACGCCAAGGTCCGACACGAACCGATCAAACGGCAAACCCATCCGCTCAGCGATGTTAAGTGGATCGTCTCCAGTCGCCCAGCCGAGGTTGAACAAATTCTGGGCGATCTGCAGCGCCTGCGCGTATCGCTGAGGGTCAATCTCATCAGCAATCTCGCGGAAGCCACTGGCCAACTGTTGCGCGAACGCAAGTGGGCTGTTTGACCGGCTGAGGTCGACCTCGGCAGTCGCGTCCACTGCACGGTACATCGACTCGATCAACTGAACCGTCTGCGCGTCCAGTGCAGCTATCGCCTGGCCGATGCGTGCAGCACCCAAAAGCCGAATCTGAGTCAGCGTTTCCTCGCTGGCAGCAGCGAATCCAGCGGCCCGCGCCAGGCGTTGCGCCTCCTCCGTCGACTGCCGGATCCAAGACTCGACTTCCTGCACGCCGGCGACAAACTCGTTCATTCCATCACGACCGAACTGGGTAAGCTCCGCGCCCAGGTTGGCGTCGAACTCAACCAGAGCACGCCGCGCCTCCTTCATGCGCTCTGATGCTTCAGCCATCGCCGCGCTGGTATCAGCAACCTCAACCGCTACAACACCCGTCGACTCTGCCAGCGCCTCGTTGGCAGCCGTCAGATCTCGCGATGCGGCTGATGCCTCAGCAATTGCAACACCCAGGCGCACCCACTGCGCGAACTGCTCAGGCGTCAATCCACCCTGCCGGGCAGCCTCAAACCGGCTGCGGTAGTTGTCGGCCGTAACACCCGTCACGCCGAGATCCGCCTGCGCCTGAGTGGCGCGAGCCTGAGCCTCTTGCAGACGGAAAGCTGCTCGCTCCGCATCCGTGAAGAACTCGCCCAGAATCACATTGAGCTGCTGCGCCGCTGCATCGAGTCCTCCCATCGCCTCGACAGCCCCGGCAGCGAAGGCAACCACCTCGGAAGTAGACGCCTGCATGGCGCCATCCATCAGGCCGAGTGCGTTCAGATACAAATCAGTGGATGCCGAGACGCGCGCGTAAGCTTCGATCAGGGATTCGCCAGGCACCCGCAGCAATTCGAGCGCCTCGCCGATCTGGCTGACCGTTGCGCCGACGATCAGACCGGCGCCACGCTCGATATCGGCCTGCGCTGCAAGCATCGCCTGAGCAAAGTCGAGCACTTCGCTACCCGTCGCATCGAAGCGGTCCGCCAGCGCCGCAAGCGCGGGATCGATTGCGCCAAGTAGGCCCAGAATGTTGGCGCCAATGTAGCGCTGCGCCGCTTCCTCAAGAGACTCCGAAAACTGTTGTCCCGCGATCGTTGCCGTCTCGCGAATGAGGTTGCCCTTGCTATCGAACTCCTGGCGGAAACCAAACGCCAGGAGCTCCGGAACTTCAGCACCGACAGCGCGCGCAGCGGATGCCAAGGCTTGCCGCGCGCCCTGCATCAGTTCGTTGATTGCGTTCAGCTCGTCGCCTTCCAGTGATGAAGTGCGAGTTCGACGTGCCGTGCCGCGGAACAGGCTGCGTTGCCGCGCTTGGCGCTCGCTGTAAGTGCCTGACGTCTCTCCTCCGCTGCCGATGCTGAAGTCTCGGGAGGCGCCGCGCACCTCCCAATCGGTCCCGAACAGTCGGCCGCCGAACAGGGAGTCGATCGAATTCAAGACTTGGGCAATCTGTGACACGTAGGGGATGTTCATGGCCGCGACTGCGGCAGAGACGCCGCGCGCGCCGCCGCCTGCCTGCTGGAAAGTACCGACTGCCTGACTCAGCATGTCGGTGGCTCCGGCAACGAAGTTCAGCGCTCCTTGCGCGCCACCTTCCTCAATCGCACGGCGGAAGCCGTCGGTGATCGTCTGCCAGAACGACTGCAGGCTGGCGCCGTTGATTCCATCTTCCAGTGCCCGGCGGAACACGTCTTCGAAGTCCGTGCCTGCATTCCGCGCCAGTTGCCGGAGTTCCTCGTCACGGGCGCGCTCGGCTTCCTCGCGGGCGCGGCGCACCCGCGCCTCAACAGCTGCCGCTTCATCGGGAGTGACCGGCTGCGCCAATGAGGCCGCCAAATACTCCTGGATTACCCGCAGGTCGTCCTTGTATTGCGCCATGATCTGAGCGCGCGGACCACCCAGCTCACGGAACAACTCGGCCTGCAACTGGGTGAAGTTGCGTTGTGCTTCAGCCAGGTTACGAAGAGGGTCGACCAGCGCTGCATAGGCTGCTTCAAGCCGCTCGTTGGCAGCGGCCACCTTGTCGGCTTCTTCCTTCTGCTTGCGATCCGCCTCGGTAGCAGCCTCGGTTTCTTCGATCTTCCGGGCCAGCGCCTCGCCGAGCCTCAGAATCTCCGCGGACTGGTTCTGCGTTGCAGCCTTTGAAGCACGCTGTGCAGCCTCCCAGCGCACCTGCTCAGCGCGCGAAAGGCCCAAGGTCGCTGTCTGGTCGCGCAAAGAGTCGATGTAGCTGTCAGCTGCCTTCTTGAGATTCTCCCATCCGTCTGGCGGAGGCGGAGGAGCCGGAGGCGCGGCCTCAGCCAACAATCCAAGCGCCCTCCCAAGTGTGGTAACGATGGCCGTCGCGCCGACTGCCTTGTCAAACGCACCAAAGAAATTGTCCAGAGCGACCCTGTTGCCGGTCATTTGTCCCAAAGTGACGTTGGTCTTGCCAATCTGCCTGTCCAGTGCTGCGATAGCCCGCTCGGCTCGTGAAATTGAAACTGCGTCTCCAATCGCGATGCCAGCACGGGCAGCGCTCTCACCTGGACCAACCTCGTTTGGCATTGAAGCACGTAGCGCCGCGTTAGCCTGTACGCGTGCGAGGGTAGCTTTCGCGGCATTGAGGTCTTCAAGCGCCTTGCGCCGGGTCTCCAGGACATCATCCAGCGTCGCTTGTCGGTTTGCATTTGTCGATCTGGCCAAAGCATCGGTGGCCAGCCGCAGAGCATCAGCGGACTTCTCGCCCTCCGTCTGTGACGTAACCAACATGTAAGCACCAGCAGCAGCGGCCGCAAGCACACCAGGCCAGCCACGGATAAGCAGGAAGAGGCCCCGGCCAGCCGCAGTTGCGGCCAAAGCAGCGACACGCCAGCCGGTGATTGCCGCAGTGCTGCCAACAACCGGAACATTCAACGCCACAAAAGCCGCACCGGCCGACGCGATAGCTGGGGGCACGGTCCGCGCCATCAACCCCAGCCCCTGCAGCGCGACCACCGCGGCGCCAACGCCTTTGGCCCCTGCGAACACCGCCAAGGCCGCGACACCGATATCGAGGTTCCTGACGATCGTTCCAATCGCCTCCCCGATATCGCGCCCGAGGTCCTTGGCATTGATGCCGGCGAGTGCATCCTTGAACTCCGACAGCCCATCACCCAGCCCCTCGAAGATGCCGCCGCCGATATCTGTGGCGATGCCTTCCAACTCGTTCCGGATGCGGTTCAGCTCAGCCGCGGGGCTTTCGGAGTTCAGAGCAGAAGCGGCAGCCGTCGATCGCTGCAGCTCGGCCGCAAACTTCGGCAGGAAGTCGGTCGCGACCACCTGTCCCTTTTCCAGCATCTTGCTCAGCTCGGCGGTTGTCACACCCATCGCCTGGGCAGCGATGCCGAAGGCACCCGGGATGCGCTCGCCGAGCTGGCCGCGCAGTTCCTCAGCGCTGACCGTGCCCTTTGAGATCATCTGCTCGATAGCCGTGATCGCGCCGCCGATCTGCTCGCCGCTCAAATTGAACGCGCTACCCGCCTGGAGTACAGCGCCTGTCAGCTCGTTGATCTGAGGCGCCAAACTCGTTCCGCGCGCCGCGGCCGCCAGCTTGGTGTACCCATCCAGCGCCGGCTGGAACGCCACGCCCAGCCGATCCGCTTCGCTCCTGATGAACGCGATTCCCGCAGCGGCCGCCTGGCCACTGCCGAGCACGCCTTCCAGCGTGCGCTTCATGCCGTCGATGCGCGTCGTCGTGTTGATGATCTCGCGCACCACCGCTGCACCGAACACAGCAGCCAGAAAGCCTTGCACCCGGCGTGCGGTACTGCCCAGAGACTGCAGCTCGCCCTCGGTCCGCTTGCTGCTCTGAGCCAGCCGATCTGCTCCGCCTGCCGCGCCGCGCTGTGCACCTTCCAGGGACCGGCTGGCGCCGGTCACCTTGTTGATCGCCTCGATCGCCGGGCGTCCGTTGGCGTCGATCACGATGGCCAGGCGGTACTCGTTCATTTCTTCGGCTGCCTTTCGATGAGCTTGCTTCTTGCGTGCTCGACTAGCACTCGCACTGCAGCGAACGTCTCAGGCCGCACAGCCCGAGGCACGTCCATCATTCGCATGGCCGACTCGACAGCGCCGAAGGGCAGCGTCCACCGCCCTCCCATCGCGCCTGGAGACTCCCACTGGCTGGCGCACGCCTGGAACACGGCCCACGCACCACGGTTCTCTGGGAGTACTTCGATCGAGAGCAACTCGCCGGCCGGCGTGCGCCAGGCCCCGTTTCGATACACCGCTTGCTGCCAGTCCCGGTCCAGCTGTTCCAGGAACGCCAGGTACACCGCGTCAATGTCCTTACGCGATGCGCCCAGCCGCTCCATCTCCTGCAACTGGTCATCGACATTTGGCGGTGCCTCCTCTGTCGCCCAGATGCAGGCCAGCTCGATCAGTTTCCCCGGCTGTCCTGCGTGCCGATCGCTTCGTTGTAGGCCTTGAAGACCCTCGGCCACACCATCTGATGAGTGATCACGCCTTGTTTCGACTCCGGCGTGAACGCCACCGGGTTCCGGTCGCGGTCGACGATTCCCGAGAACCCGACCAACACTTCATCGAGCACCCGCTGAGAGAGGTTGAACAGCCCCTCGATCTGCTCGTCGGCCGGCGCGTCCTGGTAGCGCTTCATCTCCTCCCGGTGTTCGCCCAGCAATTCCAGACGACGCTCCTGGGAGACGTGGCGGAACTCAGCGATGAACCGGGTGGTGATCTTCTGGCCCGGGTTCGAGCTGCTCGGCACAGGAATCACTACCGGCCACTGGAAGGTGGCGTCGGTGTCAAAGACAAAGGGTGTGTTCTGGGTGGTCTTCTTGCTCATGGTCGGGGCTCTCTGTGGTTGAAATGAGATCGCCGTCATGACGACGGCGACCTTGTACTACTCAGCTACTCAAGGCGCGCCATCAAGCGGCGGCAGAGGCGAACCTCAGCTTGAACTCGTCGTCACCGGTGGCGGTCGGCACAAACGCCAGATCAACCTGCATCAGCGCGCGGTTGCGGTCGTCGCCGTACTTCGGCGTGAGGATCTGCACCGACGGCGCCGACAGATGCCACCGATTGGCCGCCGTCGTGCCGTGCGTGACCAGTAGTGCGCCGGTCGTGTTGGTGCGCGCCTGAGTGAACGGGTTGAACGTACCGACTGCACGCAGCAGGGTGCTCAGGCTGCCCTTGCTGTCGCGATCGGTGATGTCCACCAGCTGCTCGCCGGGACCCTCGAAGTACTCCACCTGGTTGCCCTGGTCGAGTTCGAAATTGCGCAGTTGCCAGCCGGTGGTGACGCCGTAGAACTGGAACGCCGTGGTGCCGGCGAAGCTGATCGGCTCCGGCTTGATGAAGGCGGTCCAGCCCGTCGGCGACAGCGCGGCCGTCGCGGTCGGATCGGCGTAAAGGCCCACAAACCGGAATTCAAGGTACGGAATCTGGTTCGCGTCGATCTTGATCTTGAACGACCCCATTGCGCCAACCACCAGGTGATCGACACCGTCGAGGTTGAAGCGCAGCGTGAGACTGGTCGTGTCGTCAGACTTGGGCGTGTACTCCACGCTGGTGACGGCAACGATCGTCTCCAGCATGTGACAACCCTGCAGCAGATCGCCGTAGGCCGGCGCCGTTCCGAGCGTGCCGGAGCCCTGCAGTTCCACCATGAAGGTGACGGCCACATGCATGCCAACATGGATGCGGTCCGACGCGCCGTACTGCGGGCGATCGAGATCGCGATCGAGCGCCTCGGCCTCGAACGGCGAAATCTCCAGGCCCTTGGTGAGGACGCAGTGCGCGCCCGTCAACGTCTCAGCCACGCCATAGCTGGCTTCAACTTTCGCGGCCAGCAGTCGCTTCTTGCTGCTCAGGGACATGGCTCTTTACTCCTGGATCGCGGCCGAGGCCGGGGTTTTTGCCCGCGCGCTGCGCGGCGGCTCGGCGGGCGGGCGGCCTTCCTGGACTCGGCCTGCCTCAGATACGGGCACGCCGTTGGCGTCTCGAGCGCAATACAGCCCGGACTCCGGCGCCGTGGTGATGTTCTCGGTGGCAATGACCTTGCCTTTCTCGTCGGTACGGACTCGCATATCAGGGCTCCTCAACAGGCAGGAAACGCTCGGTGCTCAGCTCAAGCCGGATCGAATGGCAGAGCACGTCGCAGAACATCACGGTGATGAATTCGCGCAGCTGCAGGTGGATCTCGCCGCGCTGGCTCGGTGCAGACGTCGATTCGACGACGCCGCCCAGGTTGTAGTCGGCGCGGAACGCCTGGCGCATGGTCTCGACCAGGTCTTGCGCTGCCGCCTCGGACGCGCCATCGCCGGAAACTGCGATGTAGCCCTGAATGCGCCAGGTCGAGTACTCCACGCCGCGCTCGTAGACCTCGCCCACTTCCTGCGTCGCATGCCGGCGCACATACCAGCCGCGCAAGGTCTTGGCGCCAGGCGCGAGGTAATAGCGCTTGAGCGCGTCGAGATTGGTCGCCAACGGCTCAAAGGCATTAACCACGCCCACGCCGGTAACGGTTTTCAGCAGGGCGACAATTGCGTCGCGGACGGGTTTGATGTCGAGGCTCATGGATTAACACTCATGACGCGTTGCATGGCCGCCGCGACGTTTGCGCGCAGTTGCGGTTGAACCCGGGTAAACGTCGGCTCCCAAACCGGCTGCGCCTTGGTGCCTTTCTTGCCGATACTGGTGGCGATGGCATGCGCCACCGACAAACCAGCCGCACCGGAAATGCCCAGCTTGACCTGGACCCAGTCCTGAATCGGCCGAACTGGTGGCCGATGCGGGCTGGTGCCGTATTCCACGTGCTCGGCGTATTCGAGTGGCGTGCCAATCTCGGCGACTGCGCCGGTGGGCGTGCGGTCCACGCCGAACGAAACACTCGCCGCAAGGCCTGCACCACCACCAATGCCGCCGGCACCTTTGGGCAGCGCCTGCATCAGTTCGCCCTGCACCAACAGGCTGCCCTCGAGGGCGGCAATTTCCAGCTCGGCCGGCATCCGCGCACGCATCGCGTTGGTGATCCGGTTGATTCCGATTTCCAGCGGCATCAGGTCGACGAACAGGCGCATCAGCGGCGCCTCCCGAACAAACGCTCGCGCTCTTGCGGGCGCAGCGGAGCAACCGTCACGCCGGCCGGTCGCGACTCGCGGTCGGTGATGCCCAGGTGCGAGAAGTACGCCGCGCGAAGATCGCGCTCGAACATCCGGTAGGTGTCAGCTTTGCTCTTGCGATCCACCGCATCGGCACTGATCGACGACTCGGCTTCCTGCCCGTAGTAGCGCGCCATCTGGCCGCACAGGTCGCTGGCCGCCATGTTCGCCACTGCTCGCGCATCGGCCGCCGGAATCGTGTCGGCGTCAGCGTCGAGCGTGTGGCCGCGTGTGAAGGTCACCCGAACCACCTCGCCAGCCGACAACGTCAGCGGCAGATGCAGCTCGGATGCCGACGGACCTTGATAGAGCGTCCAGGTCCCGGATTCGATGTAGGTAGGTGGAACTTCAGCCGGCGGATACTCCAGGGAGACCGTCCGGCTTCGGCCGCTCTGCCAACTACTCGGCAGCGTCAGACGCCGGCCACCGGCGCTGGTAACGTCCTGGACCAGCACCAGCGGACGATGTTCGGAGTAGCGGAGCACTGCCGTCTGCAACGCCTGGTCGCGTTGCGCAGGCGAGATCAGCTCGTCCCGGTCTCGGACCAGGTCGGCGATCACGTCTTGGTAGGCGGCAAGGCTCATGGCGGTCAGGTCGGAATCGGCGCCCCATCCTTGGGGCGCCTTTACCGCTTAGGCGACAACCGCGCCGTAGAAGCCGCGGTACTCAAGCACCGCGCCGCTGTAGATGTGCCGGATCTTGTACTTGATCTGGTCGTTGCTGAAGAGCGACCCCTGCGTGGGGTTGTCCTGCACGAACAGCTCCGGCTCTTCGCGGCCACCATAGAAGCCCAGCTCGATCAGCGGCACCGAGGCCTTGTCGGCCGTGAGCCACCAGTTGTTGGCGTCCGTCCAGTACGGCACGACGTGAACCTTCGGCTTGCGGCTCTGGGTGAAGCTCTCGTCGTTGTTCGTGGTGCGCACGAACAGATCGAACGCGGTCTCTTCCAGATCGGTCGGCACGTAGAGGTGACGGGCGACCAGTCCCACGCGCTCGCTGCTGCCGGCTTCGGCCTGCTTCAGCATCGCCAGGCGTGCAGCCGCGAACGTCGCCGCCGACAACGCGGCCGCGCCAAGGTTGGAATGCCCGGCATGCGCCAGAGCCACCGTGTCGTAAATCGCCGCATTGGTGGCCATGAAGTCGAGCACGAACCGGTACAGCGTCTGCTTGGCCGCCTGGGCCAGCTTGACCGGCAGGCGCCGGATCGCGCCAACGTCGTCATTGGCGATCGCCTCCAGGGAGATCGTCTCGACGCCACCGCGCTTGGTCGCCGCGTAGGTCGCTTCTTCGTCGGCCGGCGAGGTCAGCGCGGCATAGGCACCGTTCTCCGCCACTGCCGGCAGGTTGCCGTAGCCACCCATGCGCGTGCGGCGCTGGGTGCGGAAGTCATTGACCGGGACCACGTCGACCAGGTCGCGCCAGTCGTCCCACATATTGCTCTGGGCGTAGTCGCGGACCATCGCCCGGGTGATCGAATCGCCGAGCACCTCACCGAACGTGCTGGCGCTGATCGCCTCGGCGAACCGGCTGCCACCCAGCGCTTCGGCCAGACGGGTGCGATTGCAGTGAGCAAGCATGCCGGACACGCCGCGGTCGCCGGTGATGTCGATGTATGCCTCGCGGAACGAGCCCGGCCGCTTGGACGGATCGAACAGATCGTCCAACTGCTGCTGGACTTTGTCCGCGCGATCCTGTCCGGCTTGTACCGGGCCCTGACCGAGGCCAGTGATCGGCGTCTCGACAAAGCGAGAAAGGTAGGTGCGTTCGGCATCGATCGCGGCGGCCACGTCGGATTCGGCAAACCGCGTGCGGCCGGCGAAGTCGGCCTGAAGCCGCTCCACAGCCGGCGCCGGCAGGCCACTGGCCGCGATCGCCGCGCGAGCAGTGCTGCGCGCCTCGACCATGCGAATCTGTTCGGCCAGGTCAGCGTTTCCGGAACCACTGACCGCGGCCTGGCTTTCGACCGCTTCGCGGAACGCACCAGCGACCTGGTCATCGGTGGCAGAGGCGAGCGCAGCGGCCCGCTGGGGGTTGATCTTCTTCAGCAGGGCGAGCATCTGCTCACGGTCCATGAGACTCTCCGAGTTCGAACGGGGGTTGTGTTGCACGGCTTCAACAAGCCGAATGAGCTGCCCGCCAGCGCCGGGTTCGGCGACGACGTCGACAGAGGTCACTTTGCGAATGGCTTTCGCCTCACGGTAACGGCCGGCATTCTTCCACTCGCCGGTCGCATCGATTGAGAAGCCGTAGGTGTCCGGAATTCCCGAGTCGATCGCTTCGCGGAAACGATCCGCCCAGCCGGTCGACTCGATCACCGTCAGATCGGCCAGCACTTCGCCGCCCAGGGCGGATTCGACGAAGCGCGAGTTCGACAAGCGCCCGACGATCTTCGCGGCATCGCGCTTCGCGTCGCCGCCGTTGATGTGCTCGATGTCGCTGACCGCGTAAACGCGCACGCCGTTGAACAGCGGCGCACACTCGCGCAGCACCGCAGACGGATAGTCGACACCGTTGAGCGAGAGCCCCGAGCGAATGACGCGGATCACGAAGCGGTTGGCTGGCTTCTCGTCGGTGCTTTTGACCGCCTCGACCAGCTGGCCAGCGATCGGTACCGGCTCCATCACCACTTCCTGCGCGGCGCCCAGCGCCACGTCGTTGGAATCGCTGATCGTGTACGCGAACTGGTAGAGCTTGCCGTTGCGCCGGACGATGACCGAATCGGCATACACCGACTCCGGCAACACCCATTCGTCCTTGCCCAGGCCGTAGTGCGCGCGAAGCGCGGCTTGGAGCAGATTGGTGGTGAGTTCGAAGCTGAGCTTGGCTTCGATGAGCGGGCCTTCAATCGCTCCGTCGGCCTCAACAAAGCGCCCAGGCATGGCAGCCGCGAAGGCCAGCCCGGCGATGATTGCGGTCGCCATACTGTTCTTCTTCACAGCGCAACCTCGACCTTGCGGACTTCCTTGGCGCTCATCAGCACCAGCACCCAGCGGTCCGGATATCGGCGCGCGCCCAGCACATCGGTGAAGTCGGGATCGGTGCAGGCAGCCGTCAGGACGGCAGCAGGGATGTCGGCATCGGCGGCTTGAGCGTGCAGCTTTGGCTTGCGCTTTGCCTTCGACGCAGGACCCGGAGCCGACGAATCGCCGGCTCCGGGTTGCGTCCCGGCCCCGACCTGGCTGGACTGAGTGCCTGCGGCAGACGCCGCATCAGCTGCGCTCGGCGCAGCAGGCGTAGAGGGATTCTTGGCGGGGCTCGGCTTGGACATTTACCTGCTCTCTCGACGTGGACATTGCGAGTCGAGGCGCAGCTTCAATCAGACGGGTGCCGCGGGTCTTGTGACGCGCGTCGAAGAGGGCATCGCGGCTACAATCGACCGTTCAATCGGAGACTCTAGCCATGCCAATCAAAGTGAACGATGTCGATCTTATAGCCAGAATCGAGGACTTGGAAGTCAAGGTAAACGAGCTAACCAATCGCTTGAACAATATTGATACCGCTGACTCCCAGCGCTTCCACGATCTTGAGCAGCAGGTTCAGGATTTAACCAACGCACTTCGCAAAATCGGATAGCGCAACTCAGCCAGGACCAGCGCGAGTAACGATTAAACCAGCATCCCGCGCCTGGTCAACCGTCGCACCAATCGCAATCTCGGCAGGCGTCAATTCCTGCCGCCGCTCCAAGCTCATTTCACCCGTGCCGCGGTCGATTCGCACCGTGCTCGCACCGAGCGTTGATCCGTTAACCACCGGAATCGACATGCACCCGCAGTTGATCGTATTACCGGCGGTGCCGTTTGGATCGCGCGGGTGCATCAATCTCTCACCCGCAACCATAAACGGCTCTGCGGCCAGAACAATCTGGTTATGCGCGCGCACATGGTCGACCCGCGGGTGAATCTTCCCGCTCTTCAACCAGCGCTTGCGCAGTCCAGGCACTTGCGGCGCCGCCTCGATCATCGCCGCATGCGTTGCCATCGCATGCGCCCGGCCAACCTCCGTGTAGATAATCGTCTGCGCCCGTCGCCGCGGTGACCCGAGAATCTCGGACACCTGAGTAATCGCGTCCGCCTGGGCAGTGGTGCCGATCAACGTCTGGCTGATCACCGTATTGATGCGCGCGATTGCCTGGCGGCTGGTATCGGCGATTCGATCCGTCAGCAACCGCTGCACGCTGGCCAGCGCGCGAGGATTGATCCGCACTCCAACCGTGACATTGAGCCCACCGGCAGCCAGCGGCGCGCTAACCATTTGCATGCCGGCCTCCCACGCAGCACCGGCAGCCATGCTGGCAATCTGCGCTGCGCCTTTCGACCAGGCCGTAATCTGCCGCTCGACCTCCGCCAGCAGCCGCGTGCGCGCCGTGCGCCGAGAGTCGCTCAGCTCAGTCAACAGCTCAGCGAGGATCGTTGCGCGCGCCGTCTCCAGCTCGGCCAGCACCTGGTCGACCGCACGCTTCTGCAACCGCGGCAGCGCGGCCAACTGGCGGCGAATCTCGGCGCGATAGGCTTCGATCGGCGTCACGCCGCATCACTCCGCCGCGCCATCGACCATCGGCGCATCCACCACCGCCGGCTCAAACCGCCCCGGATCGTCGCCGGCATCCGACTTCTGCTGCTGCGCGTTCTTCAGCTCGTCATCGACATCGATATCGACGCCCAGCTGCGCTGCCAACGATGCCAGCAGCGCTACAACGGTTTCGCGTGTGAACAGCCCTTCGTTGATCGCCTGCACACCCGCGGAGACCGTCTGCTGGAACGCCGATGCGTACTTCGTGGTGTCCTTGGCCGTCAGTGCCGGCCAGTCGACGCGCACCGAGTCGAGGATCTTCTGCTGCTGCGGAGTCGGATCCCGATCGATCACATTCCACGCCGAGCGCAGCACATAGCGCATGGTCTCGGCGATCACGAACCCGAGGTAGGTCTGGCGCGACTCAAGCACGCGCTCGGTCGGCTCCGCCATGCCCTGGCTGTTGCTTTTGTTCGCGTCCTCGCCATCGGCAAACCACGTCGGCGGCAACGTCCGGCTGCCGAGGATGTGGTTGCGAAACAGCTTCGCGCCAACCGCTGCTTCGTAGGTCGCGAGGTTCGGCGACACGGCCGCCCAGGTCTCGCTGTCGTTGTGCACGCGCACCGAGTTCGGTGCCGGCGCCGTGATCTCTTTCGCGCGCTCAGCCACCGCGTCCGGACCCGCACCCTTCAGCGTCACGTCCCAGACGTAGTTGCGCAGATGATCCGCGCGGTCAAGCTCGCCGTAGAGGAACTCGTCGTAGGCATCCAGCCAATCGCACAGCGGCAGCAGATCGCTGCGCCCCCTCAGCCCGGCGGAAAGGTCGTTCACCCTGGAGAAAAGGCACTCGCCGTCGGTCATTTGCGCACGCATCGATCGCGCAGCGCGGCCGAAGGCAGTTTCGCGTACGTTGACGATCACCCGGAACGTCCGCTTGTTACCGTTGGCATCGGCCACCGTGCGCACGCCGATCGGCTGCTCGATGTTGTCCGGATCGGGGATGACGGTGTCGATCAGCGCCGGATCCAGATACCCGAATCGCACAAACCCCGTCGCGGCATTGCGAAACACCGGCCAGCACTGCTCGCCGAAGATCGACAACTCCCGCGCTCGCTTCTGCAACTTCAGGTCCCAGCAGTTGAGGCCATCGTTCCAGTGGCGGCTCAGAACCTCCTGCGCAGCCGGATCATCGACCACCGCGCGGCAGCCCTTGCCCAGCATGTACGCGACAGGTAGCTCGACCAGGCGATTGGCCAGCCCGTTGCGCTCCCACAGGTACATCGCCAACTTCTGCATCCGCGCCTGAGTCATCGGCTCCAGATCGCGATTGGCGTCAGACGACAGCCGGCGCCACTCGTGCTCGTCGGCATCGACCGAAGCGCCCGCAGACTCAACAAGGCGGCCAATGCCGACCAACGAAAGAAGTGAACTCATCAGACCCATGTTTAGCCCTCTCCGGAATGATCCGGAACGCCCTGTGTGCGCGTTTGGTTGCCTTGGCGTGCCGACATAGCCACAGCGCGCTGCGTGCGCTCCTGTGGCCGCTGGCGCGGTCGTTCTTTGATTCGGCCGAACATCCCTTCAGATGATCCCCGGTTGCCACGGCTCGGCGTGAACCCGCCCGCAGTCGGTGGAACAGTTGCGCCGGCAGCCGCCTGGCGTGGGGCCATCGCCGCGTCGAGCGCCAGGAACATCGACCAGGCGCGGTCGGCATGGCCGCCGGCATCACGGTCGGCCGTGAACCTCGGCGTCTCGCCCGTGCCCGGCTCGCGCTTGATCTTGTGCAGATCGTTGCGCAGATCGTCGGCGCCGCTCGGGATGCGCACCCGGCGATCCTCAAACGCGCGCTTGCTGGCGCTGGCCATCCGCAGCTTGCTTGCCTGGCTGAACTGCACGCCCTGCACGCGCGCACCGTATCGGCGCTGTGCATCCTCGACCGGCTTCTCACCGATGCCGGTCTTGTCCATCTGGCACAGCGACACGTTGTAGCGGGTCATGATCTGGTCGAGCGCTTCATCCTGCTGCGCAAAGCTGGCGCGCTGCAGGGCGATCTCCTCGCGGTGCCACCAGACGTCGCCGACGGCCTCCAGCACCTGGATCACGAACAGATCCTTGTGCCGGCCAATGTCGACGCCGACCACGCACTCGCCACCCTCGTACCGATCCGGATCGCCGGCCAGCACGTGCTCGCAGCTGTTGATCAGATCCCAAGGCAGATAGGCCGTGGCCTCGTCGATGAACTCCAGCAGGAACTCCTGCCGCCACAGTTCCTCATCGCCCAGGTTCTCGTGCAGTTCGTCGATGTTGCGCGGCAGGCCGTCGGCCACCGCCTGGTGGATGTCCACCTGGTGGCGACTCCACGCACCCTTGTCGGTGGTCCACAACTCGTAGAACTTGTTCTTGCGGCCCTTCGGAGTACTCGCAATCCGGATGCGATAGCCCGCGCTGATCACCGGGAACAGCGCACCCCAGATCTCGCGGCTGTCCTGGTGGATCGCGAACTCATCCAGGAACACGTTGGCGGAGTAGCCGCGCGCCGTGTCCGGGTTCGCCGGCAGCGCGATGATGCGGCTGCCGCCAGGGAACTCGGCCTCCAACTGGTTGTAGGTGCCTTCGTCGCCGCGGTATTCCGTTTCGATCTCACGCGCGCCGAGGTCGTACGCCTGCGCGTGGCGCATTACGCCCTCGCGAAACGCCTCTCGGGCCTGCCGCTCGCCGCGGGACAGGATCACCCAGCGCTCGCGCCGGCCGTCCGCCATCGCCTGGAAGACGTCGTCGACCACCTCCAGCGTCGTCGTGAACGACTTGCCCGTCTGGCGCGCAAACATGGCGATCTTGAAGCGCGCCTTGTCGAGCAAGTAGCGCTGCTGGTAGCCATAGAGCTGGATCGCCGGATGACTCATACGCCGATCCCGTAGACCTCGCGGCGGATGCGATCAAGCGTGTCCTGGGAGATCGTGCCGTGCTTGGCCATGTCGCCCAGCTTTGCCTGCTGCTCTCGCTTGAGCTTGTCCCGCGCTGCGGCCTCGATCTCCTGGCGTTCCTTGAGGCCAACGCGCCGCGCATCCATCACGTTCTTCGCGGCTCGCGCCAAATCCTTGACCTCGCCGATCGACGCGCCGTCCTCGTTCTCACCGGCCTTCAGCGCCGCATGCGTGGCCAGCGCCGTGATCGTCTGCGTCAGCAGCGCACCCGCGCGCTCGTCCGGGTTCTCGCCCAGCTCAGCCACAACCACGCGCGCCGCGGAATCGATATCGCGCATGCGCCCCAGCATCTGGCCCATCGACTGGCGGTACCGGCCGAGCGAACTGCGTGTCGGTATCTTGTCCGCCAGATCCGGGAACTGCCGGATCAACAGATCGCGCATCTCGTCCAAACTGAACTTGTCCGCGCGCAGCATCCGCTCGATCTCCGAGCGGATCGGATCGGGCGCGTCTTTGACCTTGCTACGGCGCCCCATCACCGCGGACTCGGCCGACGAATGCCCGGCACAACAGCGCGCCCATCGGCCACGTCAACACCGCGCTCCGTGATGATCACCAGCTGCACGGTAGACGTCAGATCATCGGTGCGCACCAGCCCCTGATCGCGCAGCCAGGCCACATCCGTGCGCACGTCGTCGCGCGTGGAAGTGATGCCGAAGTGGTTGCAACCGTCAGCCAGCACAGCCGTGTTCGCGCGCTGAGCAGCAATCTCCGCCAGGCACCGCAAAATCACCAACCGCCGGTGCTCGCGCACATGCTCATCGAAGTTCATCGGTGATGCTCCATGAGATAGCCCTGAATCACGCGGACGCTATCCAGCGTCTGCTCCGCAGTGGCATCGAGTCCCGCCACCGTAGTTGCCAGATCGCCGACCCGCGCCGTCGTCGCGCGGATGTCCAAGCGCAGCCCGTCTAGGTCAGCGTGCGTCGGCATCACCGTCACGCGCGCCCAAAGCCACGCGGCCAGCGCCGTGGTCATCAGCTGCGCCGCGATGAGGACTGCGATGATGATGTAGAGGGTAGCGGGGGTTGATGTGTTCATTAGTAGCTCGCCAAGACTCCGCCGCTCTCGATCGTCGTCGCGAAACTGCCGATGGTCATGTTCCGGTAGCGCATCGTCGCGCCGTTTCCGACGTACAGATCGATTGCGTTGCCGCTCGCCGAGCACCCGTCGAGCCACATCTGCGCAGTGCTCGCAATGCCGATGTCACCACACGTCCAGCCGTGGTCGGTGTTTGCGCCGCCGGTAGTTGCGTTGATCGCACTGCACCCGAGTGCCCATGTCCGCGTACCAACAATGTCATGGACAACCCTAGCGCCGCCGGAGTAGTCGCAGGCCACCCGCATGACGATTGACGAGTCATGCGCCGTCGAGCAGTTTGTTGTGTCACCAGTGTCTTGATTTTTTGCAACGCAATTTTGCTCAAGCCCGATGGCAGACAACCGATAATCAAAACAATCAGATGCGCCTCCGGAGACCTCAATGTATTTGGTCTTGCATCCAATTCGATATATTTCGTAGCAATTTGAGTTCGACTGCTCCGGACCCCACAACGCGTGAACGCTGTCTAGATAGTAATTCGCCCCAGACACGTCCGAATTGATCCAGACGCCGACAAAGTCGATGTTGCGCATCACTGCAAAATGCCCCGCGGCAGTGAACGGCAGCGTTGGATTTGTTGGCGCAGTCAGCGCAACAAGAATAGATCGATCAGCCGCGCGACTGTCCGCCGCATGCGCGTAGATCACACCACCGCTGATGTAGTAACTGCCTGGATTTGCCTCCACATCAGCAACGGACGACCGCAGCGTTAGCACGGTTGGTAGCCCGTCCGCATCTCGCGCTGTCGCGTCATATGCTCGCAGCACCGTTCCTGCGAGCGTGTGCTGGTATGTGTAAGTGCGCGTCGCTGTCAGAGTCCACGTCGGCGTCTCGAATTTTCCGACCACTGCGCGGCCAGCCTGGCACTCAATAATGACGCTGCGGTTCGGGCGGCTATACGTCGTCCATGCCTCATTTTGCGTGTAGATTCCGGCAGCCAACACGACGCACTGCACGTCAGATTTTGCCAGCGCGGTGTTCATGTCCTTCAGCGCGGTGCCCGCCGACGTACCGGCGTTGGCGTTGTTTCCCGTCACCGGGTCCACGTAGTAGGTCGTAAGCGACGCATGCGCGCGGTGAAAATCGGTCGCATAGGTTGAACTGTAAGCGGCACCCGAAAGCGTCGGTCGCGCGAGTTTCGGGGCGGGGAAAAAATTAGCGGGAACCGGAACGCCGTTCGTGATGGCTGGAATTTCCTGCGCAGTTAGCGCGGCCTCGACGAGCTGAATATCGACTAACGACATTGCAGTCGAGTAGCACAGCACGGTACCAATCAAAACGTCGGCGCCTTGGGCTACAGTCGTACGCTCAAGTGCTCCAAAACAGACGCGGTTAGTTGTGTTTGCGCTGGTCCATCCGAGATTGGCGACTTGCCCGCCGTCCATTCGAAGCTTGATCTGAATCCCGTCGTAAACCAGGCACCACACATGTAAGTTGGCGTCATTGTTTGCTGCCGTGTTGGCCTGCGCTGTTGTCGCTGCCGCATTGCGAACAAACAACCGCCATTTGCCGGCGTCGGTCGCAATCTGGATGACTGGATTTGCGCCTGCTGACGCACCGGCCGCGAATATTGTCGCGTTTCCAGTTGTCAGTTTCGGGCCTGCGGCAACAAAAAACAGAGTCCACGTAGTTGTGTTTAGCGTTGATGCCAACCCGTTTATGTTTAACCTGCACGTATCCGCGCCGCTGCCGCCTTCGCAACGCAGCATGCGGCGCGTAGGGGCTAGAGGATTGCCTCGCAAACCCAACGGCTTGCCGGACGGTGTCGTACCGTGATTCCCCGCCACAGACTTATCGTCAACCGCCGCAGTCATGCCGGTGGCGGCATCTAGCGTCGTGGCGTCGTTGGGGTTGAGCCACAGCACACGATTTGATGACGGCGGCGAGTATTCTGCGAGACCAACGGCAGGCGTAAACCCGCACCGAAAAACCGACAGGCCCATCATGCTCCGGTATCCCCGAGCAGATAGACTGAGTTCGTGGCCTGCACAAGCAGCCCGCCCGAGGCGTACCGGCCTGCTGTTTTGGTGTGCGTCTGGCGGTTCGCGACGACCATCGATCCCGATCCAGCGAACGTCGATTGCGCATTGCCGACCTGCACCCACCCGACCGACCAGCCGGCAGCCAGCGTGTCGGGAATCGTGACCGTGCAGCCGCTGGCGTGCGTAAGCCGGTAAACCTTGCCATCGTCGCCCGCTGCGGCCGTGTGCGTCGTGCCTGTCACGTCGAGCAGTGTGCTTGTGATTGTGTCGCTGCCCTGGTCGTGGGCGGTCGGTGTGCGTGGGTCACTCAGCCGCGCATCGTCGCCCGCCGCTACTGTGCCGGCGGTTGTGCCGACTGGAAGAAGCGCGGCACTGCCAAGCTCTAAAATCGTCTGGATAGCTGCTGCGGTTGTTGCAGTGAACACCTGCCCGCCAGCAGTGCCGGCGCCGAGGTTCACGAGAGCTGCAGCAGCGTCGACCAGGTCGCCAAGGTTGCTGGCCTTGGCGAGCTTGCCAGCCAATGCACTGATGATCGTCGCCGCGAAATTTGGGTCATCGCCCAGCGCCGCAGCCAACTCGTCGAGCGTATCGAGTGCACCGGGTGTGCTGTTGAGCAGGTCCGCGATCGCGGTCGCGATTGCAGCCGTTGCAAACGCACGGTCCCCATGCGGATCTACACCAGCCGCATGCCCAGCAACCGCAGCCGCCGCCGCACCAGCCTGCTCGGCGTCGATGTTCGATCGACCCTGCGTCTTCTGCGGCGCGGTCAGCGTCTGTGCGGTGTACAACACGGCCGCACCACCGCCGCCGGACTGGTCGACCCAGTCCGTATCGTTGTCGGTATTACTGACCTTCGCCAACACCTGGCCCGTTGTCCCGCCAAGCGGCACGCCAGGCCCCTGCGGCCCCGCCGGCCCCAAGCCCTCGGCGACCACGACCACATCGTCGACAACCCTGACCTCAAGCCCACTCATGCCGGCACCTTGGTTACTCGGGGGCGCGCGTTGATCGCGCCGTAGATCCAGTAGCGCACCGGCTCGGTATCGCCAGCCTCGCTGATGCGCACGTCGTACCACCACTGGCGCGGCCGGCCGTTGAACGGCAGGTCCGCCGTTACCGTGTTCGGCACCCGAATCCGGATCCAGCCGTCGGCGTCAGTGGTGACGCGACCATCCACAGTGCTCGCCTGCGCCAACAGCGTGGCGTCGTCGCGTTCTTCGGTGCGGATCTGGAAGTGCACCACCAGGCCAACCGCGCTGCGCGGAAGCCCGTCGCCATCCGGCGCTGCAGGGTTGTAAACCCGCAGCACCAGGTCAAACGTCGCGCCCTGGCGCAGGTCGCGATCGAGGCGCGCGCTCTGGCTCACGGCGCCCCCTCGATGGCCGCGCACGGCGTGCAATGCCGCGCGGCCGGAATGACCTGCAGGCGCCCACCCGGGATCGACTCGCCGCAGCGCTCGCAATGGGTGACGCCGCTCGGCACCAACAGCGCGGCCGCGTTGGCGCGCGCCAGGTCGATGCAGTCATCCCGCGTGGCTTGTTCCTGTTTCTGGGCGCGATCAACGATGTTCACTGCTGCGGCTCGCTCGCCGGCAGCGTGGCAATGGCCGCTTTGTCCGCATTGCAGGAGTCGAGCTGCTCGGACTCGCTCCGGCACAGCGCCTCCAGCTGACGGTTGCAGATCACGGCATTGCCCTCGGCATCAACGCAAAGCGGTGCCGGCTTCGCCGCGTGCGGCGTCGGCTCGGTCAGCTCGGTCGGCACCGCCACATACTGCGTCGGCCCCGGCACGCGGACGATCTGCGGCTCAGCCAGCTGGATCTGCGGGCGCAGTGCGGAGCAGCTCGTCAGAGAGAGCGCGGCACACAGCAGCATCAGCCCAAGCCCGACAGTCAGATTTCGTTTCATAGATCCTCCGGATCACTTCTTCGCGCATCGCGCGTTCACCCTCGGCAGCCTTGCGCGCGCGGTCCCGCTGGCGCAGCGCCTGCTGGTACACCTGGTCAATCCGCTGGTGCTCACCCCGACACGCCTGCAACTCGTCGCCGAGCAATCCAACCGTCGTGTTGACCCGCGCATTCGTCTCGGCACAGATGCCGATCTGCGCGGCGCCATTCGCCTCCGATGCCGCCAGCTTGGTACTCAGATCCAGCGCCACTCGCGCCGTGCCGCGGAATTGCTGGTAGTTCACGAACACCGACAGCACCAACAGCGCGGCCAGCACCAGGCACGCGACAGCCAGCGCGCCGACGAGCTTCGCGCCACCGATGCCAATCAGGCGATCACCGAGCATTGCCAATCACCTGCCAGCCCGTGGGCGCAGTTGCTGCCCAGGTCACTGGACTGGCTTCGCACCGCTTGGCCAGCTCAACCGATTCGGCGATCAGCGCTTGTTGATCTTTGACCAGGCGGTCGAAGTCTTGGAGCGACTCGACCAGTCCAGCGTTTGCCGACTTGCAGATCGCGAAGCTCTTCTTCGCTGCGTCGGCAACTTCCTCCGCATCGACGGCACGCTGAAGCGCGACGTAGATTTCGGACTGTTCTCCCTCATAGAACTTCTCAGCGTCGGCCAGGTCAGCCCGACACCGCCCCAGATCCGTGAAGTGCTGGAACTGAGCCTTCCGCACCCACTCGACATTAATCTCGCAGGCCGTCAGCGCCTTCTGCGCATCACGCTCTGACCGCTCAGCGTGGCTGCTGTACGCGTGCGACTCAGCCAGCTCCCGCTCCTGCCAAACCACCACACCCAGCAGGCACACCAGCGCCAACCCAAACGCCCAGCCCGTGAGGCGCCACATCTTCACAAGGCGTTCCAAACGCTCCGCGCGCAGCCGCAACGCCTGGGTATCCAGATACTGATTCACGTGCCCGTACACGTCGCGCTCCCCGGCCAACCGGCCGCGATGTAGAGGGGTTCAAGGCCCAGCAAAATGCGGCGCGGGTAGTCCCGGTTCTCCCGGTACGCCCACGCCGCACGCTTGGAATAAAGCTCGACTTGATCGAACCACCGGGCAGAATCGGCCCCCTTAGCCGACGCCCACTTCCGATCGCGTTTGAGCCATCCCAAGCCACCGTTGTAGGCACTCAGCGTCATCGCCCAGCGATCGCAGGGCGTGGCCGTGTCGACCAGCTGGCGGTGCAAGTGCCGCATGTAGCAGGCCTGCGCGCGGATCGACCAGCGCGCATCCCAGACGTTCGGCGGGCCAAGGTCCGCACACACACCCGGAATCCAGGCAGCCGTAGCAGGCGTGAACTGCGCCAAGCCCTGCGCGTACGGCGATTGCGCGTCAGCGCGCCAGTGCGACTCCTGGTGCAGCTGCGCAGCCAGTAGCGCCACCGGCGCATTCAGCCCGAATCGCCCGATGGCCTCGCGCTCGAGGAGCTTGGAGTAGCCGTCGGCACGCACCGGAATTCGCGCAGCATCTGCCGTTGCCGCCTCACACGGCGACGACATCAGCACACCCACCGCCAGCAGCGCCACGGACGCGAGATCCAGCCACCACAGGCAGAACAGCGTCTCGTCGCCGTCGTCGCTTTCGAACCACCCGCGCACCCGCGGCACGAACTCGATAGCCAGACGCACGGCGATGCAGACCAGCGCAATCAGGGCGAAGAACTTCACAGCGTCCACCCAGCAGCCAGCATGCCAAAGCCAATGCAGATGGCCCGCGCATTGATCGCATTGCCGCGGGCAATGCCCTGCAGCTTCTGCGGGTCACCGATCGGGATCAGCAAGCTGCCGAAAAGGTTTCCGGAGAACGCACCCAGCGCCAGCCGGCAAAGGATCCACACGGCAATCGCCGCGCGCTCCGGAGCGATCATCCAGACGATGATCAGGCACAGCACGAACAGCCCGAGCACGGGCCATCCGGTCATGAATTCGTGAACTGCCGCCTCGGTCGGCGACAACGGAATCGGCGCCTCACCCTGCGCCTGGCCCTCGCGCTGCTCTCCCATCGCTGCACCCCGGTGTTGTGACGGGTGCAGCGTAGGAGCGGTGTAGGCCTAGGGTCTTGTGACGTCGGTCGAAGAGGTTAGTCTCTGCCCGAGCTGAGGTACCCGAATACGCGCAGATACTCGCGTCCGCTCGCTACAAGCAGGGCAAGACCGCACACCGAAACGCCTGAGGTCGCAGTGGCCAAAACTCTGAGGGGAACATCGTCCGCCAGCCTCGTGATGGACGCCAGCAACGACGCCACTATCAGCACCAAGACGCTCCATCCAGATCGGCGCACCAATCGCCCAAGCGTGCCAATTCGCTTCAACTCGCGCATGGCCCTATCGCCAGGAGTCACCGCGATTACGATGGAAATGCAGGTCAGCATGAAGCCCGCAAGGGTGCCCGTGACGCCGGCTAGAGAATCGGCAACGTCACGTACCAAGTTTGACGCCGGCGGCGATTCAAACCCGTACCAAGTACCGCCTGCCGCCAAGATCGCAGCTGCCGCAGCCTTTAAGTAACTGTAGTCGCTCATTTCATCACCAGTTGCCTGTGCGCCTCCACCAGCAAGTCGAAAGCCATCTTAGCCGGCATCTGCTGAACGCCTGCGGCGACGTCGAGATCAACGTGGGAGCGCTCTCTGATGAGGTCGCGAGCAACGAATTCCCCCGTTTCCTCGTCAAACATTTCGACCTTGAGAGAACGCACGTCGGCCTTCTTTGAATCACGGGCATTTATGAAGCCCTCGATCGTTCGCCAGACCTTGCTGAGAGAGCGCACTGAGTCCTTCTCTTGATGCACCTTGAGCGTCAGCTCGACTACATCAGCCTCCATTTCTTCCGCACGTCTCATAAGATCGTCGGTTAGCTCGAGCCCAAGGTCTTGCGTCTTGGCGGTTCCAATTGCGACGCGCAGTCGCGTGATTGTGTTTTTGGACTTGCGCACCGCCGCGAGCGCACCCGCGTCCAGGTGGATTGCAAGTGAAACGCTACACCCATGCATTCGAGCGATTTGCGTCAACCACGCCGGACCACAACTGTTATGGCTTGATAGCCACATCAGGACGGTCTCTTCTTTGTCGATTAGAAAGTAGGCCCTGTGCGCAAGGCCTTTATCCTCGAGGCGCTCCTCTTTGTCGCTGGTCCGAGTTCCGATCGGTGGCACATCCCGTTCCTGAAGGCGCCGAATTCGGCCCAGCGTATGGTCGCCACGCTTCTCAAGCGCTTTAAGGCTGTAGTAATTTCCGTTGCCTTCAACTACCGATTTTGCAGTAAGGGCTTCTTGAATAGCGTCTGCAAACTGGTCCCGCCCGCGACCGGCAAATCTGTACGCATTGATTCTGACTGTCGTGTTATCGGTTGACACTCGCCCTCTCCCGTTGACCATCGTGTACGCCAAGCTTTTTGGATGCTGCATTCCACATCGTTGCAGTCCAGAACAACGAAGCCAACGCTATCGGGGTCGCACCAGCAAACGCGACACTGCCCGGCGGAACTCCAGCGCGAAGCTGCAGCAACCCAAGTCCAAAGTTGAAGCACGCCGCAGCAAGCAACAGCGCCGCCACGATGTTCAGCGGCATCACCCATCGCCCCATCGCGCGCAACTCACGCCGCGCCCGATCCCGCACCAGGTCCGCCCCGCAGCACGGGCAGCTGGCCGCGCACTTGGCGACGGTCCAGCCGCACACCGCGCACGGCCCTGACCGGGTCGCGTCGAGCGTGCGCGCCAGCAAACGCTCCGCGAACTCGCAGCGCTGCTGCACCAGGTGCAGGTTCTCGATGTGCGTGTAGTCGCGGCCGGCGACAGAGTTGTGTTGCCCACGTACGTCAATACTCATCACGCGCCCCTGGTGATTGGATTTACTTCTCTTCGCTTGCCGGCTTTGCGGAAAGATCAGCAGCAGTCACGGTCGGTAGGTGCGGCTTTATTGCCTGCACGATCTGCGCTTCATTTGCCTTCACCACAGTGCCATCCGCCTTGCGCACTTGGGCAACCCAGCCAAAACTCGTGTGCATGGACTTCGCGTCGGCTTCGCTGTCAAAACGCACATTCCACCGCCAGTTCGGATACAGCGATGCACCAGCCGCGATGTCCGCTACCTCGGTTGCGCTCAATGTAGCGAGGCGGTCACCAAAGACGTCGATGAGAAGAAAGCGAACCTCGACTGCCGTGACCGCTTCCGACGCGATCACGTCGTCCTTGTTTGACTCCCACGAGTAACGACGATCGGCGTAGGCCGTGTTGATTCCCGCCACTTCTGTAAGCCTCACTGGAATCCCGGGCACATCGATCACGTAATGCATGCGGGTCAACGTCGACTTCTCGTTGAGCACCAGATAACCCAACGGCAGCTTCAATGGATCGCCAGCACGTGACCGCAGCTCAGCTGCAGACGCCTGGATCGAAGCCAGGCACATCAGTAGGGCAATCGAACGCATACATTCTCCTTGGTAGTTATCAGGCCAGGCATGTCTTGATGGGGCGGCGATCCTCCCACCTGGCAGCTGTCGGAAATTTCCTACACCACGTCGCGAAGATCCCTGATAGACGTTGCTCGTCGCACAGGGCGAGACTGTCTCCACCCCGCCCGGAAGCAAAATCCTTCGGGACCTGGCCGCAGAGGTTCACCGCGGCAAAGCTGAGCCGGGCGGGGTCTTGCTTCATGAAGGCAGATTCCGAATCGGTCCTTCCGCGGTCTTGTTGCTCTTCTTCCAGATCCAGTGAGTCTCCGTGTCACTCACGTCGTAGCACTGGATCAGCACAACGTCCTCCCTGGTCTTGTGCCTGAAGGTGTAGAGCTTCACGCACCCAGCACCCGATCGCGTGAGGACCGTCGCAGCCGCGCGTTCATCACCATCGTAGTTGCGTACCTCAAAGTCAGTCCGCTTCGGTTGCGCGACTTCGACAGTGTCGGTATCGGCCAATGCCTCGCCGCAAAGGGACATGATTCGCTTCATCAACGCCAGTTTTTCTTGCATTGCATCCCGCTTCGCCGCCAGTTCGGAGACTGTGTCTCCCGCTACGACGGCTTCGGTTGACTCAGTGGGCCAAAGCAGAACTCTGCCGCCATCGATGGCGAACATCGAGAACCCGCCGTAGGCGCCCATCCGGTTCTTTGCGTTCAGTTCCCCGCAGATCGTCGTGCCGTCGGCCACAATGTTCTGGAACTGGGCTGCGTCCGGGTCGAAAAGGACGCTCGCCACGGCGCGTTTCGCACGCCAGATCGGAAGCTGCTTCCAAATCATTCCGCTGATTACCGCGACTGCCACCAGCAGGGACACCAGCAAAACCCCTCGTTTCGTGTTCACGCTTCCCCCTTCATGTGCTGTCAGCCGCCCGCAATCTTCTGTCGCATGAACTTCTCTACTTCCTCCTGCTGAGCAGGCTCCAGCGCGCGGAGTAGGCGCAACCAGCGCTCCTCCGCGATGGTGAGTTTCGCGCCGTAGCTCGGCGCTGACTCCCGAATGCCGACCTGGTCGCGGCCGGCGACCACGTTGCGGTCGCCAGACACTTGAAGGTTTCCGCCAATCTCGCCGGAACGCTGCGCGCCTCTGAGCAGGCGCTTGGCAAGTTCCTCGGGTGCCTCGACGCCATCTATCGAAGCCAACTGCTCAACGAAAAGCTCGATGCGCTCGTTCGCCAGCGCCTGGTCCTTTTCCTCGGCAAAACCCTTGGCGCGCACTTCGTTGTAGATCTGGCCAACCACGCGGACATTCGCAACGCCCGCGGCGCCGAGTCGATCTCTGGCGTAAGCCTCGATGTACGCGCCTATGAACGCCAAGCGGTTGGGGTCCACCAGGGCGGTGACTTCGGCGCCAGGTGCGTCGGGTGCTGGGCCGTGGTGTTGGGGCCATAGGACGTCGAGCGGTAGGCCCGTCAGTTCGCTGATCTTGCTCTCGACTTTCTCCGACCGCCCTTTGCCGTTGATCACCAGGTTCACGGTCGACTTCGATACGTCGAGAAGTCGCCCAAGTTCGGCTTGACCAAAGCCGGCACGCTTCAGCGCGGCAGAAATATCAGCGGGATGCACGGCATTCCCCTTGACACGCCGAGACTCGACGCGTAACGTGATCACTCAACACGTCGAATCGACACAACGCGCAATGTTGCCCATCGATATCAAACATGCACTTGAGCGAGCCGGCCACTCCCAGGCGGATATTGCCCGCTCTGTCGCGCCTGCTGTTGATCGATCGTTGGTGAATATGGTGATCGGCAGCAAGGCCAGGTCTCGACGCGTCGAGCAACGAATCGCGGAAATCATCGGGAAGCCGGCGACTGAAATCTGGCCCCACTGGTACGCCGAGCCACGGCCTAACCACCGTCGCAAGCCGATGAGCGTTGCCGAGATGTTTGAGCGCATCCAAGCCCTGGAAGCGCGCCTTGCAGCCTCGAAAGCTGCCTAACCCTCCACCGACCGGAGCAACGACCATGCGTAACCCTTCACTCACCACTTCCACCCTGCATTTCATCGCCGCCGGCGCCGCAGTCATCGCCCTGGCCGTCGCGGCGATCCCGCTGTCGGTACTGGTGTTGCACGGCCAATCCATCGACATCGCGGTGTATGCCGGCCTGCGTGCCTTGTGGGCGTACCTGATCGTCTGCTCTGCGGCGGGCGCCGCGGTGCTGCTTACGATCTTTGCCTCGGCGTTGGTCGCCGGGCTGATCGACTCGGCCCGCAGCCACGGCCGGTTTGGGCGCTGATTCCTCATGTCCAATCCATCTCATCGCAATGCGGCAAGTTTCGGCCCTGATGAAGTGCATTCGCAAGGGCATAAACCCGCCGTAATTGGATCGGCCCCGAAAGCGCCGACTCCAAAACCGCGCCGGAACTGGAAAGGCCTGCGCGCCAACTCGCTGCCGCAGGCAATGGAGCTGTGCCTGACCTACGCCCGCGAGACGGCCAACCTGTCGGTGGAGCGCATCGCCGACCGTATGGGCCAGCCCAGTCACTGGGTGCTCTACAAGTGGATGCAGGACGGCTCGATTCCGGCGCGAATGATCCGGCCCTTCGAGTTCGCCTGCGGCTGCGAGTACGTCACCCGCTTCATTGCCGCCAGCGCTCATAAGCTGCTGATCGATCTGCCCAGCGGTCGCAATGCGCAGCCCGGCGATATCCAGGCCGTGCAGGAAGCCTGCACCGCAGCCGTTGGCGCGCTGATCGCCTTCGCCGCCGGCCGCACGGCGGCAGACGACACCCACGCCGCCCTCACAGTGGCGCTGGAACGCCTAGCTGCTGAGCGTGCCGAGGTGGAGCGCCACTTCGCCCCTGAATTGCCACTGGAGCAAGACCATGTCTGACCTCGGCGACACCTACCGCGTCAACGACGCCCAGCAGCGCATCGCGACCATCCTTTTCATGCTCGCCGGCAAAGAGATGGACGGGCTGGCTCAGGGCGCCATCTGCAAGGCCGGCAAGTGGGCAGGCAGCAAGGTGCACAACGACCTGCGCAACCTGCGCCACGCCGGCCTGGTCGAGCGCCTGGAGAACGGCAACTGGTGCCTGAGCCCGAAGCTGGTCCAGATCGCGATGGCCCACGAACAGGGCATGGCGCGCATCGAAGCGCGCCACTCCGAGATCCGCCAACGCTACTCCCGTCAACCCAACTGAGAACACACCATGCCCCGCCAGGAAATCGCACCCGCAACCATCGACGGCAACTTCGCGAGCGCGTCCACGCCCGATGACTTGCACAAGCGCACCGAGCTCGCTGCCTTTGAGGCACAGCAGCAACAGGGTGAGCTGACGCCCTACACGCTGGATGACCGCCTCCAGGTCTGCTTGTCGTCGATGCGCACCATCGCCGGCAGCTACCTGATGCTTGGCGCCGCGCTCTGCGACATCAAAGCCAACGAGCCGGAAGGCTCATTTCTCACCATCCTTGGCGATCTCGGCCTGGGCGCCCGCAACGCGCAGCGCTACATGCAGCTTTGGCGCAAGTTCAGTGGCGAGAAGCGCAAGGTGTTCGCGCAGAACAAGTCGGTCGCGTTCCTGCTGGAACTGACACACCTGGACGACGATACGCTCGACGGAAGCATCGAGAGTGGCGAACTGGATGCGCTGGAGCGCATGCCGCGCAAGGAACTCAAGGCCCGCCTGTCGAAGTTGAAGTCCGAAGCAGACACCCACGACGAGATCGTCGCAGCGAAAGACCAGAAGATCAACGAACTGGACCGCAAGCTGCGCTATTGGGGCAAGACCTCCGCGCACGAACGCGCCAGCGAAATTCTGCTCGACGCCTCAAAGGCGATTGTCGAGATGTCTGGCGCGATGCATCGCTTCAAGTCGTCTGTCCTTTCCGCCCGCGCGGTGTTTGATGAAGCCGGCGAGTCGATCCCAGCCGATATCGAAGAGTGCATTGCCGGCTTTGCAACGCCGCTTGCAAGCCGCATCCACGACGTCGCCGGGCTGCTCGGGGAGTAATGCATGCACGCCGGGGAGCTGGCAGAGCTGGACATGCTGCGTCTGTACGCTGATCGCCTGCGTAACGCAGGCCACGGCGGCAAGGACGACATTGTCTCCGAGGCCATTCAGTGGCTCGGCTGCTCAGCTCCCACGCTCTATCGAAAATTGCGTGCCATCGGCTGGACCAGTGGCCGTAAGCAGCGCACTGACAAGGGCGACAGCTGCGTCCCCTACAACGAACTCGTTCAACTGTCGGCGATGTGGGCTGACGAGCGCCGCATGAACGGCAAGTGGGTCGGCACCCTGGACGACGTGATCTCGATGTCTCGCTCCAACGGCACGCTGTCGGTCGATATCTCCGCGGCGACTGCCTCGCGCTTGTTCCAGCTGCATGGCTTGCACCGAAGCCAGGTCAGCCAACCCGCACCGCACGTGCAGATGCAGAGCCTGCACCCCAACCACGTCTGGCAAGTCGACCCGTCGCTGTGCGTCGTGTACTACTCCCAGCGCGATGGCGTGCGCGTGCTCGACGAGAAGAAGTACTACAAGAACAAGCCGGCCGAGGTGGCGCGCTTCACGCCGCTGCGCGTGTGGCGCTACGTGGCCGTCGACCACTACACCGGCGCGCTCTACGCGCGCTACTACGAAGCCTCCGGCGAGAGCCAGGAGACGCTGTTCCGCTTCCTCATGGATGCGATGGCGCCGTCGGACACCCGCCACATCATGCGTGGCGTGCCGCACTGCCTGGTGTGGGATGCCGGCAGCGCCAATACCAGTCACGGCATTCAGCAGCTGCTGACCGCGCTGCTGGTGCGGCATTGGGCACATACACCGGGCAACTCGCGCGCCAAAGGCAGCGTTGAGCAGGGCAACAACCTGGTGGAGGTTCGATTCGAAGGGCGCCTGCGATTCAAGAAGGTGCCTTCCGTTGAGGAACTCAATGCAGACCTGGCCGACTGGCTTGTGTGGCTCAACGCCACGCAAGAGCACACCCGCCACCAACACACGCGCTACGGCCTGTGGCAAACGATTCTGCAGACGCAACTGCGCACGCGCCCTGAAGAAGCGGTGTGCCGCAACCTGCTGACCAGCCGGCCCGAAGAGCGCCTGGTACGCGGCGATCTGAAGGTCCAGTTCGCCGTCAAAGGCCACGGCAGCGCGGAGTACTCCGTCGAGCACGTGCCCAACATCCGCGTGGGCGACAAGGTCCAGGTGGTGGTTCACGCCTACCGCGCTCCCGCGATCTGCGTGGTGCAGCAGGATGCAGAAGGCCGAACCCGTTACATCGAGTGCGAGCCCGTCCAGACCAATGCAGGCGGGTTCGACATCACGGCGCCGGTGTTCGGCGAGGCCTACAAGCGCAAGGCCGACACCGTATCCGACGAAGCCCGCAAGGCACAGGCCGAAGCGGCCTATGGCACGCGTGACGTAGCCGAGGCCGAGAAGCTGCGCGCCAAGGGCGCGCCGGCATTCGGCGGAGCCATCGACCCCTTCAAGGACGTACGCGAAGCAGCCGCCCAGGCGCCCTCGCACATCGTCCGTCGCGGTACCGAACTGCACGTGCCCAACCCGGTGCAGATCGAGGTCAAGCCCCTTTCACTGGTCGAGGCACTGCGCAACCTGCGCGAGTGGCTCGGCCGCGCGATCACGCCCGCCGAGCGCGAGCAGATCAGCCAGTGGTACCCGCAAGGCGTCCCGGAGACGGATCTCCAGGACATCGTCAACCGCTTGTCGCAGCCCATCCAGGAGGAACGTCCGCGACTCGCAATCGTCAGGTAACCGACCATGCCCGACCACAATGCAAAACCCGCTACCAAGCGGTTCAACCCCGATGACCTCGATCTGCCCGTCGCCGTTGCGGCGATGGACGCGATCGACGAATACGTAGGCCAGCGCTCCGGCGATCTGGTGCGCGTTGATGTGGTGCTCGCGAAGCAGCGGATTGCTGCGCTGCATACGTATCTGCACATCATTGCCGAAGAGATCGGCGTCGAAGTGGACCGCAATGCGGCCTCCATCGCGGAGCGTGTGTCGTGAGCGACCGAGCCCTGATCAACCGCACGAAGCGCTCACTGGCCACGATCAAGCGCAAGCTCCAAGCGCTCTCATGCGACTGGGAGGACCTTGACCAGTACGTTTCTGTAGAGCTGGAACGCGTCGTCGACCAGTCAGATGCGATCGTGGCGGAACTCGACGAAGCCTACCCGCCACGCAAAGTGGCGCGGAAGGTGCTGCAATGAGCCGCCGCCCCGACCAACTCGGCCAATCTCCGATCGGCCTCAAGCAAGCGATGCGTGATGCGCGCCTTTCCGCGCTGCAGCTCTGTCGCGTGTGCGCCGACGTGCGCCACCAGCGCCTGGGCAATCCCATCAGCCGCACCAGCCTGTACTACCTGGCGCGCAACGGCATCTGGCCTGCCGGATTCGATCCGGACCGCCTGAAGTTGTTGATCGAATCCGCCATCTCGGCGAAGGGCATCAGCACTGCCGGACTGTGGGAACCCGAGGCTGCCACCTCGGGCTCCCGTCCCCGAAACGAAACCGTTGCGTCCATTCCCGAGCAGGGCGGCGCCGCGATCTATGACAACCACATTCCGGAGCCTGAAATGCTATCAGAAGCTGCTCGTCGCCACTTTGGCCTGTTCCGCCACCCCTTCCTGGACGACGTCCAGGGCACCCAGGATGTGTACCTCTCGCGCGATGCACGCTACGTGCGCGAGGCCATGTACTACGCCGCCAAGCACGGCGGATTCCTGGCCGTTGTCGGCGAATCCGGAGCCGGCAAGAGCGTGCTCCGCCGCGACCTGGTCGAACGCCTGCGCCGCAGTGAGGAACGCATCGCGGTGGTGCAGCCGCAGACCACGGACAAGCGCCAGCTCAGCGCGCACCACATCTGCCAGGCCATCCTGGCCGACATCAGCGTGGAGCGCCCGAAGTCCAGCTTGGAAGCTGTCGCACGCCAGGTGCAGCGCGCCCTGGCCGAGAGCGCCCAGGCCGGCAACGGCCACGTGCTGCTGATCGAAGAAGCGCACGATCTGAATGTGTCGACGCTGAAGTACCTGAAGCGCTTCTGGGAGATCGAGGACGGCTTCAAGAAGCTGATCGGCATCATCCTGATCGGCCAGACCGAGCTTGCCCACGTGCTCGACGAGCGCCGCAACCCGCAGGCGCGAGAGGTCATCCGTCGTTGCGAGATCGCCACCCTGCGCCCGCTTGGCGACGACGTCCGCGCCTACGTCGAGCACAAGCTCAAGCGCGTCATGGACAAGGGCCGCTCGATCGAGACCGTCTTCGATCCGGCCGCACTCGACGCCATCCGCCAGCGCCTGCTGCTCACCCGCCAGGGCAGCCGCACGCCCGAGGATCACAGCTTCCCGCTCAACGTCCACAACGTCGTGGTCCGCGCGATGAATTCGGCGGTGGAGCTGGGCTTTTCCACCGTCACGGCAGACCTGGTACGGGAGGTCTGAGATGACACCCCAATCAGTAGTTGTCCGGCTGTTCCAGGTCGAAGCCGCACTCGGCGCGTTCGCGAAGCTCGGGCGCTTCGATGTGTCGTCGATGCAGATCGAGGCCACCACTGCCGTCGTGTGGATTTCCCCGCCGGCAGAAGGCACGCAACTCGCTGAAACGGCCGAGCTTTTCTCGCGCACCACCATCGGCCGCAGCGTCGAAGAAATCCGCGTCGTACGCCACCGCGCCCAGCGCGTCGAACTGCGCTGGATCGAGCGGTTCCAACGCGTGGCGAAGGTGCCGTCATGAGCGAAACCCCGCTGCCGCCACTGCTGTTGCGACTGGTCGAACTGCGGCCGGCCTTGTCCGATCGCATCCTCAAGATGTTCCGCGGCTGCATGCGCCGAGAAGGCGTCACGCCCGCGGACGCCGCCAAGTGGGTCACCAAGACCCTGCGCGAAGAGGCCGCGAAGGTGGTGGAAGCCGGCGTGCTGCCGCGCCCGACGCGCTTCAAGAGCCGCTCGCAGTGGGCCAGGGACATGCAGGCCAATGAGGACACCGACTCGGAGTACTCCAATGCGCTCTGGACGATTGGGGCGGTGGATCGGGCGACGCTGGAGACGGCGGCATGACGCGAGATCAGGCGAGGGATAAGGTCAAGAAGCTGTTGCGCCTGGGCAAGAGCAGCAACATGCACGAAGCCGCAGCCGCGATGCGTCAGGCACAGGCATTGATGCGTCAGCACGCGATCGACGAGCAGGAACTGCACGAGACGCAGCCCGACGACACGGTGGAGGTATCTACCGCAGCGCGGCGCGGCGCCAAGCCCGCCGTGTATGCGCTGATCCTCGCCGACAGCGTCTGCGCGGCATTCGGTGTGATGCAGCTACTGAGCGGAAACCATGCCTGGCGCGTGCTTTTTTTCGGCCCGGCATGGCGCGCACAGATCGCCGAGTACGCCTTCACCGTGTTGCTACGACAGCTCGAACGCGATCGCCGGACTCATCTGAACCGCGTGCGTGTCGCCAAGAACAGGCTGGCCCGTGGCGACATGTTCGGCATCGGCTGGGCAAAGGGCGTCGCCGGTGTGCTCAGCGCCTGGGACATGACCGACGATGATCGCGCGAAGGCATCGGCGTTGATAGCCCGGACGTATCCGCTGGCCCGCACGCAAGTTTTCAGCGCGCGGAGTTCAGCCGCGTCCAAGGCGTTGATGCACAACGATCACGCGATGGGACGCGCGCACGGAAGCAAAGCGCGCCTGGATCGTGGTGTTGGCGTGTCGCAGAAAGCTATCGGCGGGCCGCGATGAGGCTCACCTGCCCACATTGCCAGGGTCAGTTCGAGTTGGCGTCCGCGCTCGAGCTTGCTGGCGCGCGCGGCTCTTTGCATCACGCGATGTCGATCTCCGGCGATCTGGGCCGCCTGCTGGGGCACTACCTCGGGATGTTCAAGCCAGCGAAGAAAGCGCTGTCGATGGACCGCGCCGAGCGCCTGCTGGCTGAGATTGCCCCGCAGATCGAAGGCCAGGTGGTGCTGCGGCGTGGCGCTGAAATCCCGGCGCCGCGCGATCTGTGGGTGATGGCCCTGCGCACGATGGTGGAGCAGCGCGACTCCGGAAAGCTGGAGCTGCCGCTGAAGACCCACGGCTATCTGCTGGAGATCGTCGCCGCCCACGCCCAGCGCGGCGCTGCGAAGCAGGAACGCGAGGTCGAAACCGCCCTGCGCTCGGGCGATCGCAACAAGGCAGCTGATCTGCGCGCCCAGTACCAGGAGCGTTTCAGCCAGCTGCAATCGGATCGGCGCCTGGGGCTCATTGATGAGCCGACCTGCAAAGACCGCATCGCCGCATTAAATAAGGAGTTCGGACGGTGACCCACCCGCTGCCATTGCTCAAGCGCCAGCACCACCTTTTGCTCGCCGTTCTGTCGTCGCACATCGGCGCGCCGCAAGGCCTGAGTGCCAAGGACCTGACCGTCGCCGTCAACCGCGTAGCCGGCATGGACCTGATCTCCGAGCGCGAACTGCGCCACCTGGTCACCGACTTGCGCATGCGCGGCCACCACGTGTGCGCGACACCAGACCGCGGCTACTTCATGGCAGCCAACGACAAGGAGCTGCTGATCACCTGCCGATTCCTGTTTGACCGCGGCATGACCGGCCTGCGCCAGGTCGCCGCTATGCGCAAGGTCGCGCTGCCGGATCTCGCCGGACAGCTGCGCATTCCCCTTGAACCCCAATCTGACTGAGAGAAACCCATGTCCAAGGCCAAGAAGCTGAAAGCCGACGCCGTCCAGTTCCCGGTGCCGCAATCCCACGACGAGTGCGCGCACTTCATCGCGCGGATCGGCGAGCACCAGCGCGAACGCACCATCATCGAGACCGCGATGAACGATGACCTGGCGCAGCGCAAAGCCGCTTATGAGCTCCAGGCCAAGCCCCACGCGGATCAGATCTCGTCGCTCACCAAGGGCGTCCAGGTCTTTTGCGAGGCAAACCGTGTGCGCCTGACCGGTGACGGCAAGGTCAAGTTCCACCGCTTCGCCACCGGCGAGATCAAGTGGCGCATGCGCCCGCCCTCGATCACCGTCCGCGGCGTCGACGCCGTCATCGGCATCATCAAGTCCCTCGGCCTGGCTGCCAGATTCGTCCGCCCGAAGGAAGAGATCGACAAGGAAGCCCTGCTGCGCGACGTCGATACCGCCAAGACGATCCCCGGCATCACCGTCGGCCAGAAGGAAGACTTCGTCGTCGAGCCGTTTGCGACGGAGCTGGAAGAGGTTCTGTGATGAGCCAGCTGCGCTACCGCGAATTGCTCGCGCTCCTGCGGCATCCGCTGGTGCCGCTGGATGCCGACGTCGAGATCGTGGTGAACGGCGAGGCCAAGCCGGTAGTGCTCGGCATGGTGGGCGACCTGTTGAACAAGGCTTACGAGTTCAGCGAAGAAAGACTGGACGCGTGGCTTACGGATGCCGACGTTGAATACAACGCCACCATCAAAGTCGGTTGCGTGCGTTACGGGCTACGAATGAGCGACCCACTATGACCGCCAAGACACTCCGGGCCCGGGATCTTGCCCAGATCCACATTGCCAAGCAGCAGTTGGCGCTCGACGACGATACGTACCGCGAAATGCTGTTCACGCTGACGCGCAAGCGCAGCGCCAGCGAGCTCGACGCGCACGAGCGCAACCAGGTGCTGCAGCACTTTATCTCCCGCGGCTGGAAACCTCGCCAGGCGCCAAGCCCTGAGCGCGTCCGCAAGGCGCCGCCGCAAGTCCGCCTGATCTATGCCCTGTGGGGCCTGCTGGCGCGCCACGGCGCAATTCAGGACCGCTCACCGGCCGCATTGCGCGCGTGGATCCGCCACTGGGGACAGGCAACACCGGATGACGTGGGCGAGGGCGCGCCCGAGATGCTGCCGGCGCCAATGCGCCACCGCGTCGCGGAGTACTTGATCCAGTGGTGCCTGCGTCTGGGCATCGCCGTTGATGCGGTTGATCGCCAGCCGGTCAAGCCCAAGCGGCAGACGTCACACCGATGAGCGACCGCGTCGTAGATGCCCACGGAGTGCTCCATGAAGCGGTCGCGCTGCTGACGCGCTCGCTGCTGGATCGCCGCGTCTGCATCGACGACGAAGAGGCCAAGGACATCGCGGAAGCCTGCCTGATCGACACCTGGCGCGAGTTCGCCGGCTCCACGATCTACGTCCGCCGCACCATCGAAAACCTCATTCCCGCGCGCGATCGCAAGCTCTACGCCGACTACCGTGCTGGCGCCCCAATCGTCGACCTGGTGCGTCGCTACAAGCTCAGCGACTCCTACATCTACCGTGTCATCAAGCGCATCGAGAAGATCGGCGCGCCCGAACAGCCGGAGTTGTTCTCATGAGCACCGAGCGTCGACGCATCCGCGGTGTCCACGTCACCGAGCACGCGATCGTCCGGTACCTGGAGCGCCACTACGGCATCGACGTGAAAGCCATCCTGGAAGAGATGGTTTCACCCGAGAACGCCGCGCTGATCCAGCGATTCCCGAACATGCGGATCGGCATCAAGGGCGATCTCTGGCTGAACGTAAAAGAGGGCTCGGTGGTGACCGTCGAGCCCTCTGACCTGCGTCACAAGCCTGCGGCAGACGTCCGCCGCAATACTGGGAAATAGAGAAGAGGAGCGCCCGCGCCGCGGTTGCAGCCGCAACGCGAGCCCCTTTCCACCGTTTGAGCGGTGAATCAGACCAGGGCTCCCCACCCGTGCACGGGCGAGCTCAGGCTATCCCAGGATCACCCAAAATGCAGCCCAAGCCGCTCATCCCGTGGCCAGGTGGCAAACGCCGCCTCGCCAAGATCATCCTTCCGCTGTTCCCGGCCCACGAGTGCTACGTCGAAGCCTTCGCCGGTGGCGCCGGCCTGTTCTTTTCCCGGCCCGAGCCAGCCAAGGTCGAAGTCCTCAACGACATCAACAACGACCTGATCACGCTCTACCGCTGCGTTGCCCACCACCTTGATGAGTTCGTCCGCCAGTTCCGGTGGTCGCTGGCCTCACGAAAGATGTTCGAGTGGGCCAAGCTGCAGGACCCGCGCACCCTCACCGACATCCAGCGCGCCGCCCGTTTCTACTACCTGCAGCGCCTGTGCTTCGGCGCCAAGGTCGAAGGCAGGACCTTCGGCTATGCGACGACGTCGTCGCATTCGTTCAGCTTGCTCCGAATCGAGGAGGAACTCTCGATGGTGCACTTGCGCCTGTCGGACGTTTACCTCGAGTCGCTCCCTTGGGCCAATTGCCTGCAGCGCTACGACCGCCAGCACACCTTGTTCTACCTCGACCCACCGTACTGGGAAACCGCCGGCTACGGCGTCCCGTTCGATCTCAGCCAGTACGAACAGATGGCCGAGCTGCTCGGCAAGCTGCAGGGCAAGGCGCTCCTGAGCATCAACGACCACCCCGAGATGCGCCGCATCTTCGCCCGCTTCCCCGTCGTCGAAACCTCACTCCGCTACACCATCGGCAAGGCAGGCCGAGAGAAGCCGCGCGGCGAACTGATCTACCGCATCAACTGCTGACGCCCGGCGGCCGTTTTCGTCGCCTTCGCGTAGACTCCAGCCCCGCAACTTCACGACAGAAGTTCGGGGCTTTTTGTGTTTCGCCCTTGCGAAGGTTCTTCACTTTCGACCCGTCCCACTACGTCCCGTCGACAGTCGGTAAATCCCATTTATCTCAAGA